>NZ_MUBM01000192.1 GCF_002154505.1 Streptomyces carpinensis | reverse complement strand
ACGACCCCATCCCACGAACCAGGGCGGTGGAACTCACGGTTGCTAACTCCTCCGGGACCGACGGTGACAGATTGCTCACCGTCGGCGGTCCGGAACGCCGCTGACCTGCACTGATGCGCGCAGGGTTCGCTATGTTCTGGAACTGGATCGGCCGTACCCAGGAGGAGATCGAGCAGGCGCGCCGGGACTGGATGGAAGGGACGCGGTTCGGGGAGGTGAAGGGGTACGACGGCGCTCCTCTGCCGGCCCCCGAGCTGCCGGCGACGCCTCTGAGGCCACGGGGCCGGGTGCGCTGACCTGCGGAGGTGGTTGATGACCGGCGACGGGTGGGTGACGTGCTCTCGGGTACTGCCTCCCGCCTTTCGGTCGCGCGCAGGGAGGGCGGCTGAGCGTGCCGCAGGTCGTTCGGCGCCGACGGACTCGACTGCGGGTACGTGGCATAGAACCCCTTGTTGGAGCCGGACAGGTACGTGACCAGGGCCGCACCGGCGCCCGTCTTCGCGGTCGCGGTGGAGCCGGTGCCCAGGCGCATGCCGGTGGCCTGCGCGGGCGGAGAAGTGATGCCCGTCGCCCGCTCCATGAGGAACTGGTCGCCGATCTGCGTGATGAGGTTCGAGGTCTCCTCGTCGACCTTGACCGTCCCGTCGGCGGCGACGAGCCGGACGTGCACGAGGCCCTTCACAACAGTCAGTTCGCCGACACCGGGCCCTCCCTGGAAAGCGGTATGTGCGAGGGAACGCCCTCGGTCTGGTGTGGTGATCCGCCGCCGGCCGCGACCCTCAACGCGGCCGACGGCGGATGTCTTATGCGGGGTGCAGCCCGCTCCAGCGGAGGGGCCTGCGCGTCTCAGCGCGGACGGCTCTCTCCAACGCTGTCGCGTCCCCTGTGATCTCGACCTGCACGGTCGTCTCGCTAGTCACGGCGCGCATGCGCTCGTTGTGGTGGACCAGCTCGCACACCGGGCAGTGCTCGACGCCGATGTGCAGAACCTGGGCGTGGCCGCACTCGCCACAGGCGGCCGTCAGCAACTGGCCCGGCACCGGACGAGACGAGCAGAACGTGGGCTGCTCAACGTTGGTCATCGTCGCCTCCGGGCTCAGCATGTGGCCGCGTACGTGCGCCCGGCGCGCTGGCGGGTGGCCTGCTCGGCGTGGAGGACGTCGAGAGCCCGGTAGCGGGGCCAGCCACGCCTGTTGACCGGCCGGATCTTCCCGCGACGCTTCCACTGATAGATCACGTCTGGTGACACGCCGGCTGCTGCGGCTGCTTCGGCGGTGGTCCACAGGGTGTGCGTCAGGTCGCCGTCGAGGTGCATCGGGGCCTCCCTTCCGGCGGTACGCGAAAGGGCCCCGGCACGAGGTCCGGGGCCCTTTCGGAGGCATACTGATCCGCCGCAAATCTGACACCTATTCGCGACAGAGTCAAGCCGCCTTCGCCAAGTCGTACTTCCGGGCCAGCCGTTGCGTGTGCTCCTCGAACTCGCTGGGGGCGAGCAGCACCTCGCACGCCAGGTTCCGGCATCCGATGTAGTCGTCATCGTCCGCCCGGAACAGGGTCAGCATGTCGCAGCGCGGGCACGGCACCCGATGGTGCTCCAGCCGCGGATCCCTGCGCGTGAACCGTTCCGCGGTCCTGTGCCATCGGCGGATCAGCGCGGCCGGGTCCATCGTTTCGCCGCTGATCGAGTCGGTCTCGCCGGGGTAGCGGTCCAGTGCCCAGCCGAGGTGCGCGCGAAGGAACGTCACGGACGCCGTGACGTCGGCGCCTTCTCGGCCCCGGGCGGCCCGGCCGGGCAGGCGGCGGACGGCGGGGATGGCGTCCTCCAGACCGAGGAGGCCCTCGACGATGTGGTCCGTGAGCAGGCGCGAAGCCTGACCGGGCCAGCAGGGCGTGGCCGTCCGGCCGATGGTCCCGCTGCTCCTCGGCGCGGTGCCGTGGACGGCTTCGAGGCCGATCGCGACGACCAGCTCCGGCAGCTCGGCGAGTTGGGAGTGCGCACGGTTGGCGCAGCGGAGGCAGTGGATGGGCTGGCCCCACGTGGCGGGGATATCGTGCGGCTGGCCGGCAGCCTCGGCGTTACGCCAGGCGTTGTTGCACGGCCCCGGGCAGACGGCGGTCACTGACCACCGCCTGCGATTCCAGCGGTCAGGATGCCGATGGTGATGCGGAGAGCCTGGTCCTCGGTAAATCCAGCCTCCACGTACGAGGAGTACAGCTCGTGGGCTTGCGCTGCGCCAGCGGTGAGGTCGGTGATGGGGGCGTGTGGGGAGTCGCGCAAGGCGGGCCTCCCGAGTGTTCTGAGGGTAGTGAGGCCAGTGTGCCTACCCGGTGATCACTCGCCAGGGTCGATGAGATCGGCCGCTGCGCTGTTCTCGAAGGCTGCCGGTGCCGGGAGTAGCAGGGCGAATGCTCTGCCGTAGCGGATGTGGTGCGGCGGGCGCGCGGGCTGGCGGCGTTTCGCGCGCCTGATGCCTTGATATGCGTGTTGTCCGGCTTTCCGCCTGAGCGAACTAACCTGCCGCTCGCATCCCGGACGGGGCTCACGTGCATGCATGTATCGCCGGGCCAGAGCAGCGGATCGTGGATGGCGCCGCTCAAGTGCGCTGCTCGCTGCATATGCAACCAGAAAGCCCGAAAGGTGGGGCGGATGTGCGGGTGCCGAATAATCATCCGGCCTGGTCAAGCGGCCTGTCGGTACTCGCGGAGGGCTCCGCCGAGTCGGTCTCGTCGGCGGACCTTCAGGTCCCCGAGCTGTGGTGGGCCGTTGACCGGTTGGGGGAGCGGGCGGAGCGGTGCGGCTTGCTTGAGGGTCCGGTGTGGTCGGTGCTCGTTGTAATGGGTCTCGAACTCACGTAGTGCGTAGAGGAGGTGGCTCTGGTTCCAGATCAAGGTGCGGTCCAGGAGCTCGCGTCGGCAGGTCTGTATCCAGCGCTCCATGAGGGAGTTCATCCCGGGCATCTGGATGCCTGTGGTGATCACCTTCAGGCCGGCGTCGGCCACAAGGGCGTCGAAGGCGGTCGTGAACTTCGAGTCGCGGTCGCGGATCAGGAATCTGGCCTTGCGGCCGGCGTCCTCGAGGTCCATGAGGAGGTTACGCCCGAGCTGCACGATCCACTACGCGGTCGGGTGCGCGGTGGCGCCCAGGACCCGGATGCGCCTTGTCGCGTGCTCGATGACGGCGAAGACGTACAGCCGCGCCCCGGCCAGGGTGCGGACCTCGAAGAGATCGCAGGCGAGCAGTGCGTCGGCCTGGCTGCGCAGAAAGTCCGCCCAGGTCGTGCTCTGCCGTTCGGGCGCGGGCGGGATGCCGTGCTCCTTGAGGATCTCCCAGACGGTGGAGGCGGCGACCTTGATGCCCAGCACCACAAGCTCACCGTGGATCCGGCGGTACCCCCCACGAGCTGTTCTCCCGGGCCAGGCGCAGCACCAGGGCGCGAATCGAGCGGACGGTCGGCGGGCGTCCGCGACGCTTTGGCGCGCAGGTCGCGGCATGGCTCCGCGTGAGCAGGTCGCGGTGCCAGCGCACGATCGTCTCCGGGCGGACCAGCAGCAGGAGATGCCGCAGCTTCTCCCTCGGTAGGCGGCGGAGCAGACCGACCAGGATCACCCGGTCGGTGTCGGTGAACGTCGGCTTGCCGACCTGGCGTTGCAGGACCAGCAGCTGGTGCCGCAGGGCGAGGATCTCGATGTCCTTGTCCCGGTCGCTCATCGGCAGCAGACGTAGCAGGGCGAAGGCGTTGGTGGCGGCGAGGTAGGCCAGACGCAGCAGCACGAGAGATCATGATGCCGTCCTCATTGGTCTGCGGGAAGACAATCAAAGGGCGGCGTGCGCGGCTCGCCGCTAAGGCAATCAATGCTGTGACCTGCGCGGATGATTTATCGGCACCCGCAGTGCCGAACCAACTGTGTTTCCTCACCTGAGGCGGCACATTTCGTCGGTAACCCCAGGTTGCGGGCCTCCCACAATCCTCTGTGTCACACCTCAGTGGCAGACTGCGGCACAACGAAGCTTCGGAAGGGCAGGGCGTTGCGGCAGGGGTCACCCGTCGAGCGTCACTGCTCGGGGGTGGCTGGTGCCACGGGGGGGAGATGTGCGGCTGTGATTTTCGACAGTCTTGATGTGTCGTACGGCGAGATGTGGGGTTCCTATCGCGGAATGACCCATCCGGACCCGATGTCGCGCGCGCTCGCGGCACGCAAGCATGCTGCCGGGATGGATTACGCGGTTCTGCTGTCCGCGCGGGAGCGACCGCTGGCACTGGTCGAATACTGGCCGCGCCGGATGTGGCGTGTGTATCTGTTCGACGACAGGTCCTGGTGCATGCAGATGATCGACCTCAAGCCGCACAGCACGGGGATGTTGCTGGCTCAGCGGAACACCCGATGGCAGTTTTCCAGCGAGCAGGAGCACTCGTCCGGGAAGTGGAATGTTCAGGAGACCACGACTGTCTCGGCCGACGGGCAGGTCGAGGTGAGGTCCGAGTTTGCCGGGCCACGGGGAGCGTCGACGGAGTCACTGCACGATCGAACATCCGGCCCGTCGAGCGTCCCCGTGCGGCGGTTTGCGGCGCCCGTCGAAAGCTACCTTTGTCCCGTACCGGAATTCGGCGACTGGCAGGTGTTTGCGCCGTTCCTCGCCCAGCAGGGTCATGAGCCCGCCACGGCCGTAGTCCTGACCGACGTGTCGGTGGACGAAGGGTCGGGACCGCTGCGCGCCACCGGAATCGAGCAACTGTTCCGTCCGGGCGCGAGCGACACTGCGGACGGGCCGGTCAGCGTCGAACCCGTTGACGCCGGCCTGCTGCGGATCACGTCAGGGCAGCTGGCGGTCTCGGACCCCGGCTGGATCAGCGACCCACGGACCGTCGCTGTGCCACCGGGCGAGTTCCCGGTCACGCTGTCGCTATTGCGCACGACACGCGGGGTCAATGTCGCCGCGGCCAGGGTGACGTTCCTGGACGTCCCGCCCCGCGAGTGGGAAATGGCCCTCAGCCCCGACGAGGACCTCGGGCTGCTCGGCGAGGGCCAGTTCTACGGGGTTGGGGTGGATACCGGCACAGCGGCTTTCATGGATGCGACTCGGACGGTGATCGAAGACCAACTGGACGAGGACCTGTTCATCCCCCTCGACAGCCATTTCAGCGTCGAACTGCCCAGCCCGGAGCCCGAGCCGAACCTCATCGCCTTCCGTGCCGGCCAGGGCGACGGGGCCTATCCCGTCTGGATCGGCCGCACCGATGACGGACAGGTTGGTTGCGTCGTCGTCGACTTCCAGCTCCATTCCGCCGACGGGGGAGAGTAAGGAGCCGCCGACCACCGGCGCGAGGCCGCACTGCCCGAGACTGGGACCACGGCGAACCTCCAGAGTGCACACGGCGATTGAGAAGCTCGACAACTCGATCACCGACTTCGGCCTGGTGGACGCCTTCATGCCGGACAGCGTGAGCCTTGGTCTGGTCGTGCTCGCGGCCAAGACCAACGCAGCCAGCATGACCGCATCGGTGACGGCCGGCGAGCTCGGCCGGTGGCTGGGCACGTCGGCGTCCCTGGTGCGCAGCTCGGTGCGGCCGCGGCTTCAGCGTGGACCGGCGGAGAGCTGGGAGGCCAAAGCCTCGGGGTCGAACCGTACGGTCGGCATCACCTGGCAGGTGACGCGGCTAGCCGCAGCCCGCCAGTACGGCGATCGTGCCCACCTGCTGCGGCTATCGAAGCCGGAGTACGCGACCCTCCTCCGGCTGCTGGAGGTTCTCTTCGCTCCTGGCTGGTCGGGCACGCCCCCAGGACTTCTCGCGGGCCGCGGGGGACACGGGGCGGCGACGGACCGCCTCGCGCTGTTGCTTGCCGTGCTGCACGGTCGGCCGGATGGCACAGTGCGTCTCTGCGCAGGCCGGGTCGACGGCCGAGGCCGACTGGCAGCGACTCTCGCAAGATTGCTCGGCCGAGACAGCGCGGAGGGGGAGCGGGTACTCGAGCGCCTCCAGACGCAAGGTGTGGTGACGGTAGTCCACGGAACGCGTGAGCGGCTCCTGATTCCAGTGGTGGCGGAAGCCTTCGGCCGGATGCGTGCAGAAGCCCGTGCTGCCGGCCGAGCACCGAGGGGTCCACGCAGGAGCGGGCAAGTTCAAGCACAAGCTGCAGACGCAACTGGAGGGGTGGATCAGAACAGTTCGAGAGCAGAGAAGTCGCAGGTCACCTGCTCTTTTCCAGTGCCGCGGAACGGTGGGGCAACTGTAGGCCTACACGCTGGTCACTCACCTGTGGCTGCTGTGCGCAGGGAAAGGGTCGAGGTGGGTGGTGGGTTTTCCGGCGGAGCCGAATCGGTGTACTGCCGGCAGCCGGGACGCGCGTCCACGCACAAGGATTCGACGCAGCTGACCCCTGCGTTGCCGCGCCAAGCTGGGGCCCTTCCGCCAGGCCCGCTGCGCGGGGAAAAGCCCACGATCCCCCTCAGCATCACCTCAGGACAGGCCGCGCAGGGGCCAACGGCGAGCGGATGGAAGCCCGGCACGAGCCTGTCGGACGGAGCCTCGGGCCACAGCGACAGGCGTCGCAGGACCTACGCATGCAGGTGGCCTTGCGACCAGTCCGGTGGCTATGGACCGGCCTTAGCCGCGGCCAGCAGCACCTGGTGCTCCAGGCTGCAGCCCACGAGTTGACCAGGCTTGCGGGCATCACCTCACCGAACGACGCCCCCCCGATTCCTAGCCGCCCGCCTCACCGACCGGCTGAAGGAGGTCGGTGGCGAGGCCTTGGTACGCGAACCGATCGGTTGGCTGCTCGGGCGAGGCATGTTCCAACGTCCTGCCTGCCCGGACCTGAGGTGCGACGACGGCATCCGCCTTGATACCGGCTCCGACTGTCCGACCTGCGGAAACATCGTCCACACGCGGCGCGCGCTGCGGGCGCGGGTCGCGGCCCAGGTGGAAGGCGGGATGACGTACCGCGACCCGGCCGCGTGCCGCGCCGAGGTCGAGCGGCGCCTGCGCGAGGAGACCGCCCTCGAGGAGAAGCGGGCCCGCGCTCGGCGGGCCAGGGCTGCGCGGGAGGTCGAGCAGCGTCAGCAGGCGATCGCGCGGCGTCGAGCCCTCGAGGAGGAGGCCGAGCTGACCCGTAGGCAGGCGCCGTGTGCGGACTGCGGGCTGCCCGCGTGTGCGGGCTTGTGCCCGGGGTGCTCCTACCGGCGCCGCACCGAGTTGCTGGTGCGGGAGGCGGTCAACCTGGCCGTCGCCGCGCGGGTCGACTTGTCGGACTCGGCCGCGGTCGCCGAGTTCACCCGGCAGTGTGAGACAGACACCCGCGCCCTGCTGGCTTCGGCGTGTGAACGGGCATGCGGTCCGGACGCCGATCCGGCTCTGGTCGAGTTCACAGCGCCGCAGGTGGCGCGGCGGATCCGGGACAAGCGGCACGAGGCGGCGCTGTGCCGGCTGCTGGGAGCGGAGGACGCGGTGGCGGAGGCCGATGCTGCGTACGAGGCGTGCCTGCGGCGCCGCGGCCGCGGCGCCGCAGGCGGCTGCCATGGAGGCCGCGGCTGCGGCGGGTCGCCGCGCCGCCGAGCTCCTGCTCCGCCAGCGCCTGGGCGAACTGCACGCTGCCGACCAGCGAGCGACCGTCAGGCATCTGGCCGCAGGCGGGATGGACGCTGCGTGACCCAGGTTGGTAGGTCGACGCTGGCTGTGAGTTGCATCAACTTCCGCACTGGAAGGTCAGCTGAGGTAGTCCGCGAGGAGGGCAGCGAACTCGTCGGGGGTGGCCAGCCGGATGCCGAAGGATTCGGCCTTGGTGAGCTTGGATCCGGCGCCTTCTCCGGCGACGACGAGGCTGGTCTTCTTGGAGACGCTGGAGGAGGCACGGCCGCCGGCACGTTCGACGAGCTCGTTCATCTGGTTGCGGCTGAGCTTCTCCAGGGGGCCTGTCATCGCGCCGGTGACCACTACGGTCATCCCAGCCAGCGGACCGTCTGCCTGTTCCGCGGCCACCGTGGTGCCGTCGGCGTCGGTGTCCGCCGTGGTGGGTGGGGTGGCGCCGGGTTCGGTCATGTTGACGCCGGCCGTGGCGAGTTTGTCGATGAGCGGGGCGAGTTCGGCGAGTTCGGCGACGATGGACGGGGCCTTCTCGGTGCCGATGCCCTCAACCTGCTGCATGGATTCGGCGTCGGCGGCGCGGATGTTGTCCATGGTGGCGAAGTGCCGGGCGATACGGCGGGACATGGAGCGGCCGGTGCCCCGCACGCCGAGCGCGCACAGCACCCGTGACAGGGGCTGGTTCTTGGCTGCGGCGATGGCGTTGAGGAGGTTGTCGGTGCTGGTCTCGCCCATCCGTTCCAGGCCGAGAAGCCGGTCGCGGGTGAGGGTGAACAGATCGGCGAGATCAGCGACCAGTCCGGCCTCGACGAGTTGGACGACGCGCGTGTGGCCGAGTCCTTCGATGTCGAGCTGGTCGCGTCCGGCGGCGTAGGAGAGGGAGGCCACGAGGTGGCAGTTGCGGCCGTTGGCGCAGCGCCAGCGCTGCTCGCTGGTGTCGATGTCGGATTCGCAGCGCGGGCAGGCCTCAGGGAAGGTGATGGTCTGTTCGTCGCCGGTGCGCAGGTCGGCGACAGGTGCCTCGATGCGGGGGATGACGTCGCCGGCCCGATGGACCATGACGTGGTCGCCCAAGCGCAGGTCGCGGCGGGTGATGTCGGCAGGGTTGTGGAGCGTGGCGTAGGTGATGGTGGAGCCGTCGATCTCGACCGGTTCCAGCACGGCGCGGGGGGCGATGATACCGGTGCGGCCCACGTTCCACTCCACCTGCAGCAGCCGGGTGATCTTCTCGACGGCGAAGGGCAGCTTGTAGGCGATCGCCCAGCGCGGGGCGCGTGAGCCCGAGCCGGCGGCTTGCTGGTCGGCGGCGAGGTCGGCCTTGATGACGATTCCGTCGATGGCGAACGGCAGCCCTGGCCGCAGTGCGGCGATCTCTTGCACGCGGGCCAGGACCTCCTCCACGGTCGTGGCGGTGATGCCGGGCACCGCGGTCCCGGCGGTCGTGTTCACTTCGAGGGAGGCGGCTTGAGCCATCAGATCGCTATGTGCGCTCTCACTGAGCCGGGCGGTAAGCACGGTTTCGGTGTCGGCGAGGGGCAGCAGTCCGTAGCCGAAGAATGTCATCGGCACGGTGTAGGAACGGTCCCTGGCCCGCAGAGTGCCTGCCGCGGCGTTGCGAGGGTTGGCGAACGGCTGCCCGCCGTGCGCTGTGCGTACCTCGTTGGCGTTCTCGAACTGGGCAGTGGTCATCAGTACTTCGCCGCGCACCTCCACCGTCACCGGCTCGGCCAGATGCTCGGGCAGTCCGTCGATGGTGCCGATCGCGTGCGAGACGTCCTCCCCGGCCGTCCCGTCGCCCCGCGTGATCAGCCTTGCCAAGCGGCCGCGGGTGTAGCGGGCCGCGACTGCGCGACCGTCCAGCTTCGGTTCGACACTGAACCGCGCGACGTCGCGGCCGATGCGGCGGGCCAGCGACGCGTTCCACGCGGTGAGCTCCTCGGGCGAGAACACGTTGTCCAGGCTGAGCATCGCCACCGTGTGCGGGACATCGCCGTCGACCGCGCCGCCGGCCACCTTCCCGGTCGGCGAGTCGGGCAGCACCTGCTCAGGGTGATCGGCCTCCCACGCGGAGATGCCTCGTATGAGGCGGTCGTAGGCGTCGTCGTCCAGCGGCGAGGTGCCGCCCGCGTAGTAGGCGGCGGACGCCTTCACTGCCTCCTCGACGGCCTGGGCGTAGGCGGCGGCATCCACGATCACAGCTGCAGGTGTTGTCATGACCGTCATCCTGCCTGCCACCACTGACAACGCGACCGGCGCGGATGCCCGCCAGGTGAATGTTGACGGGATCGACCGCGATCCTGCGCCCCGCAGCGGCGCCACCGGGAAGGCGATGATCGGCGCAGGCTGGGCGGGAACAGGAGAGACGGACCGTGCGGCGGAGGGACGGCCGCAGGGGGTGCGGATCGCTGTCGGGTGACTCCCTCGAACTGGATGCGACGGACTGGGCGCGCCTCGAGTGTTGGGCTGTGGGCCCGACGTGTGCGCCGCCGTCCGTCGGTTCGTGGTCACGATCTCAGCACTTCAAGGGCCGGCGTCTCTGGTGGCTGCCAAGATCGCCCCATGTCAGCTGATCAAACTGGTAAGAGCTCATCAGGCTCTCGAGCGCGGGGGTGGACCCTCTGCCTCGTAAGCGGGGCCATAGGTGTGATCATCGGGGGCGGTGCCGTAGGTCTCGCGTGGTCCTTGAGCGGGCAAGACGACGGTCGTCCGTCGGGACCCGCCTTGACCGCCAGGGGTGCGGTTACCGTTTTCGGCTCTTGGGTCGGCGCACAGGGGAGGGATGCGTCGGCACAGACGACTTCGCCGATCTGCGGCCAGGCGTAGCGGTCCGCGTGTTCGATCAGTCAGGCCACGAACTCTCACAGGGGCGTCTCGGTACAGGCCTTCCGGGCAAGGTCGTCGGCAACAGCTGCACTTGGGGGCTGACGGTCTCGGACATTCCGAGTGGCGCAAGCCAGTACCAGCTGCAGATCGGAGATCGCGAGCGGCTCGGGAAGACGGGCGAGGAGTTGCGCCGCGGGGTGGACCTGTCTTTCGTGGCGCAGTAGCAGCAGCGTTTCGCGAGTCGAGGCGGGGGCGTTCGTATGCCCGTCTTCGGATCCGCGCCCGTGGCACACAGTTTTGACGAACTCGTGGAGATGCAGCGCGCAGCAGACGCAGCGCAGACACAGGTCGAACAACTCCGGGACCAGTACGGGCCGCCCACCCGGAAGCCGTGGAGCGAGCAGCAGTCCGAGACCTACGAGACCGCGTGGCGCGCCTGGCGTGACCTCGCCCGCGACATCCAGGCCGCGGTCACCGAGCACGCTGCAGCGGACGTCCTGGACCTGATCGGCCGCGACTTCACCGCCGCCGAGGTCAACACCAAGTACGTGGGCCTTGACCCCTGATCTTGAACACAGGTCAAGGCCCCGGGTCAGTGCGGGTGGTCGTGATCGTGGAGGTCACGGTGGTCGTGGCCCGGCGGGCGCCGGGCCAGGGCGCGGGCGCGTACGGTGACCTCGTCCGAGGAGACCGCGCACAGGCCGGCGAGGACGTCCTCCAGGGCGGCCAGCCAGAGCTGGTAGTAGTCGTACGGCTCGTCTGGGGATGCTGTGGCCTCCCAGGCGGCGATCCTGGCGATCAGCGCGGTCTGGAAGTCCGGCCAGGTGAACGCGCCGGCTTCGTAGAGAGTGACGGCCATGCCGAAAGCGCGGCTCTCCCAGGGTTCGGTGAACAGCAGCTCCCCGTTGGAGCGGGGCGGTGCGGCGGGCCCTTCGATGTCCAGTGGCGCGCTCATGGTGCCGCCGCTTTGGCCACGCCGACCATCGCGTCCCTCGTCACCAGTGGCACGAGTTCCTCCTCGGTCAGGTGCTCGGTGCCGGCCGGGCGCTCGGGCAGCACCAGCCAGCGCACCTCGCTCGTGGAGTCGTGGACGACGACTTGCACCTCGTCGTCGAGTTCGAGTCCCATCTCGGACAGCACGGTGCGTGGCTCGCGCACCACGCGTGCACGGTAGGCGGGGTCCTTGTACCAGCTCGGCGGCAGGCCGAGCACTGGCCAGGGGTAGCAGGAGCACAGCGTGCACACCACCACGTGGTGGGTGGTCGGGGTGTTCGCCACGGCGACGATGTGCTCGCCCTGGAACCCGCCGAAGCCCAGCTCCTTGATGGCGGCCGTCCCGTCCTCCAGCAGCCGGTGACGGTACTCGGGATCCGTCCAGGCCCTGGCGACGACCTTCGCCCCGTTGAGCGGGCCCACGGTGGTCTCGTATTGCGTGATGATCCCGTTCATCACCTTCGGGTCGATGAGGCCACGCTCGGTGAGCAGCTGCTCGAGCGCCTCGGTGCGCAGTGCCACGGAAGGGGGTTCGTCGTGGCCGCGGGTAGTGGTGGTCATGCGGTGCTCTCCAGATAGCTTTCGTACATTTCGACGGTGAGGGTGAAGGATTCCGCGTCGGAGCCCCACAGCTCGTGCGAGTCGAACCGCACCGAGTAGACGTACTGCGGGTTCTCGCCCAGGAAGTGCGCATTGGTGTCCGGCAGTACGTGGGCGGGCTGGATGATCTCCACGACTCCGGCGCGCCCCCGGACGTAGCCAGGCAACCGCGTGTGCCCGGGCACGGACACGGCCCTGGCGCGGACGCGCTGGCCGACGCCGAAGGCGGGGGCGGTCTCCAGGGAACGCAGCGAGCCCTCGGCGGTGGGTGCGTAGTGCGGCCGTACCGGCTCGGTGACGGGCGGCTCCGGCACGTGTTCGCCGCGCAGGTTGCGGGCCCGGGCCTCGATCGCGCCCGGTGCCAGGACGGCGCGCTCGGTGAGCATCAGCTCGCCGGCGTTGAGCAAGCGCCCGAAGTAGCCGTCGTCGATGTAATGCGCTCGGTCCAGGCGCTCCAGCGCGTGCCGGAAGGCGTCCGTGTTGATGCCGCCGTTCGCGGCGCGGATGGAGAGAATCGCCAGCGCGAACGCCTTGCGCTGCCAGTCCTCCGCGAAGACGGGTTCATCGCGTTTGGGTGGATGAACGGGGCCCCATCCCTGGGTGCCCCCCATGTCGGCGATTCCGTCCATGGCATGACCTCTCTTACACCCGCAAAGGCGGACAGGGTCATTCAAATTGTATTTTGCGGATGCCGGTCACAGCGCGGTGTGGACGCGTCCCGATCCGCGCGTCGCCGTACCGGCCAGCGACGGGCTGGCTCATTCGCTCCCGGGCGTCCGGGGTCGTCGGGGCAAACAGTGGCCGTGGTGTGTCCGTGCGCTGGCGTGGCTCGCCTGCCATCACTTGCCAGCTCGGCTGGGAAGGCCTTGATGGCCCCGGTGTCCTGTCTCCGACCCATGGTGCAAGGTAGCCGTCGGTTCTCTGTCCGTCCCCGTTGCTTCGTGCCCGGCCCCTTCGTTACTAGGCCGAACGAGTAGTCGACGGAGGGGCGGGAGCCGCCTGGCACTGCTCCTGGACGATCAGCACACCGACGGCGCGGTCACCATGGACGACCCGGACGCGGACCAGGACGAGGACGGCGGGATGGAGCAGGTCGAGGCGCAGGCGGAGGGCGCCTGGGCGGCCGTCGAGGCCGCCGGCGCTCTGATCGACCTCGCTGTGCTCCCGCCAGTCCGCAGCTCGCCGAGGCGACGCTCGACCTGATCAGCGACCGGATCGGCCGGCTCATCGGCGCCTATGAGGCGCTGGTCCTGCACCCGGGGTACCAGTTCGATGTGGGCGGGGCGGGCTGAGCGGCGTCCTCGGGTGGGTCCGTCTCCTCGTCCTGGCCCCCGACCGTTACCTCGGACACCAAAGGACAAGTAAGTGGTGAGTAGGCGCACCTCGTCGCCGAGCCGTTCGCCCCCCTCGGGGATGCTGGCGCGCGCGGTGATGGACTGACCGGTTAGCCAGGCGAGGATCTGCTGCTTGATGTAGAGGTGGTCGGCGCTCGCCACGCCCACTGCGACCCGGCGGCACGGGACCCGTCCGAGGGTGGGCATATGGGCGAAGTGGCAGACCCGGTCCTGATAGGTCTTGATCGCGAGCCGGCCTCCGCACCCGCCCAGCCACCGCCCACACCAGAAGGTGTCCGCCGCGTGCAGGCGGCGGAAGGCAGCGACCTCGCCAGCCTGCATGGGGAGCACGACCGGTGTTGGCGGTCCGGGCGAACGCGATCGCCTGGCCCAGGCCGGGTTCGGCCGTCGCCGAGACTCGGCGGGCCTCGGCAGCGCGAACTCCGGCCTTCTTCACCACAGACGGCCGGGCGTCCCGATTACCCCTGTCGGGTCCAACGGGTCTACAGCAGGCACCGTGGAGCGGCGGATCGGTGAGTTGCGCGGCCCCTCTTGTGTACTGCCGTGCTGGGGTGCCAAGGTTCCCTCCCGTGCGATCGCAGCCAAGATCGACGGAAGGGGAACACATGCGCATACGCATCGCAGGTGTGCTCGGAGCAGCCGCACTGCTCTGCGCCGCGCTGCTCGGGATGGGTACGGCCCAGGCCGACTCGGGACAGATCGAGACCAGCTACCAGAACCCGGTCACCGCACTGCCGCCGGTAAGCCGGCCGGACACCCACCACTGCACCGTCACGGCGATGCAGCACGATTTCGGCAACACCCTCTCCTCGCCCGCGTGGAACGGGACGGTGACACCGCCGGCGGACTGTCCGGGACCGTGGAGCAAGGTGGTGCTCAACTGGTCCGGCAGCGTGCAGGGCCGGCAGTACGACCGGCTCGCGGGCGTGTGGATCGGCGGTGCGGAGGTGCTGCGCACCAGCACGCCGGAGCCGACGCAGGAGGGCATCAGCTGGTCGCTGGAGAAGGACGTCAGCGAGTTCATCCCGCTGCTGCGGAAGACGCAGCCCATCGCCGTCTCGCTTGGCAACGTTGTCAACTCCACCTACACCGGCGTCTACCACATGAATCTGACGCTCACGTACTACCAGGCCGACCGCCGCTACCCGGCGGCGCACACCGCCGACCAGGTCATGCCGCTCTCCGCCTCGACCACCGACACCGGCTGGACCAACCTCAACCCCGGCCAGTCGTCCTCGAAGACGGTCACGCTCCCCCGCAACCTCACCCACGTGCGGATGGAGCTCTACGCCCGCGGCGGCGGCTGCGACGAGCAGTGGTTCACCGCCGTGCCCGATGACGTGGCGAACCAGCACCCCGACTTCCTGTGCGGCGGCGGCCCTTACCGCGAGGTCCAGGTCTCCGTGGACGGGCGGCCCGCCGGGCTCGCGCAGCCCTACCCCGTCGTCTACTCGGGCGGCATCGTGCCGACGCTGTGGCGGCCGATCCCGGCGGTGGACCAGTTCGTCACCCAGGCCTACGACCTGGACCTGACGCCCTTCGCCGGACTGCTGGTGGACGGCAGGCCGCACACCTTCACCATCACGCCCTACGGCGCGGCGGACGGCTGGACCGTGGACAGCACGCTGTTCCTCGACACCGACCACCACGGCGCGCGGACCAGCGGCGCGCTTACCGACGACACCCTGTCGCTGAGCCCCTCCGTCTCCACGACGAAGACCCCGGGCGCCGGTGACCTGGTGAACGTCCGCGTCAGCGCGAACCGCGACTGGAAGACCTCCGGCTACCTCGACACCTCCGCCGGCCGCGTCCGCACCACGGTGACGCAGCACGCGAGTTACCTCAACACCGACGCCGTCTCCAGCGGCGGGCAGAAGCAGGCGGTGGCGCAGGAGCAGCGGGGCACCACCATCGTCACGACGGCCCCCGAGCACGGCCGCCCGACGGCGACCAAGCACACCTGGGACTACCCGATCACCGTCGACTCGGACGTGCCGCTGCTCACCGACGGGAACAACTACTCGCTCTCCGCCACCGTCCACCAGGGCCGCATCCTCAGCGACAGCGTCAGCCAGGGCAACCACTGGCGTACCGTCGGCACCACCCGCGACATCGTCGACGCGACCGGCGTCCTCGCCCGCACCAACGGCGTGGTGACCGCCGCCGACGGCTCAGACTCCGAGCACTGGACGGGGACGACAGACACCGGCGCCTGCTACGACCACCTGATCCGGGCCGCGCACGGGTACGTAACGGAGGATCACGTCTCCGACTGCGGCTGAGCGGTCGGTCAACGCGTGAAGCCTCTGGAACCAGGAACACGTTCTTCCCGAACCTGTTCCTGCCAGGGGCTTCCCGCGCCGGGGCAGCGGCTTCGAACGCAGCCCAGCCGTGAGACCCGGACGCGGATTACTGCTGCCACGGTTCCCGGTGGTTCGTTCTGCAGGTCGCCTTGCTTGCGGGCCCCGGCCGCATGCTGGTGGGCTCGGTTGATGTGGAGTCCACCGACGCGGTGGCACCGCGCGCTTCAGCCACGACCGTTCAGCCGTCTGCCCCGCGCTGGCTGATATCGAATTCCGGCTGCAGGCCCACTTAACGAGCAAGCCCTGGGCAGAGGTTTCGATCTTTTCCTCTCGCACTGCCGTTCTGCATATGCACGGACGACTGGCCAAAGGATCACCATTGGGCAACGCGTGGCCAACGGTTCCGTCCGGAGGGGGACGGACAGCGCTGCAGTGTGCCACCCTGATCTCCGGCTACCAGGAGATCATCGACCGGGCGCACGCCCGCGGGCTGAAGATCTACGGCGGCACACTGGTGCCCTTCATGGGTTCCAACGGCCGATTCGGCGGCGACTACGGCACCGAATACGGTGAGCAGCAGCGCCTGACCGTCAACCAGTGGATCCGTACCAGCGGCGCGTTCGGCGGCGTCATCGACTTCGACAAGGTGGTGCGCGACCCTGCCAACCCGTCGTACATGCTCGCGGCCTACGACTCGGGCGACCACCTGCACCCGGGTGACCTGGGCTACGAGGTGATGGCCGACGCGATCGACCTGGACATGATCCTGCGGAGTCGTTGAGGCAGTACAGTCGGCGGTGATGTGTCCCGGGACTGGTGGAGTCACCTTGCTGGACAGATGATGCTCCAGACACTCAAGGAGGCTCCACGCCTCGCAGTTACCCGCCCGAGTCGCGGCGCAAGGCCCTCGACCTCGATGCCGCCCCTCGGCCGATCCGGCAGATCGCGGCCGGCTTCGGCATCTCCGTCGGCACCGCCCACTGACATGCCGGGGCGGGCGGGCGGTGTCCCGCCCCGGCGTGATCACGACTGGCGTTCCGCGATCCGCTACCTACGCCATGGCCCAGTCACCGCGAAGGTAGTGCCAGGCGTGTAGCAGTTGACGTACATCGTGTCGCCGTCGGGGGAGAAGGTGACACCCGCGAACTCACCCCATTCAGGTGCGTCCGGCGTGCCGATGTTCTGTCGGCCGCGCGCCATCGCGTACACCTCGCCCCGGCGGGTGACACCGAAGACGTGCTGGGCACCGTTACCGTCCTCGCACACCATCAGGCCGCCGCTGGGTGAGAGGCAGATGTTGTCCGGGGACTCGCCGGGCAACTGCACATCGGTGTCCGGACCGAAGACGATCACCAGGGTCAGGCGGCGCCGCTGCGGATCGTAGCGCCAGATCTGGCCGTAGTGGTCGGCTGCTGAGCCGTCCGTGCCGCGGGCGAAGGACGACACGAAGTACACGCAACTGCTGCCCCAGTAACAGCCCTCCAGTTTCTGGGCGTGGGTGATCCCCTTCGAGCCGTAGTCCTGCAGCCGGGTGGGGGTGGAGGCGGCCAGCGGGTCGGGTACGTCCACCCACTCGACGCCGTCGAAGGCCGCGCCGGTGTCCTGGATCGTCGACAGGTCCGGTACGCCGGGCACCCGCATCGCCTGCAGCCGGCCGCCCGCGCGCAATGAACCTGCGCCTCCCAGCGGCTTGTTGGGCAGGAAGCGGTAAAACAGGCCGAATGGCTTGAGGAAGGCGTCCTCGGTCTCGTAGACGACGCCGTTTCGCGGGTCGATGGCGATCGCCTCGTGCTGGAAGCGGCCCATCGCGGTCAGTGGGACGGCGCCAGTGCGGTGCGGGTCGGTGGGGTCGACCTCGAAGATGAAGCCGTGGTCCTTGGCGTAGCCGTTGGTACCCGCCTTGTCCTCGGTCTCCTCGCAGGTCAGCCAGGTGCCCCAAGGAGTGTGGCCGCCCGCGCAGTTGACGGCAGTGCCGGCGATGGCGACCCGCTCGGACAGGACGCGGTTGCGGCGGTCCAGTGTGAGGGCGGTACAGCCGCCCTTGCCTGCCGGGTCGTAGGTGAGACGCTCGACGGCGGGTACCGGGATCTTCGCGCTGACGCGGTTCTCGTGGTTGCGGACGAGGTACGTACGGCCGCCTCTGCCGGCGAAGGCGGCCATGCCGTCGTGGTTGGACGGCACAAGGCCCTCACCCGAGCGCAACGGGTCGCCCTCGCGGGAGAGCACGGTGTAGCGGAAACCTTCCGGCAGGTCGAGCAGGCCGTTCGGGTCCGGGACAAGGGGGCCGTAGCGGGTGTGGCCCAGGTTCTGTGCGGCAGCGGTGCCCGCGAAGAGCTCGGACAGCGCCCCGGTGAAGGCAATGCCCGCTCCCAGGGCGCTCGCTCGGGACAGGATCTGACGTCGTGTTGCAGACATGCGGCAGCAACCTTCCTGCTGGCGGACAGGAACTATGACCCCGCTTTGTCTATCATCTGGCAAAGACTCCGTGAACCACGCGTGTTGCACGTGTCACTTCTGCCGGTCCTTCTACGACCGGGCACTCCTAGAGCTGGCTGCCGCTGCGCCTGTATGCCCTTCTCCAGGGGGCACGGCAGGTCGGATAGGCCGACTGGGCACGGAAAACGCAGGGCCAGGAACGGTCCAGCCGACTGCACGTCGGCACCCCCTCGCGCAGCCGACGATGCGCTGGACCGTGCGCTTGCCGGACGTGCCACGCTTGCTGGTATGCGAATCTGGGAATGTCCAGAGGTAGCCTGAACTTCCGCAGGGCCTTAACTTGGCGTTTAAGGTCCGCCC
>NZ_MUBM01000191.1 GCF_002154505.1 Streptomyces carpinensis | reverse complement strand
GCGCACCGGGACCCCGCCGCCACTGTTCTGCGCGGGCTCGTCGCGGTCCAGGGTCGCCACGGCGGCGAGTCGCTGCGTGCTCTGCGCGGCCGGCTCGAACACATCGGCCGTCGTGGCCCAGCTCGGCGTCTTCTCCTCGACGGGAGTCGCAGCGGCGGTGGGGGCGGCCTCGGCGGTCGGGACCTGGGCGGGAGCCTCGACCGGTGCGGGAGCCTCGCCGGGGTTCTGCTGCTGCGCCGCCTGGGCCAGGGCACCGGTGGTACGCAACGGGACCTCCTTGATGAACAGCATGAACAGGAAGGCGACGAACGCGCACGGCGCGCCGTAGAGGAAGGCGTCGGCGATGCCGTGGCCGTAGGCGCCCTCGAGCCAGGTACGCACGGCGTGCGGCAGTGCGTTCATGTCGGGCAGCTCGCCGCTGGAGCTCATCGCCTTGCCCGCGGCGGCCCGCGCCTGCGGGCTCAGGGACATGATGGTGTCCTTGGCGTGGTGCGTGATCCGGGTGGACATCACCGAGCCGAGCACACCGACGCCGACCGCACCGCCGAGGGTTCGGAAGAAGCTGACCGTCGAGGACGCGGCGCCCAGGTCCTGCGGGGCGACCTGGTTCTGCGTGGACAGCACCAGGTTCTGCATCGTCATGCCGACGCCGACGCCGAGCAGCGCCATGAAGACGGCCACGTGCCAGTACGGGGTGTCGTAGCGCATGCTGCCGAGCAGGCCCAGACCCGCGGTCAGGCAGGCGCCGCCCGCCACCAGCCAGCCCTTCCACCGGCCGGTGCGGCTGATGATCTGGCCGGAGACCATGGAGGCGACGAACAGGCCGCTGATCATCGGGATCGTCATGACACCCGACATGGTCGGGGACTTGTCCCGGGCGAGCTGGAAGTACTGCGAGAAGAACACGGTGCCCGCGTACATGCCCACACCGACGAACAGCGACGCGGCCGACGCCAGCGCGATGGTGCGGTTGCGGAACAGGCGCAGCGGGATGATCGGCGCGCTGGCCTTGGTCTCCGTGAACACGAACAGCAGCGCCAGCACGATCGTGCCGCCCACCATCGTGTACGTCTGCCACGACAGCCAGTGGTACTTGTCGTCCGCGAAGGTCACCCAGAGCAGCAGCAGGGAGGCCGCGGCGGTGATGAAGAAGGCACCGGTCCAGTCGATCTTGGTTTCGCGCTTGGCGACCGGCAGGTGCAGGGTCTTCTGCAGCACCACCAGGGCGATCAGGGCGAAGGGGATACCGACGAAGAGGCAGTAGCGCCAGCCCAGCCAGCTGGTGTCGGTGATGACACCACCGAGCAGCGGGCCGCCGACGGTCGCGACCGCGAACGTCGCGCCGGTGTAGCCGGAGTACCGGCCGCGCTGACGCGGCGCGATCATCGCGGCCAGGATGACCTGTACCAGGGCGGACAGACCTCCGCCGCCCAGGCCCTGCACCACACGCGCGGTGATCAGCATCGCGGGGTTCTGCGCGAGGCCGGCGATGACCGAACCGACGACGTAGATGCCCAGGGCTATCTGGATGAGCGCCTTCTTGCTGAGCTGGTCGGAGAGCTTGCCCCACAGGGGGACGGAGGCCGTCATGGCGAGCAGCGCCGCGGTGACGACCCAGGTGTAGGCCGACTGGCCGCCGCCGAGGTCCTTGATGATCGACGGCAGTGCGTTGGTGACGATCGTCGAGGACAGAATGGCGGCGAACAGTCCGAGCAGCAGCCCGGAGAGCGCCTCCATGATCTGCCGGTGCCCCATCGGAGCGCCGTCCGGGGAGCCTCCCCCGTGCTTGGCGTGAGCCCGCACACCGGCTGGTGTGGTCGTTGCCATGGGCTTCCTTTACTTACGTGTGTCTGCGGGTGTACGGGTGGTCTCTTCGACTACGGGTGCGGCCGCGGGCGCGGGGATCCGGGCCGGGTGGGACCGGCAGTCGCCGAAGCTGTCGCGCAGGCGGGTCATCAGCTTGATGAGCTGTCCGACCTCGTCGTCGGTCCAGTCGCAGAGCCGCTGGGCGAGCAGGTGGGTGGTCCGCCGGGACAGGTCGTCGAGCCGGTCGAGGCCGGCGGGCGTCAGATGCAGGATGCGTGAACGTTTGTCCGCCGGGTCCGGCAGCCGCTCGATCCAGCCGCGTCCGGCGACGTGGGCGACGTGCCGGCTGGTGACGGACATGTCCACGGCGAGCAGTTCGGCGAGCTTGCTCATGCGCATGTCGCCGTGGCGGCCGAGGAGCGTCAGTACGGCGGCCGAGCCGGCCGGGCAGTCGGGCGGCAGGATCCGCCCCAGGTCCCTTTTCACGGCTCCGATGGCGCTGAGCTGGCGCACCAGCTCTTCGTACTGCGCCTGCTCGGCCATCGCACCTCCGTAATCGTTGCTTGGAGCAACTATAGAAGCGGTTGGTTGCTACAGCTAAACAAATCAGAGGTCGGCGGCGCAAAAACTTGGCAAAGGCAAGCATTGCGACTGTAAACCGGGCTGGTCATCCCGACTCGGATACCTCCCCCAAGCCGGTCGCCGCGGCGGTCGCCTGGCTGGCGTTCGAGTAGACGCGTCACACCAAGGCGGCCGCCGGTCCGTGCGTGAGAGCGGTCCGCGGCCGTGAGATGCCGTCACCCGGGGGGCCTGCCCAGGGACGTGGTGCTCGAAGGGCACCCAGGCAGGGGCGGAGCCCGGGGTCGGTCCGAGATCAAGCCCTCCCCCAGCTGGGCCAGGGTCCGGGTCAGCAGCCGGGAGACGTGCATCTACGAGATGCCGACCTCCTCGCCGATCTGCGACTGGGAGATATTGGCGAAGAAAGCGCAACATGATGATCCGGCGCTCCCGGAGCGGCAGCTCGGCCAGCAGCGGCTTGAGCGACTCCCGGTACTCCACGCCCTCCAGCGCCACGTCCTCGTAGCCGAGGCTGTCCGCCCGTGCAGGCGGTGCCGACCGCGAGGCCGTCGACGACGTCCTCCTCCGACACGCCCAGGACCGCGGCGAGTTCACCGACGGTCACGTGATCTTGAGGCATCGGCGCAGGTGAAGCCGGGAATCGGACGAGGGCTCTGGACAGGACCCCTCGAGCATGGGCCCACCAGGCGCCACTGCAACCAGCGCGGCAGCCGGTGAGTCTCATCTCGTAACGGGGAGTGGAGGCGCAGGTGGATGAGCGCAAGTCCTTGCTGAGCGGCGACCCGGATGAGTACGGCTCTCCTTTTGGGTGGAGAGCACTGGCGGTCGTCTTGGCCTTCGTGGTGTGGATGGCGTTCGGACCGTTTGGGCCCGTGTGGCTCTATCTTCTCGGCTGGGCGGTGGCACTGGCTGCAGCGGACGGCATCTACAGGCTGGTACGCCACCGAGGCTGGGCCATGCCTTCGCCGGGCCGCCTCGTGGCCGGGCTGCTGCGGCTCGGTCCGGAATCGTGGCTGGTGGCCCCCCGCTGGGCCAAAGTCCGATTGATTGGCGGGGGTTTTCTGATGTTCGCCACCTTCGCCGGCTTCATGGGCTGGGGAGCTGGTCAGGAATACCAGGCGCTGGCGAACCTCCGGGACCATGGCCGCAGGATCGACGCAACCGTGGTCGAGATCACCAGCCGGTCGGAGGAAGGCTGGGCGACCTCCGTGACCGTGTATTTCGGCACACCGTCCGGCCCCGTGCGCGCGGATGTCGATATCGTGCCCAGCTCAGCAGACGATGCCAAGCCGGGAGTGAACATACCCGTCGTGTACAACCCGGCGCGCCCCACCGAGGTCCGTCATGTCACGTACCTCGACGGACATGAGGCCGACGGAATTCTGCAGGGTGCGATCGTGGCAGGGCTGCTCGCGGCGGGCTTTCTGGTGGGGACCACCAGGGAAGTGCTCCGTACCAAGCGGCAAACGGGACCAGACGAGGTGCCGGGCACCCATCGTCCCGGGGCCTGAACGTCCCGACACAACTCGTGATCACGCCTCGACGCTTCAGCCCAGCCCTGCCGACCCGACAGACCACCACGCAGTGATGAGGCCCGGGGACGACGAGACCCCTGGACGGGACACCAGGGGCCTCGGACACGTGCAGGCCGCGTCAGCCGTACTCGCGAAGCAGGTCCTCGATACGCCGGTCGGCGACGTCCTGCCGTCCGTCGAGGCACTTCACGTAACGGGTCAGCAGGACCTCAACGCTGTTGCCGGCGCTTGTGACGCGCACTGCGGAGGATGTACGTTCCCCCGCATGATCAGAATTGCAGTGATCGTATTCATTGGAGCTCTCGCCATTTCCTTCGGCGTCACGGCGTTGACTGTGTCGCCTTGGTGGTGGCTGGTCGCCTTGTTGTGCGCGGGGATAGCCGGGGTCGGCACTTATGATCTGCTTCAAAAGCGCCATTCCGTCCTGCGTAACTACCCGGTGCTGGGACACATCCGTTTCATGCTGGAGTCGATCCGTCCGGAGTTGCAGCAGTATTTCATTGAGCGCAATTACGATGGCCGTCCGTTCGACCGGGATGTGCGCAGCCTTGTCTACCAGCGCGCCAAGGGAACCGAAGCTGAGATCGCGTTCGGCACGGAGCGGAACGTCTACGCCGAAGGTTACGAATACTTCGAATCGTCGATGAGGCCGCGCCCGGTGCCGACGGAGCAGCCGCGGGTCCGCATCGGCGGGCCGGACTGCACCAAGCCCTACGACATGGCGTTGCTCAACGTCTCGGCCATGAGCTTCGGTTCGCTCTCCGCCAACGCCGTCCTCGCCCTGAACCGAGGGGCCGCCCTCGGAGGCTTCGCTCACGACACCGGCGAGGGCGGCATGTCGGAGTACCACCTGCGCCACGGTGGTGACCTGGTGTGGGAGATCGGCACCGGATACTTCGGTTGCCGCACCGCGGACGGCGGTTTCGATCGCGCGCGGTTCGCCGCCAAGGCCGCTCACGACAACGTGAAATGCGTGTCACTGAAGCTGTCGCAGGGAGCCAAGCCCGGTATCGGAGGGGTACTGCCCGGAGAGAAGGTCACCGCCGAGATAGCCCGGGTACGCGAGGTTCCCGAGGGGAAGACCGTCATCTCGCCCCCCTACCACCAGGTCTTCGACACGCCTCGGGAACTGATCCGGTTCATCGCCGAAATGCGCGAGCTGTCCGGTGGCAAGCCGGTCGGCTTCAAGCTGTGTGTGGGCTCCCGGCGGGAATTCCTGGCGGTGTGCAAGGCCATGATCGAAGAGGGCACCGCTCCGGACTTCATCATCGTCGACGGAGCGGAGGGCGGCACCGGAGCCGCCCCGCTGGAGTTCGCCGACCACCTGGGCAGTCCGCTCACCGAGGGACTGATCACCGTCCACAACGCCCTGGTCGGCGCCGGACTGCGGGACCGCATCAAGATCGGCGCCAGCGGCAAGGTGGCCACCGGAGCCGACATCGTCAAGCGCATGCTGCAAGGCGCCGACTTCACCAACGCGGCACGCGCCATGATGTTCGCGATCGGATGCATCCAGGCGCAGAGCTGCCACACCAACACCTGCCCCGCCGGGGTCGCCACTCAAGACCCGCGCCGCTCACGCGCACTGGATGTCGACGACAAGTCGGCTCGGGTGCACCGCTTCCAGTCCGCCACGGTGAACAGCGCGCTGCAGATCATCGCCTCGCTCGGCGTGAGCGAACCCGCCGAACTCCGCCCGAACATGCTGCGTCGACGCGTGGACCCGGTCACCGTCCGCTCCTACGCGGAGCTCTACGACTGGCTGACCCCTGGCCAGTTGCTGATCGAGCCGCCCGAGGCCTGGGCAGCGGACTGGAAGGCCGCTGATCCCGAGAGTTTCACTGTCTGACAGGCCTGTAGACGGATTCGGGGGGCGCGCTGTTGATGGCGGACGCTACGCCCACCGTCGGCTGCGCCTGCCCGAATTCCTGTCGTGGCACCACAGCTGGAACAGCACCCCGTCCACGCCAGCGACGCGCCGAACCGTCTTGAGGCAGTGCGGAACACAGCGAGGCCCCTGGAATCCGCCGCCATCTCAGGCTGATCCCGATCGTGCCGCCGCTGAGTGTGGCGAACGCCATCGCGGCCAGGTCCGACACTCACCACAGGGCCGGCGAACCCGGGATCACGGGCGGTGAAGTCACTCGCCGAGCTGAGCGGCCAGGAACCCCGCTGCCGCCGAGGGGCGAACCGCGTACGTTGCCTCCACGCTCCCCTCACGAACCTTCCTCCAGTAGAACTGGCAACCGCCGCCCGAAAGTGCGCCTTCCCAGGTCAGCCCCGGCAAACGCGAAGGCCCCTGGACAGGTGCCAGGGGCCGACGCCTAGCGGTACCAGTCCCCACTCTCCTGCAGAGCCCGCTCCAGGTACTGGCGCAGCCCGCCTGCGACCATGAACCGGCTGTCGGTCTCGTGGTCCCAGACGAAGACTTCACCCCGCTCGGGAGTGCGCACGAAAGCGAACAGGTCCCCGCCGGCGTTGTCGCCGAAGAACATCAGCGGTTCGAAGGGCATGTACAGGTCGGCGAAGTCCGGAGAGCTTCTGAACGCAGCGTTGTCCCTTGCGATCTGATCAGCGCTCCAGACGACATCGACCCCGTCATGAGCCACCCCATTGCACTCCCGGAGCAACGCGACAAGGTCGGAGGGAAGCCGCTGCCCCAGTGCCTGTTCCCCCGTGGTCAAGGAGATCTCGTCGACGGGGGCACCGAGATCGGCGTCAGGAGCCAGGTCCAGAATCAGTTCGCGCCACATGCCCCGGAGTCTCCCAAACAGCAAACCGGCAAGAGGCCGGGGGCCATCAGGTGATGGCCGAGGAGCCCCATGGGTAGCCAAGAGGCGGTCCTTCAGCGTCTTCCGCGATCACTCGTATTCGCGCAACAGCTCCTCGGGCAGAAGGGCGAGATGCACATCTGGGCCATCGGAGGGATGCTGAAAAGAGAACGTCCGGTCCGATATCAACAGGAGATCCCATGGCGGACGCAGCAAAGGCTGAGCTGTACGCAATGGACTTGACTGATGCGTCCTGGGTCAGCAGCAGCTACACCAACAGGTGGACGAAGACGTGTGTGGAGGTCGCAGACCTCGGCGGTGGAGCGGTTGCGGTGCGCGATTCGCACAACAAGGAACTGCCGCCGCTGAGATTCACCGCAGAGGAGTGGGCGGCGTTCCGACGGGGCGTGTGTGACGGCGAATTCGGCTAGAGGACTTTGAAAGGTGTGGGTTACTGCGGAGCGGCGGTCCGTGCAGCGGTGGCACCAGGTATGGGAACACCTCTTGGCTCAAGCTGAGGGAGCCACAGTTCATGGTGCTCGAGCAGGAAGTGGCCGGGGTCCCAATGGCTGAACGATGTAACGCGTTCAAGTACGGCACTCGCAGCGGCGGCGGATTGCCGAGAGCAGGCGTCGCATGCCGACCTCGTGGCCGCCTGTTCCTATGACGAGCCATCGGTAGACGCCGCCGGCCAGGCCGGGGAAGGCGGCTCGGCTTTCGGCGCGTAGCTGTGATCGGCCTGGGCCGTTGGGATCGAGTCGAAAGATCAGGGCATAGGTCGAGAAGCGATGCCGGCCCCGGAGGACCAGTTTCTGACCCGGAATCGCGGCGACGACCCTGAAGCCGGGGAACGTCGAACCGACAGCCAGAGGCCGCGGTCCGGCTGGCGTGCAGTCGGCCGCTCCGACCAGTCTCGCGTAGCCCGCCGCTCCGCGACGTGAGAAGGACTGGTCCAGCTCTTCGCCCAGGCTGCGCCACACAGCGTCGGCTTCCGCTGCGATGTCCGTCGTGTGCTCGTCGATGTGCGGCAACGAGGTGATCTGCATCAGAGCCTCCACCGGGTCCGGCCTGAAGGGGAACGTGCCCACGCCGATGCCGCCCGATGCGCGCCCCGCCCTGTCAGTGACGGACTCGGACGGTCGACCGAGCCCCGGACCACGGCGGTATGCGCGCCTACCCTCAGTCACTGCACACCCTTCACCTGTGCACACGCCTTCCCCAGCCGGACCAGCCCGAACAGCCCGAACAGTTCGACCAGTTCGACCAGTTCGACCAGTTCGATCAGTTCGATCAAGGCCCCTGAAGGATCCCAGGGGCCTTGATCACGTGCGGGGCTAGTGGTGAGCGTTCGGGTCGAAGCCCTCCGGGGGCTGGTCGAGGAAGGTGGTGATCGTGGTGATGCGACCGTTCGGGGCGAAGGTCATGATGTCCGTTCCGGTGGCGAACGGCCTCGTCCCGCCGTTGTCGATCTCCCACATCAGCCGGGCGCGCTCGTGGTGTATCTGCGGTTCCTGCCGGGGGTTGAAGGCGACCTTGCCCATGTGCTGCCCGAACTGCTCGCGGAAGCCGATCAGGGCGGGCGGGCCACTGAGGACGCCGATCGGGGCGTAGTACTGGACCTCGTCGGTGAAGGTGGCCGAGGCGAGGCGCTGTTGCTCCTCGGGTGTCTCGGCGTTCCAGAAGCGTACGTAGCGCTCGACGGTCGCCCCGTGCTGCGCGGTGGTTGCGTCGGCGGTCTCGGTCTCGGTCTCGGTCATGGTCGGCTCCGTTCGTCTCGGTGGCCCGGTGCAGCCTGGCCGCACCCCGAGACACTGCGCGCCGTGGCCGTCGCGTGTCGATAACCCGCGAGGTTATTGCCGTTCCGCCAGCGGTCCGTCAGCCTCGGAGCATGGTCACCACGGAACCGGTCGGGTCGCTGGTACGACGCTGGCGGGAACAGCGCCGCCGCTCGCAGCTGGACGTGGCGCTGGCAGCCAACCTCTCCACGCGGCACCTGAGCTACATCGAGACGGGGCGTGCCACCCCGAGCCGGAACATGATCGAGCGGCTGTGCGAGGAACTCGATGTGCCGCTGCGGGAACGCAACTCCCTGTATTTGGCCGCCGGTTTCGCGCCGGTGCACCGCGAACGGTCGCTCGACGATCTCGGCGCTGCCCGTTCCGCCGTCGCCGCCGTTCTCGCCGGCCACGAGCCCAATCCGGCGCTGGCGGTGAACGCGCGGTGGGATCTGCTGACCGCCAACGCCGCTGCCATGGTGTTCCTGGCCGACCTGCCGCCCGCGTTGTGCAGGCCTCCGATCAACGTCCTGAGGGCCACCCTGCATCCGGAGGGCCTGTCCCGGCGTATCCGCAACCTCGGCCAGTGGCGCTCGCACGTCCTGCGCCGCGTCCGGCGGCAGCTCTCCCGCGGTGCCGTGGAGGGCCTGGCGGCCCTGCTCGCCGAGATCGAGTCCTATCCCGTGCCCGAGGACCACACCGACCAGGAAGGCGTCGGCGATCTGGTCGTCCCCATGCTGCTCTCCACGGACCACGGTGACCTCAGTCTTCTCTACACGACCACGGTCTTCGGTTTCCCTCGGGACGTGACCCTGGACGAGATCGCCATCGAGACGTTCTTCCCCGCCGACGCCGCCACGGCGGAGCTGCTGCGGGTCATGTCCCCTGCCCCGGCAGGCAGTTCGTCCCGGAGCGTCGGCGCCGTCCGCTGATCGCCGCGCCGGTGCGGCGATGCTTCGTGAGGGTCGGGAGAGGGTTGCCACGAGCAGGGGCCCTTCCAGTCGCTCGTCCGAACCTCGTTCGGCCCTCGGTCGGCCGGTGGTCGGCAGCACCCTCGGCCGGTGGTCGGCCGCTCACTCTCCGGGCGAGATCCCGTGACACTGCTGTGACGCAATCAGTGACCCACGTCACAGCTTGTCGATCACCGTCCTGGTGTGCTTGTCGCACAAGGAGGTGGGGTCGTGCTCGTCGGTTTCGCCGTCTCCGTGGTGTGCGCCGTCGGCGCGCTGATCGCCCTGTGCGGAGTCCTCTCCATCGCCCTTCCGGGCAGGCCACAGCCATGGGCGGTGCCCCTGATGCAGCGGGGTGCCTTGATGACCGGTTCCGCCGCGGCGGCGGTCTATGCGTGGGGGTTCTTCGTCGTCGCCCTGTCCGAGCACGAGTTCGGCAACGGCGCGGACTCGATACCGGCACCCGCCTGCCGGGACGGTTTCCCCCGGGAGACCGTCCAGCGCCTGTCCCACCACCGGCCCTCGTATCTCCCCCTGCGCTTCGACTGCGTTCTCGACGACGGGACCACCTACTCCAGCGACCCGTCCTACGCGTGGCTGAACGGAACCAGCCTGGCTCTGGCGCTGTCCGCTCTGGCGCTCGTCATCGGGGCGGGCTACGTCACCGAGTTCGGCACCCGGAAGAAGGCCGGATGATCCGCCGATACGCCACACCGCTGCTGGTCAACCTGCTGATCGGGGTGCCCGCGATCCTCGTGGCCGCATGTGCGCGCTGGTACGCCGCCAACGGGCACTGCCGGCTCAGCGACCTCCACCGGCCCGACCTCGACGGGTGCACCTACCCGCAGATCGACCACAGCGGGCCGATCCTGTTCGTCCTCGTCGTCAGCGGTCTGTTCGTCCTGCTGCTGGTCCTGCTCGCCGACGTGTTCCTCCCGCTCCGCCGTGGGCGTTCGCCCAGGCCATGGCTGCTGACACTGCCCGCCGTGCTGCTGCCGTACGCGCTGATCACCTGGGCGACGGCCTGACGGCGCTCGCGGAGCGCCGCGCGGGCTGGTATGCCGTGCACGTGGGGCGGCATCGGCCGGGCGCACGGCGGGGCCCAGGAGACTATTCCGCCTCCCGGGCGCGTGGCGGGGCCCGGGAGACGTATCCAGCTCCCGGGCCCCTGGGGATGCCACCCCATTGCACACGCCGGTGGCGTTTAAGAGTACGGATCAGTCATCAGGCCGTCGTGTTCTTCCATTGAACTACCGCACCGTGCAGAGGTGCAGACGAGAGTCGAACTCGCACCCGGCGGCGGTCGCCCGTACCCGGTCGATCCGGCGATCGGCGGCGAATGCTGAAGCTGGAGCGAGAGTCTGAGTTTGACCGCGGTCACGAACCTTTGCCGTGGCCGCGTGATTCAGGCTGAACCTCAGTTTCAGCTTGCGCCCATGGCGCGTACCGGTCCTCAATCCGGTCCGTGCCTGTTGCGCACCCCCGCGCTCGCACGCGGGGGCGATCGTGGGGCTACCCCTGGCCCTTCTCAGGCGAACAGGTAGCCGAACACCGCGTCACCCACTCGCTTGTCGGTGACCTCCGTCCCGTTGGCCTCCTCGCGCGCGAACTTCACCGCCTGCTGGAGCTTCTCCACCCGCTCCAGCAGCTCGTTGACCCGCCTCGCGGGCAGCGCGCCGGAGAACTTCACCGTCGTCCAGTAACCGATCGGCACGTCCTCGTAGTACACCTCGACCTGTGCCGGGTGCTTTTCCGTGGCCTCCGCCTTGACGTGGTTGCGCGGGACCTTCTTCGTACGGATCGTGCGGACCGGGTCCGTCTTCCACCAGTCCGTCGACGCGTCCAGTGCCCAGGATTCGGCCGCGTCCAGGACCGGGAGCTTCTTGACGAAGGCGTGCAGGTCCGTGAGCTGCTTCTCCAGGAAGAGGAGGTAGCCGACCGGGACTTCCGCGAGGACGGTCCGGCCGTCCACCGTCACGTCCGCGCGTGCCGTGCAGTTCGCCCAGTCCTTCGTCGCGGTCACGTCGAACAGCCGCGTCAGCGACGCCGACATGTCGCGCAGGATCTCCTCGGCCTTGAGCTGCACCCGCGTGGACTCGGGCGGCAGTTGCTCGCCCTCCTCGTCCTTCGGCTGGTACGTGCGCGAGATACCGGCGAGCAGCGCGGGCTTCTGCACCTTGTGCTGGGCCGCGGTGATGTCCTGCAGCGACTTGCTCTTGACACCCTTTTCCACGGCGATGATCTGATTGAGCTTCGCCACGTTTCCCCCTTCGAACACCCGAACCGTAGCCCCCCGTGGGCGGCGCACTCACCTGCTTTTTCTCAGCGCCCGGCGACGAACCGCAAGAACGCCGTCCACTGCGAGGGGGAAGGAGAGTCGGGCTCGGGCCGGCGCCTTGGAGTCTCGTGCGTGGGTGGTGTCGGAGGTAGTGGCGGATTCCGGGAACTGTGCGTACGGCGTGACTCCCCCCGTCAGGGTAGAGCCGGGCGACCACGCTGAGTGACATGAGGCCGGAGATCTCCATCCGCCGATTCGCGGCCTGGGTGCGCCGATGCTCCCGAGGCGGAGGGCGGGCGCGGGCTGCTGCTCGTCGACGCGGTAGCCGAGCGGTGGGGGTGTGCGCCGTGGCCGCCGTCCGGGAAGGCCGTCCGTCCTGAGACCTCGCTCACAGGAGCCACCACCGGCACGCGCATCTGACGTGCCGTAGCTCACACGACATCACCCCCTACCGTGCGACCGGAGGCGAGCGTGCTCCTGCGCAGGCACAGAGGGTCCGTGACCTCCCCCACACCCGTCACGGCATCGATCGGTCAACTCAAGGGCTGTTCGGGTGGATTGAGGGTATTCGTACAGGCGCCTCGTTCGTGACCCGTGTCCGCCCTCACAGTGTTTCGGCCGTTTGTCCCTTTCACTCTGGATGGTCCGCCGAACGACACCTCGGGTCACAGGAAGCAGTACCGATATGCCCAATTCGTCCGAGATGCCTGAAGTTCCCATCCATCCGTACGCAGTTACCGCCGGCGAGGTGGTTCCCGGCGATCTGTTCGCCCTGTCGCAGGAAGAAGCCGAACGGCAGCAGTGGTGTGTCGTGATGCACACCCTCCCGGAGTCGCCCGAGACGATTCGGGTCACGCTGCGGCCGCCGCTCGGAGGCCTCGACCGCGAAGCGGTCCTGGCCAGGGAACAGCAGGTGTTCGTCGCCGGCCGGCGGGTGGACGTGGCGGCCGTTCCGGCCGTGTCCTCGCCCCGGCTGGACTCCGTCGAGTTCCACGACGGGGACCGCGTCACCCGGCTGCGTGCCGTCGACCCCGAGGGTGTCGAGGTGACGTACGAGCGGCGCTGGGGGGCCTGGCACCGGGATCTCGACGACAGGGCCGGCGAGAAAGTGTCCGACGACGTCGTACGCGGGTGGGCCGCCGACGCCGATCGGGCGGGATACGTCGTACGGCACCACTCGCGGCCGACCCGCGAGGCCTCGTGGGCCGGGCCGCGCCGGGTCGTCGTGACCGGGCTCGGAGCCCTCACCCCGCTCGGTGTCGGCGTGGACGAGCTCTGGCGGGGACTGCTCGACGGACGTCACGGGATACGGGAGTTGGAGGGGGAGGAGTTCCAGGAGCTGCCCGTGCGGATCGCGGGCGTCGTGCCCGTGGACCCCGGCATGATGCTGTCCCGGGCCGCCGCGCGGCGGATGAACCGGGCCGCTCAGTTCGCGGTGCTCGCCGCCCGTGAGGCCTGGGGCGACGCCGGCTTCGCCACCGGCGGGACCAGGGAGAGCGGGCTCGATCCCGAGCGGGTCGGGGTCAGCCTCGGGGCCATACTCGGGGACGCCTCCGTGCTCGTCGGCGGGGACCGGAAGCTGCGGGACAAGGGGCCCCGGGGTGTGTCCCCGCTCACCACGCCCATGACCGTGCCCTCGCAGGCCGCCTCCCAGATCTCGCTCGACCTGCACATCACCGGTGAGGCCCGCACCGTGACCAGCGCCTGCGCCTCCGGCACCGAGGCCATCGGGGAGGCCATCGACCGCATACGGTACGGCCGCGTCGACGTCGCCCTGGCCGGTGGCGCCGAGGCGGTGGTCACCCCGGCGATCATGGCCTCGTTCGCCGCCATGCGCGCGCTGTCCGATCTGGGGCTGGAGGACGGCGCCACGCCCTCGCGGCCCTTCGCCAAGGACCGGGCCGGGTTCGTCAACGCGGAGGGCGCCGGGCTGCTCGTACTCGAGGCCGAGGAGCACGCCCGGGCCCGTGGCGCCCGGATCTACTGCGAGGCCGCCGGGTGGGGGCTGTCCGCCGACGCCCACCACATGGCCGCGCCGGACCCGTCCGGCAGCGGTGTCGCGCTGGCGCTGCGGCGGGCGGTGCGGGACGCCGGTGGGCATGTCGTCGACGTCGTCCATGTGAACGCGCACGCCACCGCCACGGTGGAGGGCGACCTCGCCGAGGCCGGTGCCCTGCGGGCCGTGCTCGGCCAGGGCGGGGGCGCGGGCGGCGGGGTGCCCGTCACCGCGCTCAAGGGGCACCTCGGGCATCTGCAGGGCGCCGCCGGCGGTGTCGAGGCCGTTGCCGCCGTGCTCACCCTGCACAACGGGGTCGTGCCGCCGACCGTCGGGTGCACGGAGCTCGACGAGGAGATCGCCCTCGACGTGGTGACCGGGGAGCCGCGTGCGCTGCCGGGCAACGGCGACCTCGTGCTCAGCAACTCGTTCGGCTTCGGCGGGCACAACGCCGTACTGGCGCTGCGACGGGTCGCGTAGGGCTGGGATGGGGGTGGTCCCCTGCCGGGTGGCCCGGCGGGTGGGGTCGACTGGGTCTCAGGGGCCACCGGGACAATCGAGGCCGCCGGGGCCACTGAGGCCACCGCGACCACCGGGACCGGGCCGAGCGGGTGGCGGGGCGGTCGGGGCCGCCGGCGGCCGGACGGAGAGACGGCCGGGGCCGCCGGGACGGGACGGCCGAAGCCACCGGAGCCACCCGGCTACGCCGTGCGCTTGCGTGCCGCCGTCTTCTTCGCTGCCGTCTTCTTCGTCGTCGACTTGGTCGTCGACTTGGCGGTCGATGCCGTCTTCTTCGTCTGCCGGGTGGACTTGGACGCCGTCTTCTTCGCCGAGGACGCGGTCTTCTTCGCCGCCGTCTTCTTCGCCGAGGAGGCCGCCTGTTTCCTCGCGGGCGCCTTCTCGGGGGCGGCGCGGGTGGCCTTGCGGCGCGGGAGGTGTCTGACCTCGGCCTCCGCCGGCTCCTCGGCGGCCTCCTCCGCCGCTCCCACTGCCTCTCCCCTGGACTCCTTGGCCGCCCGGACGCTCTTCTCCAGGGCCGCCATCAGGTCGAGGACCTTGCCGCCGGGGGCCGGCTCGGGCGTCTCGGGGGGTGCCTCGCCGGCGGCCTTGGCCGCGATGACCTCCTCCAGGGCCTCGCGGTACTCGTCGTGCAGGTCCGCCAGGTCCACCTCGCCGAGCGTGTCCATCAGGGCGTCGGCGAGGTCCAGTTCCTTGTCGCGGACCGTGACGTCGACGTCCGGGGCCACGCCCTGGGGGGCGCGGATCTCGTCCGGCCAGAGCAGGCCGTGCATGGCGATGACGTCGTCCACCACGCGCAGCATGCCCAGGCGCTCACGGCCGCGCAGGGCGAACTTCGCGATCGCCACCTTCCGGCTCCGCTTGAGGGCCTCGCGCAGCAGCGTGTACGGCTTGGCGGCGGGGGCGCCGCTGGCGGCCAGGTAGTAGGCGTTCTCCATCTGGAGCGGGTCGATCCGGTCCGCCGGGACGAAGGCCACGATGTCGATCGTCCTCGCCGTCGGGAGCGGCAGGTGGGCGAGGTCCTCGTCGGTGATCGGGATGATCGTGCCGTCCGCGTCCTGGTAGCCCTTGCCGATCTCCGACTGCGTGACCTCGCGGTCCTCCAGCTCGCACACCTTGCGATAGCGGATGCGGCCGCCGTCCTCGGTGTGGATCTGGCGGAAGGAGATGGTGTGGCTCTCGGTGGCGTTCACCAGCTTGATCGGGATGCTGACCAGGCCGAACGAGATGGCCCCGTTCCAAATGGATCGCACGTGCAGCACCTTCCGGATCGGCTTGTGGCAGTTTGTCGCGGATTCCGTGGTTTTCTTATCGTATGGCGCCGATCACAGAGGTGGAGGGGCGACGGCTCACGCTCAGCAACCTGGACAAGGTGCTGTATCCCGCGACCGGGTTCACCAAGGCAGAGGTGCTGCACTACTACGCGACGATCGCCGAGGTGCTGCTCCCCCATCTCCGGGACAGGCCGCTGTCCTTCCTGCGGTATCCGGACGGCCCGGACGGACAGGTCTTCTTCGTCAAGAACGTGCCACCGGGTACGCCCGCGTGGGTGACGACCGCGGAGGTGCCCCGGTCGGAGGGGCCGGCGCGGATGGTCCTGGTGCAGGACCTCGCGAGTCTGATGTGGGCGGCCAATCTGGTGACCGAGTTCCACACCCCCCAGTGGCTGATCGAGGACCCGGGCGAGGCCGACCGGCTGGTGTTCGATCTCGATCCGGGGCCGCCGGCCACCGTGGTGGACTGCTGCGGGGTGGCGTTGTGGCTGCGGGATCGACTGGCGGCCGACGGGATCGAGGCTTACGCCAAGACCTCGGGATCGAAGGGGCTGCACCTGCTGGCCGCCGTCCGCGGATCGTCCAGCGAGCGCACCTCGGAGTACGCGAAGTCACTGGCCGTGGAGGCCGAGAAGGCCATGCCGCGGCTGGTGCTGCACCGGATGACGCGCAGTCTGCGGCCGGGGAAGGTGTTCGTCGACTGGAGCCAGAACGCGGCCCGGAAGACGACCGCGACGCCCTACACCCTGCGGGCGCGCGAGGCGCCGACCGTGTCGGCGCCGGTGTCGTGGGAGGAGGTCGCCGAGTGCCGGGAAGCGGGGCGGCTCGAGTTCCGGGCGGAGGACATCGCGCCGCGGGTGCGGGACTTCGGGGATCTGCTGGCGCCGCTGCTGGATCCTGGGCGTGCCGCGCAGTTGCCGTGAGCGTGGGTGGCCTGCGCCCGCCCCGCTCGAGGGGGTGACGGCTACGGCGGCGACGCCCCTGCGCCCGCAGCGTGCCGCGCCTGCCCGCAACCACGTCGGCACGACCGCCGCAGCGTGCCGCGCCTGCCCACGGCCATATCGCACCCCACCGGCAGCCACCTCTGCGTCCCCGCCTACACCCTCCCCCACGTGTGCCGGTCCCTCGCCATCGCGTGGAGGGCCTCCACGTCCGCCGGTTTCAGGACGCCGCCCAGCCTCGCCAGGCCCTCCAGGTCCTGCTCGTCGAGGATGCGGACGCCCCTCGGCTCGGCCGTGACGCGCAGGTCGGCCGGGGCCGTGAGGGCCAGGAGGGGCTGGACCTCGGCGGTGAGGGCGTAGGAGGCGCGGTCGGCGGCGGCACGGGCGTGGCGGAGCAGGGGCTCCGGGTCGTGGCGGCCCAGCGTGACCATCGGGTCCTCGACCCGCACCCGCTGCTTGCGGGCGTACACGGTGTGGACGGCGAACAGGCCGCCGGGCCCGATCACCAGGTGGTGGATGCGGTCGCCGCCGGGCAGGGGTATCGAGTGCAGGGTGCGCCAGCCGGCGCCGTCCAGGCCGTCGAGGACGTCACCGACCGTCTGCTCGGCGATGAGCGCGCGGCGGCGTGGATCCGGACGGAGAAGGTGGGTGTGGCCGGGGTGCCGGTCGAGGGCGATCAGCAGGGCCTCGCCGGGTCGGTTCGGCGCGAGGTCGTCGTCCGGGTGCAGGCTGAGCCGGTCGAGATCGGCGGCGGTCGGTACGGGGGGCGGGCCCACCGCGACCGGGCCGGTCAGGTACGGGCCCAGAGCGTCCAGCACGTCCTCCCGCTCGTCCTCGCTGAGCAGGTGGACGCGGGCGGCCTCCCGGTCGTACCAGGCGACGTTCCGCCCGTCGGGATGGCAGACGAAGAGCCGTTCCTGGCCGTGGCGCCAACTCGGTATGACGCGCAGGCGGCCCGGGCCGGGTCGGCCGGGCTCTCGACGTGGTCCGCTCATGCACCATCACCCCTATGACCATGGAACAGGCGGGGCGCTCGCGGGGCAAGAAGCCGGTGAAAGGGGAGAACCGGCCGAACAATCGTTTTACCTTCGGCGCGTACGCTCTGCGCTGCCGCGCCTCAGGTCCGCCTCCGGCGGGGAAATGAGCCACTGAACAAAAAGGACTTCCGTACGAATAAGGTGTACGAGGCCCGGCCCGGGCCGCCGATCCGCCGGCCCGGCCCCGTTTCGTCAGCCGCCCTCATCCCACCGGAGAGCAGTGTTCCGCAGACGCCCCGCCCTCGTCACCGCCCTCGTCGCCCTCGTGCTGGCCACGGCGGCGGGCTGCAGTGACGCGGGCGACCTGCGGGCCGCGGGCCCCACGCCGACCGCGATCAGCCCGGCCCGGCTGTGGCCCTCGCTGCGGCCGGCCGCCAGCCCGGCGTGGCCGTACGACGAGGTGCAGATCGAGACGGTCAAGGGCGTCACGGCACCCGGCGACGACATCCACAAGGTCGATCCGGTGGCCGTCGTACGGGCCGAGGTCGCCGCGCACCCGGACGACTACAAGGACGCGAAGGCGCCGTACCGCGAGACGGCGGACCGGCTGGCGGACTGTGGCAAGGGCGGGGACCGGGGGAAGCTGTGTCCGGTCATGCGGCCGTACTACCGTGACCTCACCGGTGACGGCCGGGACGACATGGCGCTGGGTTTCCGGCTGTACCCGACCAACCAGACGGCCGTCCGCGTCTACACCTTCGAGGGACACCGGCTCGTGCAGGTCTTCGCCAACGACGACGCCGTGATCGGCGTGGAGCTGGCCGGGCGGGCCGTGATCATCCGCTCTCCGGCCGGGATCTCCGGGTACGAGTACCGCACGACGTGGTCCTGGGACCCGGATCAGCGGGCGATGGTGTTCTCGCGGGACGAGTTCCTGCGCACGGGCCGGCACAAGCCCACCCGCGCGCACACCCCGGCGGCCACCGCCTCGCCGTCCCCTGTCCCCCGGCCGACGCCGACC
>NZ_MUBM01000190.1 GCF_002154505.1 Streptomyces carpinensis | reverse complement strand
CGCCGCCCGGTCCAGCCCGGCGGCGGTGCCCAGCGCCTCCAGCCGGGCGGGAACGTCCGCGGCCGCGTTGGCGTGGACAGTGCCGCAGCCGCCTTCGTGACCGGTGTTCAGCGCTGCCAGCAGATGGACCACCTCGGCGCCGCGCACCTCGCCCACGACCAGCCGGTCCGGTCGCATCCGCAGCGCCTGCCGCACCAGGTCCTCGAGGGTGACGAGACCCGCGCCCTCCTGGTTGGCGGGTCTGCTCTCCAGGCGGACGACGTGCGGATGGTCGGGGCGCAGCTCGGCCGAGTCCTCGGCGAGGACGATCCGCTCTCCCGGCCCGACCAGGCCTAGCAGCGCGCTGAGCAGCGTGGTCTTGCCGCTGCCGGTGCCACCGCTGATGAGGAAGGACAGCCGCGCCTGCACCAGCGCCCGCAGCACGCGGTCCCCGCCCGGCGGAACCGTGCCCGCCGACACCAGTTCGCCGAGTGTGAACGCGCGCGGCCGTACGACGCGCAGGGACAGGCAGGTGCAGCCGACGGCGACCGGGGGCAGCACCGCGTGCAGCCGGGTGCCGTCTGGCAGGCGGGCGTCGACCCACGGCCGGGCGTCGTCCAGCCGCCGTCCGGCCACCGCGGCCAGGCGTTGAGCGAGGCGTCGTACGGCCGCCGCGTCGGGGAAGGCGACGGCGGCCCGCTCCAGTCCGCCGCCACGGTCGACCCAGACCCGGTCAGGGGCCGACACCAGGACGTCGGTCACCGAAGGGTCGGCGAGCAGCGGCTCCAACGGGCCGCTGCCGATCAGCTCGGACCGCAACCGCTCGGCTGCCCCGAGCACCTCCTCGTCCCCGAGCACCCGGCCCTGCTCCCGAAGCGCCTGCGCCACGCGAGCGGGCGTCGGCTCGGCCCCGCTCTCGGCCAGCCACTGCCGCACACGGTCCAGCAACTGTGGGGGCATCTCGGGATCACCCAGCCCATGGCCGTACCCGAGCCCGCCGGCAGGCTCGAGCCGGTCATCACGCCCGCGTCCGCCGGGCCGCCCACCGCCGTCCACCAGCCCGAGCCCATCCCCGCGCCCGACCACGCCGGCACCTCCGGACCCGCCCGCCGACACGCCCCTCTCCCCAGTCCTTCGCCACCGCTGCTCGCCCGCCGGCCTCATGCGGCACCCGCCTCGACAAGGGCCCGCTCCCAGAAGGCCGTACAGAAGCGGGCCAGCGGTCCGCGCGCGTTCCCGCCGGGCGGGGTTCTGCCCTCGCCGGGCCGCCGCAGCCCGGACTCCACGGGAACCTCGCCCACCAGTGGCAGCCCGAGCAGCCGGGCCAGCTCGCGGTCGTCGAGGCCGGGCGCGTAGGGCCCCCGTACCACCACGCGCAGGTCGCGCAGGACCATGCCGACCGCTGAGGCCACGCGTGCGGCGGCGGCAACGGCTCGCAGTTCGGCGGGGACCACGAGCAACCCGACGTCGATCTGGGCCAGGGCCTCGGCGACCCCCTCGTCGACGCGGCGGGGTAGGTCGACCACCACGGCGCCGCCGCGCCGCCGGGCGGCGGCCAGCACCGCCCGGACGGCCTGCGCCGGGATGGCGACACAGTCGCCGCGGTCCCAGCTGAGCACCCGCAACGAGTGCAGCTCCGGCAGCGACTCCTCCAGGGCGCCGCCGCCGACCCGCCCGCGCGAGGCGGCGAACGCCGGCCAGCGCAGCCCCTCGGCAGCCTCCCCGCCGAGCAGTACGTCGAGCCCGCCGCCCAGCGGATCGGCGTCCACGAGGAGGGTGCGCAGGCCCTCCCTCGCCGAGGTGACGGCGAGCGCACAGGCGAGCGTGGACGCGCCGGCTCCGCCCCGGCCGCCGATGACGCCGACGGTGAGCGCGGGCCGGCCGACGCCCTCCGCGACGTCGGCGATCCGGTCGACCAGCCACTGCTCGCCGTCGGGCAGCACCAGCACATGGTCGGCGCCGATCTCGACGGCACGCCGCCAGACCCCGGAGTCGTCCTGATCGCGACCGACCAGCACCACTCCGCGCCTGCGCGCGGCCCCGCGCAACCGCCGGGCGGCGTCGTCGCCCACCAGCACCAGAGGCGCGGCCTCCCAGCTGCCTCTGCGCTCGGGCACCCCGTGATGGACCTCGGGTGTGGCGCCCGCCGCCGCGCACAGGCGCAGCAGGTCGTCGAGGAGTTCGGCGTCCTCGGTGACGATCAGCGGTCCGCCCTGCCGTCCTCCGGTGTCGGGCGGCGGATCGTGTGTGACGGTTCCGGCCACGGGTCACTCCCCCTTCGCTGCATCACTCGGGCGGCCCCTGCGGCCGCGCGAATCCCAAACATGTGAAGAACCGGCAACCGGCCTTCATATGGACGGCCGATACGAACCGGCCATACGCGCCCGACAAACGGAACCGGCCATGAACTCGCCGCGAGCGGTGCGCGCAGGAATCACGGTGCAGCGAACCCGGGAAATGATGTGGATCTTGGTCGAAATCTGTGGACAACTCTGCCGTTGTGAAAATGGCCGTCACCCAAACCGGCGACCCGTGTGCCGGCTCTCGTACGACTTCCGCAGCGCAGCCCTGTGACTACTCAACGTGACCGATCATGAGTACGCCTGCGAAAGCCGCTCAGTACCGCCGATGCGGCACCACAACCGCGTACAGAAGAGGAGAACCCACCCGGACATGCGACGACCCCCGCCGGGGGGGAGAGCGGGGGTCGTCTCCACGGCCGACTCGGGGGGGGAGGAGTCGGACCGGGTTAGCACGGTCGCGAACGATCCGTGACTTCCATGGTGTACCCGAGAGCCCTCTCAGGCAAACCCACGCGCCCACCTTACGCCGAATGGGCTGCCCCTATGCTCAAGGACGTGGAAAACCACTCCTTGCCCCGCACAGCGGCCTTCTTTGATCTGGACAAGACGGTCATTGCGAAGTCGAGCACGCTCACGTTCAGCAAGTCGTTCTACCAAGGCGGGCTGATCAACCGCAGGGCCGTCTTGCGGACCGCATACGCCCAGTTCGTCTTCCTCGCCGGGGGCGCCGATCACGACCAGATGGAGCGCATGCGCCAGTACCTGTCCGCACTGTGCCGCGGCTGGAACGTGCGGCAGGTCAAGGAGATCGTCGCCGAGACGCTCCACGACCTGATCGACCCGATCATCTACGACGAGGCCGCCTCGCTCATCGAGGAGCACCACTCCGCCGGACGGGACGTCGTCATCGTCTCCACATCGGGGGCGGAGGTGGTCGAGCCGATCGGCGAGCTGCTGGGCGCCGACCGGGTGGTGGCCACCCGGATGGTGGTGGGCGAGGACGGCTGCTTCACCGGCGAGGTGGAGTACTACGCCTACGGCCCGACGAAGGCGGAGGCGGTGCGCGAGCTGGCCGCGTCCGAGGGTTACGACCTCGATCGCTGCTACGCCTACAGCGACTCGGTCACCGACCTGCCGATGCTGGAGTCGGTGGGGAACCCGCACGCCGTGAACCCGGACCGCGCACTGCGCCGGGAGGCCGTCGCGCGTGGGTGGCCGATTCTGGACTTCCACCGCCCGGTACGGCTCAAGCAGAGGCTGCCCGGGTTCTCCGTGCCGCCGCGTCCGGCCCTGGTCGCGGCGGCGGCCGTAGGAGCGGCGGCGGCCACCGCGGGGCTCGTGTGGTACGCGAGCCGGCGCCGGGGCACGGTCACCTGAGCCTGCGCCTGTCCGCGTGGTCGGCCGCCGGCCGGGCCGGTCACCGGCCGCTTGGTCGTCGGGCCGGTCGTCCACTTGGTCGCCGGGAGGCCGCATTCGAGACCCCGGCGCCCGTTTAAGTGCCGTTTGAACCTAAAAGTAAAGAAGTGCAGCCAGGGGTTCCGCTTGCTCCCCGCTTGCAGTACAAAGGATTCAGCGGCCCGCGAGACCAAAGGACATCCGAAAGGATCACCTTTAAAACGCATTTGGCCCCACGGACCCAGCATGAACACCGGGCACCCACGCGACGTCGACCCGTCGATTACGGGCCAGCCGCACCAGGTGACGGGCGAAGATCCCGACCTGATGGGCGACACATCGAGGACGCTTGGTAACTCGGTGCTCATGCCAGCGGCGGTACGAGATCTCGTACCGCCGCAACCCTGTGTACGGGCCGGTCGCTTCCCGCCGCCCCGTGTCCTGGCGGATCGTTTCCCGCCGCTCTGTTCAGGGCCGAACGTTTCCCGTGGCCTGGCGTCCGGGCCCGTTGCCTACGAGGCGGCCGTCATGCCGCGCCGCGCTGCAGCGCCTCGCACACCGCCGTAGACTCACGCACACCCAGCTCGACCGCCTTGGCGCAGTGGGTGATCCAGGCCGCCATGCCGTCCGGGGTGCCGGAGACATAGCCGTCCAGGGCCGCCAGATAGGCCGCGCGGCCCAGTTCGGCGTGCCCGACCTCGGCCGGGCAGACCGACTTCGGATCCAGACCGCTGCCCACCAGGACGATGCGCTCGGCGGCACGCGCCACCAGGCCGTTGTGGGAGACGAACGGACGCAGCGCCAGCAGTTCGCCGTGCACGACGGCGGCGGTGACCAGGGCGGGCGCGGAGCTGCCCGCGACGATCAGCTCGGAAAGGCCCTCCAGCCGCCCGGAGACCTCGGCGGCGCTCGGCAGCGGCAGCTCGATCAGCGGCTCGTCGACGTGCTCGCCCTCCTGGCGCGGTCGCCCGACGGTGTCCTCCTTGCCGGCGGCGGCCACCAGGTGCAGCCGGGCCAGAACCCGGAGCGGCGACTGCCGCCAGATGGACAGCAGCTGACCGGCCTCGGCCGTCAGCCGCAGGGCAGCACCCAGCACGCGCGCCTCGTCGTCCCCGCTGAAGTCGGTACGCCGGCGCACCTCCTCCAGGGCCCAGTCCGCCCCCGACAGCGCCGCGGAGCCGCGCGCACCGCGCAGCGCTGCCTCGGAGGTGATCGCGTTGCTCCGGCGCCGCATGATCCGGTGCCCGTAGACCCGGTCCACGGCCTTGCGCACGGACTCCGCGGACTCGGCCACACCGGACAGCGCGCCCAGGGCCGCGAGCGGGTCGGCGGTCGCACCTTGCGTACTCATGGGTACGACCCTACGCACCCGAGCAGCCCGCTCCTCGAAGGAGTGGTCTTCTTCACGCAGGCTGACACATACAGCTACTTTGCCGCTACGCTTCGTGAACATGAAAATTGCTTTCGTCGGGAAGGGCGGCAGCGGCAAGACCACACTGTCCTCCCTGTTCATCCGCCATCTCGCGGCGGCCGGGGCGCCCGTCGTCGCGGTCGACGCCGACATCAACCAGCATCTGGGCGCAGCGCTGGGCATGGAGGAGGCCGAGGCGGCCACGCTGCCCGCGATGGGCGACCGGCTGACGCTGATCAAGGACTACCTGCGCGGCAGCAACCCCCGCATCGCCTCCGCCGAGACGATGATCAAGACGACCCCGCCCGGAGAGGGCTCGCGGCTGCTGCGGGTGGGCGAGGACAACCCGCTGTACGAAGCCTGCGCACGCGAGGTGGAACTCGACGGGGGCGCCGTCCGTTTGATGGTCACCGGCCCCTTCACGGACGCCGACCTGGGGGTCGCCTGCTATCACTCCAAGACGGGAGCGGTGGAGCTGTACCTGAACCACCTGGTGGACAGCCGCGACGAGTACGTCGTGGTGGACATGACCGCGGGTTCGGACTCCTTCGCCTCCGGCATGTTCACCCGCTTCGACATCACGTTCCTCGTCGCCGAGCCGACCCGGAAGGGGGTCTCCGTCTATCGCCAGTACAAGGAGTACGCCCGCGACTTCGGCGTCGTGCTGACGGTCGTCGGCAACAAGGTGCAGGGACAGGACGATCTCGACTTCCTGCGGGCCGAGGTCGGTGACGACCTGCTCGTGACCGTCGGGCACTCGGACTGGGTGCGCGCCATGGAGAAGGGCCGGCCGCCCCGGTTCGAGCTCCTGGAGGACGCCAACCGCCGCGCCCTGCGCACGCTCCGCGTCGCCGCCGACGCCACGTACGAACTGCGCGACTGGCCGCGCTACACCCAGCAGATGGTGCACTTCCACCTGAAGAACGCCGCCTCGTGGGGGAACGAGCGGACCGGGGCCGACCTGGCGGCGCAGATCGACCCCGCCTTCGTCCTCGGCGAGAGCGTCACCGCCCTCGCCTGACGACCTCGCCTAGGGCCTCGGCGCCCCGGGCGCGCCCTTGGGCGCAGGGGCCGGTTCGGCCGAGAGGAAGGACGCCCAGCCCCGCTCAGGGGCCTCGCCGACGTTCAGCGTGCGCAGTTCGGCAAGGGTCCGCGGGTTCTGGGCGTCCAGCCAGTCGACCAGCTGGTGGAAGGAGACGCAGCGCACCTCCGGCTTGTTGCATACCTCCTTCACGACGTCCTCGACGGCGCGCATATAGGTGCCGCCGTTCCAGGACTCGAAGTGGTTGCCGATGACGAGCGGGGCGCGGTTGCCGTCATATGCCCTGTAGAAGCCCTTGAGCAGGCCGTCGCGCATCTGGTCGCCCCAGTAGGCGAACTTGTCGGGATCGCCCTGGGTCTTCGTGCCCGACTGGTTGACCATGAAGTTGTAGTCCATGGTCAGCTGCTCGAAGGTGTGTCCGGGGAAGGGCACCAGCTGCATGGACAGGTCCCACAGACCGTCCCTCTTCTTCGGCCACACCTGGTTGCCGACGCCGCTGCTGTCGTAGCGGAAGCCGAGCTGGCTCGCCGCCTTCACGAAGTTCTTCTGGCCCTCCAGGCAGGGGGTGCGAGCGCCGATGAGCTCCTTGTCGTAGTCGAAGGGGAGAGGGGAGAGGTTCCTCAGGCCGCTGTTGGTCTTCCAGGTCTTCACGAACTCCTTGGCCTGGGCGATCTCGCTCTTCCACTCGGCGACCGACCACTGGCCGACCCCGCCGTTCGGGCCGCAGAAGTGGCCGTTGAAGTGAGTGCCGATCTCGTGCCCCTCCAGCCACGCCAGGCGCACCTGCCGTGCGGTGTCGGCGACGCCCTGCTCGGTGTTGAAGCCGATCTCCGAGCTGCCCGGCACATGCTGCGGCGGGTTGTACAGTTCGCGCTTGCCCTTGGGCAGCATGTAGAGACCGCTGAGGAAGAACGTCATCTTCGCGTTGTTGGCCTCGGCCACCTTGCGGAAGTGGGAGAACAGTTTCTGGCTGTCCTCACCCGCGCCGTCCCAGGAGAACACGACGAACTGCGGGGGTTTCTCACCGGCCCGCAGCCGCTCCGGCCGGGGAAAGTGCGGCTGGGTCCCGGTGTACGCGGTGGATCCGTCTCCGATCAGGCGGACGATGCTCCGGGGCGGCTGCTGCGCGGGCCCGGGCGCGCCGTGCGCGCCCTGTCCGGGAGTGTCGGTGCCGCTCGCGCAACCCGCGAGCGACGAGGCACAGGCCACGGCGGCGACGGCGCTCGCGGCGATCCTCTGGGTGGCGGCCATGTTTCGCCCACCTTCTTCCTTCTCTCGTCCGACGCCGAGGTGGCGTGTGCGGGTGACATGCCGACAGCGCCGCCAAGGTCGCACGGGGTCGAGAAGGAATTAGTACGACAAGCCGCTAAAAGGCTGAGTTCACTCGTCAAGACGACTGACTGCCCCATTTGCTTCGGAAATCCAGGCTTGGACTTTACGCCGCATTACGATTGCTTTACTCGGTCTTGAATCAGCTGATCCGGAGGAGACCAGACACATGTCAGCCTGCGTCCCCACCCACGCAGCCGACTCCGCTCGGCCCCAGCACTCCCACCCGCCGCACAGTCCGCCACCGCGGCGCCGCCTCCGCCTCGGGGGCGCCGATCTGTCGGCCGCCGTCGCGGTCTTCCTGATCGCCCTGCCGCTGTCCCTCGGAATCGCCCTCGCCACCGGCGCCCCGCTCCAGGCGGGCCTGGTGGCCGCCGCCGTGGGCGGACTGGTCGCCGGACGGCTCGGTGGATCCCCGCTGCAGGTCAGCGGACCTGCCGCCGGACTCACGGTGGTCACCGCCGACCTGATCCACCGTTACGGATGGCGCACGACCTGCGCCATCACCGTTCTCGCCGGCCTCACCCAACTCGGCCTGGGCTGCCTGCGCGTGGCCCGCGGGGCGCTCGCCGTCAGCCCCGCCGTCGTACACGGCATGCTCGCCGGCATCGGCATGACCATCGCCGTCGCCCAGCTTCACATCGTCCTCGGCGGCAGCCCGCAGAGCTCCGTGCTCGCCAATCTCCGTGCGCTGCCCGCCCAGTTGGCCGACCTGGACCCGGCCGCACTCGCCGCGAGCGCGCTCACCCTGTCCCTGCTGCTGCTCTGGCCACGGCTGCCCGGACGGGCCGGGAGCCTTCTGCGCCGTATTCCGGCCGCCCTCGTCGCCGTCGCGGGCGCCACCGCTATCGCCTCCGCCGCCGGGCTGGTACTGCCCAGGGTCGCTCTGCCCTCCTGGCACAGCCACGCCCTTGCCGGGCTGCCCGAGGGGCCGGTGCTCGGACTGGCCGCCGCCGTCATCAGCACCACGCTGGTGTGCAGCGTGCAGTCACTGCTCGGCGCCGTCGCGGTCGACAAACTGGTGACCGGCCGATCCGGACCGGACGCCCGCGTCGGCCGCTCCGACCTGGACCGGGAACTGCTCGGCCAGGGCGCCGCCAACGTCGTCTCCGGCGCGCTCGGCGGACTGCCCATCGCGGGCGTCGCCGTCCGGAGTTCGGCGAATGTGCGCGCGGGTGCCGTGAGCCGGAACTCCACGATGCTGCACGGCGTTCTCGTAGTGGTTGCCGCGCTGCTGATGGTCCCGATCCTGGAGCTCATCCCGCTCGCCTCGCTCGCCGCCCTGGTGATGGCCGTCGGCATCCAGATGGTCTCTCTGCACCACATCCGCACGGTGACCCGCCACCGAGAGGTGCTGGTCTACGCCGTCACCACCCTCGGCGTGGTGACCTTCGGCGTACTCGAGGGCGTGGCCCTCGGGATCGCCGCGGCCGTCGCCGTCGCCCTGCACCGCCTCACCCACACGCGCATCACGCACGACGAGCAGGAAGGAGTCCATTACGTACACGTACGAGGGCAGTTGACGTTTCTCGCGGTGCCTCGGCTGAGCCGGGCCCTGCACCTCGTGCCCCAAGGGACCCGCGTCGTTGTCGGGTTGGACGGCTCGTTCATGGACCACGCCGCGTACGAGTCACTGCAGGACTGGCAGCGTACGCACAGGGCGCAGGGCGGCTCCGTCGAGCTCACCGGCCGCCGCGTCGCAGTCCGCATCGCCGAGCCGGCCGAGCCCGCAGGGTCCCCGGGCTGCCACTGCCGGCCCTGGACGCCCTGGCGCAACCACCAGTGCGAGGGCGGCCCGCGGACAGTGCAGGCATCGGGCGGGAGCGGACCACGGACGGTGCCGGCAACCGGCGAGGATGCGTACCCGGGATCGGCACAGGCACTGGCGCAGGCCCCGCTCCCAGACGCGGGCACGGGCGTGAGAACGAGCACGGGCACGGGCCCGGACACGATCGTCGGCACAGACACGGACACGGGCGCTTCCGAGACCATCGGGGCGGCCTCCGGCTCCGGTCCGAGCAGGAGGCAACTGGCCCGCGGTATCAGCATGTTCCAGCGGGCCGTCGCACCACACGTGCGGGACGAGCTGGCGCGGCTGGCCCGAGAAGGGCAGCAGCCTTCCCAGCTCTTCCTCACCTGTGCCGACTCCCGGCTGGTCACATCGATGATCACCTCCAGCGGCCCCGGGGACCTCTTCGTCGTCCGGAACGTGGGCAATCTCGTGCCGCCGCCCGGGGAGGACAGCGGTGACGACTCGGTGGCGGCCGGCATCGAGTACGCGGTGGATGTGCTCGGAGTGCGCTCCATCACGGTGTGCGGCCACTCCGGGTGCGGGGCGATGCAGGCACTGCTCGCGCCCCGCACCCGTTCCGATCCCGGTTCCAGCCCGAATCCCGGCCCCGGCTCCGCCCACGGGTCCAGCCCCGGTTCCAGTTCCAGACCGGATACCGCCCCCCGCCCCAGCCCGAATTCAGGCACCAGCCGGGATTGCGGCTCCGGCACCAGCCCGAATTCCCCGGCCGGCGCGGGGAACGCGCGGACGCCGCTCGGGCGATGGCTGCGGCACGGGCTCCCGAGTCTGGAGCGAATGGCCGACGCCGGCCGCCCGGTGCCCTGGACGGCCGAGGGCCGGCCCGCCGCCGCGGTCGAACGACTGTGCCTGACCAATGTCGTCCAGCAGCTGGAGCACCTGCGCGCCCACGAGTCGGTGGCCCGGGCGCTGCGGGAGGGCACGCTGGAGCTGCACGGGATGTACTTCCACGTGGCCGAGGCGCAGGCGTACCTGCTGACGGGGACGGGCGGGAACGAGGTGTTCGTCCGCGTGGAGGCGACGGAGGATCTGCCCAGCCCGGCGTGACTGCCGACGCGACCGAGGTGGGCAGGGCGCTCCGGGCTGCCGCGAGTCCCGTACCCGGTCTCCGGGCGACACGCTCCCACAGGCTCGGCGCGCACGCGGCCTCCCCGCGCTCCCCGGGGGGCCATGCCGAGCTGAACCTGGACGGCCCGCCATCCGTGGGAACGGATGACACCGGCCCCGGTGTGAGCAGCTCGAGCAGCGCCCACGAGGCCCCGGATTCCCACAACAGGTCTAAACCAATTTCCCGTCGGCCCTTGTCAGCGGGCCCCCGGGTCTGATGAGCTGTGGCCTGGGACACAACGGACACCCTGGGAAAGGGAGATGTCGTGAGCAACGAAAGCCTGGCCAACCTTCTGAAGGAGGAGCGACGCTTCGCGCCGCCCGCTGACCTGGCCGCGGGAGCCAATGTCACGGCCGAGGCGTACGAACAGGCCAAGGCTGACAGGCTCGGCTTCTGGGCCGAGCAGGCCCGTCGGCTGACCTGGGCCAAGGAGCCGACCGAGACCCTCGACTGGTCGAACCCGCCGTTCGCCAAGTGGTTCAAGGACGGCACGCTCAACGTGGCGTACAACTGCGTGGACCGGCACGTGGAGGCCGGGAACGGCGACCGCGTCGCGATCCACTTCGAGGGCGAGCCCGGCGACAGCCGGGCCATCACCTACGCCGAGCTCAAGGACGAGGTGTCCAGGGCCGCGAACGCCCTGCTGGAACTGGGCGTCCAGAAGGGCGACCGGGTCGCGATCTACATGCCGATGATCCCGGAGACGGCGATCGCCATGCTGGCCTGCGCCCGCATCGGTGCCGCGCACTCCGTCGTCTTCGGCGGCTTCTCCGCCGACGCGCTCGCCACCCGTATCCAGGACGCCGACGCCAAGGTCGTGATCACGGCTGACGGCGGCTACCGGCGCGGCAAGCCGTCCGCGCTCAAGCCGGCCGTCGACGAGGCGATCGGGCGCGTGGACAACGTCCGCAACGTGCTCGTGGTCCGGCGCACCGGCCAGGAGGTCGCCTGGGACGACAGCCGCGACCTGTGGTGGCATGAGGTCGTCGGCCGCCAGTCGGCGGAGCACACCCCGGAGGCGTTCGAGGCCGAGCACCCGCTGTTCATCCTCTACACCTCGGGCACCACGGGTAAGCCCAAGGGCATCCTGCACACCTCCGGCGGCTACCTCACGCAGGTGGCGTACACGCACTGGGCCGTCTTCGACCTCAAGCCGGAGACGGACGTGTACTGGTGCACGGCCGACGTCGGCTGGGTCACCGGCCACTCCTACATCGTGTACGGGCCGCTGGCCAACGGCGGCACGCAGGTGATGTACGAGGGCACTCCCGACACCCCGCACCAGGGCCGTTTCTGGGAGATCGTGCAGAAGTACAAGGTCACCATCCTGTACACGGCGCCCACCGCGATCCGCACGTTCATGAAGTGGGGCGACGACATCCCCGCGAAGTTCGACCTGTCCTCCCTGCGCGTGCTCGGCTCGGTGGGCGAGCCGATCAACCCCGAGGCGTGGATCTGGTACCGCAAGAACATCGGCGCGGACCGGACCCCGGTCGTCGACACCTGGTGGCAGACGGAGACCGGCGGCATCATGATCTCCCCGCTGCCCGGTGTGACCGAGGCCAAGCCCGGCTCCGCCCAGCGCCCGCTGCCCGGCATCAGCGCGACCGTCGTCGACGACGAGGCGAACGAGGTGCCCAACGGCGGCGGTGGCTACCTGGTGCTCACCGAGCCGTGGCCGTCGATGCTGCGCACCATCTGGGGCGACGACCAGCGCTTCATCGACACCTACTGGTCGCGCTTCGAGGACCGCTACTTCGCCGGTGACGGCGCCAAGAAGGACGACGACGGCGACATCTGGCTGCTCGGCCGCGTCGACGACGTCATGCTGGTCTCCGGCCACAACATCTCCACCACCGAGGTCGAGTCCGCGCTCGTCTCCCACCCCTCGGTCGCCGAGGCGGCCGTGGTCGGCGCGGCGGACGAGACGACCGGGCAGGCGATCGTCGCCTTCGTGATCCTGCGGGGCACGGCCGCCGAGACCGAGGACCTGGTCGCCGAGCTGCGCAACCACGTGGGCGCCACGCTCGGCCCGATCGCCAAGCCGAAGCGGATCCTGCCCGTGGCGGAGCTGCCCAAGACCCGCTCCGGGAAGATCATGCGGCGACTGCTGCGCGACGTCGCGGAGAACCGGCAGCTCGGCGACGTCACCACGCTGACGGACTCCGCCGTAATGGACCTCATCCAGGCGAAGCTGCCGGCAGCGCCCAACGAGGACTGAGCACGACCCGAAAGGGGCACCCGGCGGCCACGATGCGCGGGTGCCCCTTTTCGCAGCTCGAGAGTGTGCGTACGTGCGCGGCTCGAGGGGCGTACGGATCCCGTCCCGGGACATGTGCGACTCCCGCCGCACTTTAGGTAAAATAAGCAAAACGACAACAACGCAACAAGATCCTCAGGTGCGCCGGGAAGTCTGGTCGGCATGTAATCGCTCATGCCCCCGACCGGAGGTCCCCGTGGTCGCGCCCCGCACGAACCCCAGCCGCAAAGTCCTGGGACGCCTGTCCCTGCCCGAGCGGAACGTCGTCGCGGACGCGCTGCGCACCGAGACCGTCGGCGGTGTTCTGCTGCTCCTCGCCGCGGTCGCGGCTCTCCTGTGGGCGAACATCCCGGCCCTGCACACGAGCTACGAGAGCGTCGCCCACCACCAGGTGGGCCCCGCCGCCCTGGGCCTCCACCTGTCCGTCGCGCACTGGGCCGCGGACGGGCTGCTGGCGATCTTCTTCTTCGTCGCCGGGATCGAGCTCAAACGCGAGCTGGTCGCCGGGGACCTCAAGGACCCGAAAGCCGCGGCGTTGCCGGTGATCGCCGCGCTGTGCGGCATGGCCGCCCCCGCGGCCGTATACGCACTCACCAACCTCACCGGCGGCGGCTCACTCGGCGGCTGGGCGGTGCCGACCGCCACCGACATCGCCTTCGCCCTCGCCGTGCTCGCGGTCATCGGCACCTCGCTGCCCAGCGCCCTGCGCGCCTTCCTGCTCACCCTCGCCGTCGTCGACGACCTGTTCGCCATCCTGATCATCGCGGTCTTCTTCACCGACCGACTGAACTTCGCGGCCCTCGGCGGAGCCGCCGCCGGCCTGGTCGTCTTCTGGCTGCTGCTGCGCAAGGGCGTGCGCGGCTGGTACGTCTACGTGCCGCTCGGCCTGGTCATCTGGGGGCTGATGTACAACAGCGGCGTGCACGCCACCATCGCGGGCGTCGCGATGGGCCTGATGCTGCGCTGCACCACGCACGAGGGAGAGACCCGCTCCCCCGGCGAGCACATCGAGCACGTCCTGCGGCCCGTGTCGGCGGGCCTGGCCGTGCCGCTGTTCGCACTGTTCAGCGCGGGCGTCTCCGTCTCGGGCTCAGCCCTGGCGGACGTGCTCACCAAGCCCGAGACGCTCGGGGTCGTACTCGGTCTGGTCGTCGGCAAGGCGCTCGGCATCTTCGGCGGGACCTGGCTCACCGTCCGGTTCACCAGGGCATCGCTCAGCGAGGACCTGGCCTGGGCCGACGTGTTCGCCCTCGCCTCCCTCGCCGGCATCGGCTTCACCGTCTCGCTGCTCATCGGCGAGCTGGCCTTCACGGGCGACGCGGTGCTGACGGACGAGGTCAAGGCCTCCGTCCTCGTCGGCTCCCTGATCGCGGCGACGCTGGCCACGGTCCTGCTGAAGATACGGAACGCCCGGTACCGGCGGCTGTACGAGGCGGAGGAGCGGGACGAGGACCTCGACGGCATCCCGGACGTGTACGAGCAGGACGACCCGGCCTACCACCTTCGCATGGCGGACATCTTCGAGCGGAAGGCCGCCGAACACCGCCGGCTCGCCGAGCTCAAGGCGGCCGAACGAGCAGAGCGGCTTGCCGAAGTGCCGGGCGGGGCAAGCGAGGAGAACGACAGTCCGGCATGATCTGACGGGACGGTACAAAAGCAGCACCGTTCCCAGTCAGGCAGGAGAGGGAGATTGCGATGAGCGCACCCGACGGCAGCCCGGTCGGCGCCGAACGCAGCATCGGCCAGCTGTTCGCCTCGGCGACGACCGAAATGTCGGCGCTGGTGCATGACGAGATCGCACTGGCCAAGGCCCAGCTGAAGCAGGACGTCAAGCGCGGCGCCATGAGCGGCGGTGCGCTCTCGGCGGCCGGCGTGGTCCTGGTGTTCTCGCTGCCGATGCTCAACTTCGCCCTTGCGTACGGCATTCGGACGTGGAGCGGCTGGAACATGGCGGTCTGCTTCCTGTTGTCCTTCGCGGCCAACGTCCTCGTGGCGGGCCTCCTCGCGCTGATCGGCATGGTGTTCGCGAAGAAGGCCAAGAAGAGCAAGGGCCCGCAGAAGGTCGCCGCGTCGATGAAGCAGACGGCCGGCGTCCTGCAGAAGGCCAAGCCGCACCCGCGCCCGCAGACCCCCGCTCTGGAGGACCGGACGCCCGAGGCCATCGAGGCTGTGGCACGCTCGTCCTCATGACGGACCCCGCCACCCCTTCGGCGCAATCGACCTCGGTCGTACGGATCGACGTTCCCGGCGACCGGAAGGTGACGCACCGGGACGTCGCCGCCAACGGCGCCCGCTTCCACATCGCCGAGCTCGGCGACGGACCGCTGGTGCTGCTGCTGCACGGCTTCCCGCAGTTCTGGTGGACCTGGCGGCACCAGCTGGTCGCCCTGGCCGACGCGGGCTTCCGGGCCGTGGCGATGGACCTGCGGGGCGTGGGCGGCAGCGACCGCACGCCCCGCGGCTACGACCCGGCCAACCTCGCCCTCGACATCACCGGCGTGGTCCGCTCCCTCGGTGAACCGGACGCGGCCCTGGTCGGCCACGACCTCGGCGGCTACCTGGCGTGGACGGCGGCGGTGATGCGCCCCAAGCTGGTCCGGCGCCTGGCAGTCGTCTCCATGCCGCACCCACGGCGCTGGCGCTCGGCGATGCTGGCGGACGTCCGGCAGACGGCGGCGAGCTCCTACATCTGGGGGTTCCAGCGGCCCTGGATCCCCGAGCGGCAGCTCACCGCCGACGACGGCGCGCTGGTGGCCCGTCTGGTACGGGACTGGTCGGGGCCGCGGCTGCCGGACGACGAGGCGGTGGAGACGTACCGCCGGGCCATGTGCATCCCCTCGACGGCGCACTGCTCCATCGAGCCGTACCGCTGGCTGGTGCGCTCGCTGGCCCGCCCCGACGGCATCCAGTTCTACCGCCGCATGAAGCGCCCCGTGCGCGTGCCGACGCTGCACCTGCACGGCTCCCTGGACCCGGTGCAGCGCACCCGCAGCGCGGCCGGCTCCGGTGAGTACGTCGAGGCCCCGTACCGCTGGCGCCTGTTCGACGGCCTGGGTCACTTCCCGCACGAGGAGGACCCCATGGCGTTCTCCGCCGAACTGGTCAACTGGCTGAAGGATCCCGAGCCCGACCGGTGAGGCGCCGCGAGACGCGGTTCGGTCGGTGACGTCGCGTGAGGTGTCCGGGCCGGTCGGTGACGCCGCACGGGATGCCGGGCGGCGTCGGTGACTGATTTCGATGCGCCCGGTATCCGAACGTGAACACCTGTCCTTCGAACGGCCAATTGCCTCGCGCATAGGCCAATTGGTGCGCCCGCGAGAGGTTATCGACCTTCAGGCAGGGGCAGAAGCGCCAGTATGGGCTGGACGCACGACTACAGTGACGTAGCACGCACGCGCCGTTCGGCGAGCGGTCCGGGGTCCCTCCACGAGGACGCCCGGCAACTGACGGGTACGGACCCACGAGTGGGCATTCCACGCATTCTCCGCCGCCGGGCCCGCTGGGTCTCGGTACGCCTTCGTCACCCGCGCGGCTGACCAACCACCGGCCGCAGGCCCCCTCTTCGGGCTACATCGCGCAGCTGTCGCTGTCCACCTGCTGGTTCGCGGCACGGCCCTTGGCGATGTCCTGCTGGATCTCGTCCGCCGTGAGCGCGTAGCCGGTGTCGGCGTCGTCGAGGGACTTGGCGAACACCACGCCGTACACCCTGCCGTCGGTGGTGAGCAGCGGGCCGCCCGAGTTGCCCTGGCGGATGGTCGCGTAGAGCGAGTAGACGTCGCGACTGACGTTGCCGCGGTGGTAGATGTCCGGGCCGTTGGCCGTGATGCGCCCGCGCACGCGCGCGGCTCGGACGTCGTACGAGCCGTTCTCCGGGAAGCCGGCGACGATCGCGCCGTCGCCGCTGTGCGCGTCCTCGTCGGTGAACCGCAGAGCGGGCGCCTTCAGGTCCGGCACGTCGAGTACGGCGATGTCGCGGTGCCAGTCGTACAGGACGACCTTCGCGTCGTACTTCCGGCCCGTGCCGCCTATCTGGACGGTGGGTTCGTCGACGCCGCCGACGACGTGCGCGTTGGTCATGACGCGACGGTCGCCGAAGACGAAGCCGCTGCCCTCCAGGACCTTGCCGCAGCTGTGCGCGGTGCCCATGACCTTGACCACGGACCGCTTGGCGTGCGCGGCGACAGTGCTGTGCGTAAGGGCCGGGTCCGGGGGCCGCACCTCGGTGATGGGTTCGTCGGCGAACGGGCTGAAGACCTGCGGGAAGCCGTTCTGCGCGAGCGCCGAGGTGAAGTCGTCGAACCAGGTGTTGGCCTGCGCGGGCAGGACCTCGGATACCCCGATCAGCACCTTGGAGCTGCGTACCTCCTTGCCGACGGTCGGTATCGTCGTGCGGCCGATGAGCGAGCCGATCAGCCAGGCGACGAGCAGCAGGGCGGCGACGTTGACCAGGGCGCCGCCGGTCGCGTCCAGGGCACGGGCCGGGGACCAGGTGATGTGCACGCGCAGCTTGTTGCCGAGGTGGGTGGTCAGGGCCTGACCGACCGAGGCGCAGACGATGACGATGATGACGGCGACGACGGCCGCGGTGGTGCTGACCGGCGTGTTGTCCGTCAGGGCGTCCCAGATGACCGGGAGCACGTAGACGGCGACCAGGCCACCGCCCAGGAAGCCGATCACCGACAGGATGCCGACGACGAATCCCTGGCGATAACCCACGACCGCGAACCACACGGCGGCGACCAGCAGCAGGATGTCCAGCACGTTCACCGCGTCGAGCCTCGCCTCATCGTCTTCCGATCCCCACGTCCGGCCGGGGCCCGCCCCGCCGTTCAGCGGCACAGGACACGGCGTCCTCGGGGCCCCGGCCGCAACGGCACGGAGCCCACCCTGTCATGCCCGCCAGTCGAGCGGGACCTGCTTGTCGCGGTCCCAGGGCAGCTCCCAGCCCGCGTAGTGAAGCAGGCGGTCGATGATTCCGGCGGTGAATCCCCAGACGAGGGCCGATTCGACCAGGAATGCCGGGCCTCGGTGGCCGCTGGGGTGGACGGTGGTGGCCCGGTTGTCCGGATTGGTGAGATCCGCCACGGGGACCGTGAAGACGCGGGCGGTCTCGGCCGGGTCGACGACGCCGACGGGGCTGGGCTCGCGCCACCAGCCGAGCACGGGTGTGACGACGAAGCCGCTGACCGGGATGTAGAGCCGGGGCAGCGCGCCGAACAGTTGCACGCCGTCCGGATCCAGCCCGGTCTCCTCCCAGGCCTCGCGCAGCGCGGCCCGCAGCGGCCCCTGGCCCTGCGGGTCGCCGTCCTCCGGGTCGAGCGCCCCGCCGGGGAAGGACGGCTGGCCGGCGTGGGAACGCAGGGAACTCGCCCGCTCCATGAGCAGCAGCTCCGGCCCGCGCTCACCCTCACCGAAGAGGACGAGGACGGCGGACTGGCGTCCCGCGCCGTTCTTCGGGGGCAGGAAGCGGCTCAGCTGGACGGGCTGGACCGTCTCGGCGACGCGCACCACCGGCCGCAGCCACTCCGGCAGCCCCTCCTTGCTGAGCACGACCGAACCGTCCCCGTCGGCCGCCCTGCTCGCCGCTCCACTCGTCGTGTCGCCGGCCCGTGTCATCGCCGCCCCCGTCGCCGTCGTCGTCCCGCCGAGTCCAACGCGCGACGGCACCCAGATCGTTCCGCCGGTGCCGCCGGGGTCATCCGGCGGCACCCAGGGGCGGGGCCGGCTTGCCGCCCGCGTCCAGGTAGGCCTGCGGGGGCTTGAGGCGCTGGCCCGGGAAGCCGCCCTTCTCGTACTTCAGCAGCTTCTTCGCCTTCTCCGGGTCGGTCTCCCCCTCGCCGTACGCCGGGCAGAGCGGGGCGATCGGGCAGGCTCCGCAGGCGGGCTTGCGGGCGTGGCAGATACGGCGGCCGTGGAAGATCACATGATGCGAGAGCATGGTCCACTCGCTCTTGGGGAAGAGCGCGCCGACCGCCGCCTCGATCTTGTCGGGGTCGGTCTCCTCGGTCCACTGCCAGCGCCGCACCAGCCGCTGGAAGTGCGTGTCCACGGTGATGCCGGGGTGGCCGAAGGCGTTGCCCAGGACCACGAAGGCGGTCTTGCGTCCGACGCCGGGCAGCTTCACGAGGTCCTCCAGCCGGCCCGGGACCTTTCCGCCGAACTCCTCCACCAGCGCCTTGGACAGGCCCATGACCGACTTGGTCTTGGCCCGGAAGAAACCGGTGGGGCGCAGGATCTCCTCGACCTCCTCCGGGTTGGCGGCGGCGAGGTCCTCGGGGGTGGGGTACTTCGCGAACAGGGCGGGCGTCGTCTGGTTGACCCTGAGGTCCGTGGTCTGGGCGGACAGGACGGTGGCGACCAGCAGCTGGAAGGGGTTCTCGAAGTCCAGCTCGGGGTGGGCGTACGGGTACACCTCGGCGAGCTCGCGGTTGATGCGGCGGGCGCGGCGGACGAGCGCGGTGCGCGACTCGCCCTTCGGCGGCTTGGGGGCGACGGTCTTCGCGGGCGAGGCCTGCCGCAGGGCGACGGTGGCCTTCGGCGGGGCGATGGTCACCTTCTTGGGGGGCACGGCCTTCTTGACGGGGCCGGTCTTCTTGGCGGCGGCGGTCTTGCCGGTGGTCTTCTTGGCGGGCGCCTTCTTGCCGGTGGCCTTCTCGGCAGGGGCGGCCTTGCCGGTGGCCTTCTTGCCGGCGGTGGTCTTACCAGCGGCTTTCTTGGCAGGGGCGGACTTCTTGGCGGCGGCGGTCTTCCCGGCCGCTGCCGTCTTCTTCGCGGCCGCCGCGGGGTTCTCGGCGGACTCCGCCCCCCTCGCGCCAGTGGACACCGTCTTCTTCGCCCTCTTCCCAGACGTCCCTCTTGCCGCTTCCGCGGCTTTCCGGCCGCCTTCGGGCTCGTGTTCGCCCAGGGCGGAATCCTGATCTGCAGCCACCTGCCCAGCCCCCTCGACCTGTGCTCTCACCGGCGATTTGGACACCCGGCCAGCCTAAAGCCCGGTACCGACATCCGCCCGGGACCCCGAAGATCGGCGTCCGATCGGACCCCTGCCGCGTACCCCGGGACACCTGTGCGGCATCCTTGTGACAGATCACACTGTTTGGACCGTCCGGCAAAATGGGGAACACGGTCCCCTGGCACACGGGGGAGCAAGATCCCCTGAGCAGGTCGACAAGGAGAGAACTCGTGGACGACGTTCTGCGGCGCAATCCGCTCTTCGCGGCGCTCGACGACGAGCAGGCCGCGGAGCTTCGCGCCTCCATGACGGAGGTGACTCTCGCCCGTGGCGACTCGCTGTTCCACGAGGGTGACCCGGGCGACCGTCTCTATGTGGTCACCGAGGGCAAGGTCAAGCTGCACCGCACGTCCCCCGACGGCCGCGAGAACATGCTGGCCGTCGTAGGCCCCGGCGAGCTGATCGGCGAGCTGTCGCTCTTCGACCCGGGCCCCCGCACCGCGACGGCGACGGCCCTGACCGAGGTCAAGCTGCTCGCCCTCGGCCACGGCGACCTCCAGCCCTGGCTGAACGCACGGCCCGAGGTGGCCGGCGCCCTGCTGCGCGCCGTCGCCCGGCGCCTGCGCAAGACCAACGACCAGATGTCCGACCTGGTCTTCTCCGATGTGCCGGGCCGCGTCGCCCGCGCCCTGCTCGACCTCTCCCGCCGCTTCGGCGTGCAGTCCGAGGAGGGCATCCACGTCGTGCACGACCTGACGCAGGAGGAGCTGGCCCAGCTGGTCGGTGCCTCCCGCGAGACGGTCAACAAGGCCCTGGCCGACTTCGCCCAGCGCGGCTGGCTCCGCCTGGAGGCCCGCGCGGTGATCCTGCTGGACGTGGAGCGGCTGGCCAAGAGGTCCCGCTGACGCTGTCCCGGCACGTCGCGGGCGAAGGCCTCACCCGGAGGGATACATCGCGCGCGAGGGTTCCCTCGCGCGCGCCACACGCCTTCCGCCCCGTCGTGGCGGTGGCCCGCGACCGGCTGCCGGGCATCTACGGCACACGTCTGCACCGCGCGTACCTCTACGGCTCGATCCCCCGCGGCACCGCGCGGGGTGGGACGCAGTGACCTGGACCCGCTGGTCGCGCTGCGGGACGAGCCGACGGACGCGGACCGGCAGCGGGCCCGGGCACTGGGCACGGCGCTGGACGCGGAGTTCCCGCAGATCGACGGCGCCGGCGCCCTGCTCTTCGGCCGGGTCCGGCTGCTGAGCGACCTGGAGCGGTACGACCTCGGATGGTTCGTCGCCTGCCTGTGCACCCGCTGCCGGGGCAGGACCTCGCCGCGCACCTCCCCCGCTACCGTCCCGACGACCCGCTGCCGGCGTGCGAGACCGACGGGGACCTCGCCCTGTTCCTCCCCCGCCGGCGGTCACGCATCACGGCCGCGAAGGACACCGAGGAGTCCCGCAGGCCCCTGGTGCGCTTCATGTCCCGGCACCTGGTGAGGACCGGCTTCGCCCTGGTCATGGGCCGCTGGCGGGGCTGGACCAGCGACCTCCACGAGATGGCCGCCTTCGGCGCGTACTGTCCCGCGCGGTCCGACCGGCTGCGTGCGGCGGCCACGCAGGGCTACGACCCGGTCGGCGACCTCGTCGTGCTGCGGTCCTACGTGGAAGACCGCGGCCCCTGGCTCGCCGGGGAGTACGCGCGCGTGCACGGCGTCAAAGCCCCCAGCCCCGGGCCGACGGGCCGGTCCCGCTCATACCGACTGACCAGTCCGGCCCGTCTCGACGAACCAGCCCGGCCCGACGGACCAGCCCGGCCCGACGGACCAGGTGGGCCAGTGGGACCCGTCGACGGTCCAGGCCGGCCGGCCCGAGCCCACGCCCTGGACCGGCCCGCTGGATCGGCCCGCCTGGTGTCTGAGCAGCCCTAGATCAGCCCGTGTTCCTTCAGGTAGTCCAGCTGGGCCCGTACCGACAGCTCCGCCGCCGGCCACAGGGAGCGGTCGACGTCGGCGTAGACGTGGGCGACGACGTCGGCCGGGGTGCGGTAGCCGTCCTCGACGGCCGTCTCGACCTGGGCGAGCCGGTGGGCGCGGTGGGCGAGGTAGTACTCGACGGCGCCCTGGGCGTCCTCCAGGACGGGTCCGTGCCCCGGGAGGACCGTGTGCACACCGTCGTCGACCGTGAGGGACCTGAGCCGCCGCAGCGAGTCCAGGTAGTCGCCGAGACGTCCGTCGGGGTGGGCCACGACGGTGGTGCCGCGGCCCAGGATCGTGTCGCCGGTGAGGACCGCACGGTCGGCCGGGAGGTGGAAGCAGAGCGAGTCCGCGGTGTGGCCGGGCGTCGGTATGACCCGCAGCTCCAGGCCGCCCAGCCGGATCACGTCTCCGGCGCCCAGGCCCTCCTCGCCCAGCCGCAGGGCCGGATCGAGCGCACGCACGCGCGTGCGGGTCAGTTCGGCGAACCGGCCGGCGCCCTCGGCGTGGTCCGGGTGACCGTGGGTCAGCAGGGTCAGCGCGATCCGTTTGCCGGCCTTCTCCGCGGTGTCCACGACATTGCCGAGATGGCTCTCGTCCAGCGGCCCCGGGTCGATCACGACCGCCAGCTCGGAGTCGGGCTCGGAGACGATCCAGGTGTTGGTGCCGTCCAGGGTCATGGCGGAGGCGTTGGGCGCGAGGACGTTGACGGCCCGTGCGGTGGCGGGGCCGGAGAGGACGCCGCCCCGGGGCTGGCCGGGGAGAGCTGATGCGTCCGTCATGCGAGGTGACCTTCCTGGGCGTCGGTCGTAGGGGCCGGGTGCGCCGTCATGCGGGAGCCGCGCCCCTGGTCGGGATGCGCTTGGTGAACTCGTCGTGGCCCGGCCAGGACAGGACGACCTCGCCGTCGACCAGGCGGGCCCGGGCCAGCACGGGCGTCAGATCACGGGACGGCGCCGCCGCAAGAGCCTCGGCGGGAGAGCCGTAGGCGACCAGCTGGCGCAGAGTGGCGATGGTGGGCGGCAGCATCAGCAGCTCGCCCTTGTCGTACCCGGCCGCCGCGTCCTCGGGGCGGATCCACACCGTGCGGTCGGCCTCCGTGGAGGCGTTCCGGGTGCGCTGGCCCCCGGGGAGGGCGGCGACGAAGAACCAGGTGTCGTAGCGGCGTGGTTCGAACTCGGGGGTGATCCACCGCGTCCAGGCGCCCAGCAGGTCCGAGCGCAGCGCCAGGCCCCTGCGGTCCAGGAACTCGGCGAAGGACAGCTCACGGGCTACCAGGGCGGCACGGTCGGCCTCCCAGTCCGGGCCCGTGGTGTCGCCGACGACCGAGTCCGGGTCGGGCCCGGCGAGCAGGACGCCCGCCTCCTCGTACGTCTCCCGGACGGCCGCGCAGACGATCGCCTGGGCCTCCGTCTCCTCCACCCCGAGCCGGTCGGCCCACCACGCGCGCGTGGGACCCGCCCAGCGGACCCGGAGGTCGTCGTCGCGGGGGTCCACTCCCCCGCCGGGGTACGCGTACGCGCCTCCGGCGAAGGCCATGGAGGCGCGTCTGCGCAGCATGTGCACGGCGGGTCCGGCATCGGTGTCCCGCAGGAGCATGACGGTCGCCGCGCGCTTGGGCGTGACCGGTGTGAGGGTGCCGTCCGCGAGCGCGCGGATGCGGTCCGGCCAGTCCGGGGGAAACCACTGCCCATTCGCCATGGCCGGAGGCTATCTTGTGGTGAGCGAATGTTCGAGAGGTGCCCGAGGTCAGAGGGCCGAAGGCTCCGAGGTCAGGGGCTCGGGGCGCCGCCCGCTACGGCACCAGCTCGACCTGGATCTCCACCTCCACCGGCGCGTCCAGCGGCAGCACCGCGACGCCGACCGCGCTGCGCGCGTGCACGCCCTTGTCGCCCAGGACCTCGCCCAGCAGCTCGCTGGCACCGTTGACGACGCCGGGCTGGCCGGTGAAGTCCGCGGCCGAGGCGACGAAGCCCACGACCTTCACCACGCGCGCGATGCGGTCCAGGTCGCCCACGACGGACTTGACGGCCGCCAGGGCGTTCAGCGCGCAGGTGCGGGCCAGCTCCTTGGCCTCCTCCGGGGTGACCTCCAGGCCCACCTTGCCGGTGACCGGGAGCTTGCCGTCCACCATCGGCAGCTGGCCGGCGGTGTAGACGTACGGCCCGGACTGCACGGCGGGCTGGTAGGCGGCCAGCGGAGGCACGACCTCCGGCAGCGTCAGACCGAGTTCGACCAGCTTGGCCTCGACCGCGCTCATGCCTGCTTCTCCCGCTTCAGGTAGGCCACCAGCTGCTCGGGGTTCGGCCCGGGTACGACCTGGACGAGCTCCCAGCCGTCCTCGCCCCAGGTGTCCAGAATCTGCTTCGTGGCATGGACGAGCAGCGGCACGGTTGCGTATTCCCACTTGGTCATGTGGCCGACTGTATCCGCTGTCGTCCGCGGGGCACGCGGCCCACCACGACGGCGGTTGTCCACAGCCTCGCGCGTGACCCGAGCGCGGACTGGTTACGCTCGAAGACGTGAGCAGGCTCCAGGTCGTCAGCGGCAAGGGCGGGACCGGAAAGACGACGGTCGCCGCCGCCCTCGCGCTTGCCCTGGCCACGGCGGGGAAGCGGACGCTCCTCGTCGAGGTCGAGGGCCGGCAGGGCATCGCACAGCTCTTCGAAACGGAGGCGCTGCCCTATGAGGAACGGAAGATCGCGGTTGCTCCGGGGGGCGGGGAGGTGCACGCACTCGCCATAGACCCCGAACTGGCTTTGCTGGACTACCTCCAGATGTTCTACAAGCTGGGCGGCGCGGGCCGGGCCCTGAAGAAGCTCGGCGCCATCGACTTCGCCACCACCATCGCGCCCGGCCTCAGAGACGTCCTGCTGACCGGCAAGGCGTGCGAGGCGGTGCGCCGCAAGGACCGGAGCGGACGGTTCGTCTACGACTACGTGGTCATGGACGCGCCGCCGACCGGCCGCATCACCCGCTTCCTCAACGTCAACGACGAGGTGGCCGGGCTGGCCAAGATCGGTCCGATACACAATCAGGCCCAAGCGGTGATGCGGGTGCTGAAGTCGGCCGAGACGGCCGTGCACCTGGTGACGCTGCTGGAGGAGATGCCCGTCCAGGAGACCGTGGACGGCATCGCGGAACTGCGCGCCGCCCGCCTGCCGGTGGGACGCGTCATCGTGAACATGGTGCGGCCGCAGTCGCTGGACGCGGCCGATCTGGAACTCGTACGGACCGTGCCGCGGGCCTCCCTCGCCCGGTCGCTGTCCGCCGCCGGGCTCGGCGGGGCACGGCGCGGCGGGCACGCCGAACGGCTGGTGGAGCCACTGCTGGGGCAGGCGGAGGAGTACGCCGAGCGGTACGCGCTGGAGCAGGAGCAGCGGTCCGTCCTGGGCGAGCTGGGCCTGCCGTTGCACGAACTGCCCCTGCTCGCCGAGGGCATGGACCTGGCGGGCCTGTACGAACTGGCGACCGAGCTGCGGAAGCAGGGAGTGTCATGAGCCCGGACCCGGCCCCCGCGCAGGAGACGGCACGCGCCCAGGAGGCGTCGCACGCACTCGAGAGCGCGCGCCCACACGACGGTGCCCGCCACCTCGCACCCGCGCGCGTGCTCGACGTCGATCCGCTGCTGGACGACCCGAAGACACGGATCGTGGTGTGCTGCGGCTCGGGCGGCGTCGGCAAGACGACGACGGCGGCGGCCCTCGGGCTGCGCGCCGCCGAGCGCGGCCGCAAGGTGGTGGTCCTGACGATCGACCCGGCCCGCCGCCTGGCCCAGTCCATGGGCATCGACTCGCTCGACAACGTCCCTCGCCGGGTGAAGGGCACCGAGGGCGACGGCGAACTGCACGCCATGATGCTCGACATGAAGCGCACCTTCGACGAGGTCGTCGAGGCGCACGCCGACCCCGAGCGGGCGGCCGCGATCCTGGCCAACCCCTTCTACCAGTCGCTCTCGGCGGGCTTCGCGGGCACGCAGGAGTACATGGCGATGGAGAAGCTGGGGCAGCTGCGGGCCCGGGACGAGTGGGACCTCATCGTCGTCGACACCCCACCCTCCCGCTCGGCGCTGGACTTCCTGGACGCGCCCAAGCGGCTCGGCTCCTTCCTGGACGGCCGGCTGATCCGGCTGCTGACGGCCCCGGCGAAGCTGGGCGGGCGCGCGGGGATGAAGTTCCTGAACGTCGGCATGTCGATGATGACCGGCACCCTCGGCAAACTGCTGGGCGGTCAGCTGCTCAAGGACGTCCAGACCTTCGTGGCCGCGATGGACACCACGTTCGGCGGCTTCCGCACGCGCGCGGACGCCACGTACAAGCTGCTCCAGGCGCCCGGGACGGCGTTCCTGGTGGTCGCGGCCCCGGAACGGGACGCGCTGCGCGAGGCCGCGTACTTCGTGGAACGGCTGGCCGCGGAGAAGATGCCCCTGGCCGGTCTCGTGCTCAACCGCGTCCACGGCAGCGGCGCCGACCACCTGTCGGCCGAACGGGCACTCGCCGCTGCGGAAAATCTTGAAGAGCCCCGCATTGTGGATCAGGCAGACGGGAAAGCTGGACTTCGTAACTCTCCCGAAACGGATGGCGGTTCGGACTCCCCCGAACCTTCCTCTCCCGATCCCGCCCCGGCGCCGTCCGTCGCCGAGCTGCCCGACGAACAGACGTCCGTGGACCTCGTCGACCAGGTCACCGCGGGCCTGCTGAGGCTGCACGCCGAGCGCATGCAGCTGCTCTCCCGCGAGCAGCGCACGCGTGACCGCTTCACCGCCCGGCACCCCGAGGTGGCGGTGGCCGAAGTCGCCGCGCTGCCCGGCGACGTGCACGACCTCGCGGGGCTGCGGGACATCGGCAACCGGCTCGCGGACAACCGCCGCGAGCTCCCCGAGCCGGGCGAGTGACAAAGGCACCCGCAAGGGTGCCCTCAGCTCACCGCCGCGTAGTTCTCGTACACCTGGTCGTCGTCGAGGGGCGCCAGGCCTGCCCCGCGCTCGTACTCCGTACGAGCGGTCTCCAGCAGCCGGCGCCACGACGTGACGGTCGGTCGCCTGCGCAGCAGTGCGCGGCGCTCCCGCTCCGTCATGCCTCCCCACACCCCGAACTCGACGCGGTTGTCGAGCGCGTCGGCGAGGCATTCGGTGCGTACCGGGCATCCGGTGCACACCGCCTTGGCCCTGTTCTGCGCTGCTCCCTGAACGAACAGTTCATCCGGATCGGTAGTGCGGCAGGCCGCCTGCGCACTCCAGTCGGTTACCCAGCCCATACCGGCGCCGTCCTCTCCCGAATCGAGGCTCCCCCACGGCGGCAGCGGCATATTCACCGCCGCCAGTTGAGGACGTTACGGAAGGTGGGCACAGCGCAACACCCCCTGCGGGCCCAATCTTGAATGGTCCGAACGGACTATGGGTTAGCGGCAGATCACCCGGGGGAGTGAGGTGTCGACATCCGCGACATTTCCGGCGTAACGGGACGATCCCGTTGCGCCACAACGGACACCAGGGGCACGCAAGGCAATTTCGGGCACGTCTCACACACGTCCGCGGCTCTCGCCGAACCAACCGAGAGGCACCGGCTCGACCCCGGAAACCGTCCCCACAAAAAGGTCGAGAGGACCCGGAACGTTTCGAGGCCGCCGGACGTATTGATACGTGGCCGTACTGCTGTGACAGTTGAGAGCAGCTTAGGCCAAGGCCTGTACGTGTGTCCGGCGAATGAGAACGTAGGCTGCCCTCATGCCAAAGAAGCGCTCGGGCGGAGGCCTGTCGCCCACGCAGCAGGCCGCCAAGTTCCTCGGTGTCAGTGTGCTCGCGGGGGCGGTCATGGCCGGCATCGCGCTGCCCGCGGCCGGCGCGCTCGGCCTGGCGGCCAAGGGGTCGGTCCAGGGGTTCGACGACATCCCGGCCAACCTCAAGCGTCCGCCGCTCAGCCAGCGCACCACCATCCTGGACAGCCAGGGCCAGCCACTCGCCCAGGTCTACTCGCGGGACCGCACGGTGGTGGAGCTGAAGGACATCTCGCCCTACATGCAGAAGGCGATCGTCGCGATCGAGGACGCGCGCTTCTACCAGCACGGCGCGATCGACCTGAAGGGCGTCCTGCGCGCGCTCAACAAGAACGCGCAGAGCGGCGGGGTCTCCCAGGGCGCCTCCACGCTCACCCAGCAGTACGTCAAGAACGTCTTCGTGGAGGAGGCCGGCGACGACCCCACGAAGGTCGCCCAGGCCACCCAGCAGACCCTCGGCCGCAAGGTCAAGGAACTGAAGTACGCGATCCAGGTCGAGCAGGAGCTGGGCAAGAAGAAGATCCTCGAGAACTACCTGAACATCACCTTCTTCGGTGAGCAGGCCTACGGCGTCGAGGCCGCCTCCCAGCGCTACTTCTCCCGGCCCGCCAAGGACCTCACCCTCCCGCAGGCGGCGCTGCTGGCCGGCATCGTCCAGTCGCCGAGCCGCTACGACCCGGTCAACGACGAGGCGGAGGCCACCAAGCGGCGCAACGTCGTGCTCCAGCGCATGGCCGACGTCGGCGACGTCTCGCAGGCGGAGGCCGACAAGGCGAAGAAGGAGCCGCTGGGCCTGAAGATCACCCAGCCGCGCAACGGCTGCATCACCGCGGTCAAGGACTCCAGCTTCTTCTGCAAGTACGTCGAGCAGGTCTTCCTCAACGACCCGGTCTTCGGCAAGACCCGCGCCCAGCGCGCCAAGATCTGGAACCAGGGCGGCCTGACCATCCGCACCACCCTGGACCCGCAGGCGCAGGCTTCGGTGCAGTCCTCGCTGAAGCAGCACATCTACCAGTCGGACCCGGTGGCGGCGGCTGCCGTGCTGGTCGAACCGGGCACCGGCAAGGTCCTGGCGATGGGCCAGTCCAAGCCGTACGGCTACGGCAAGAACGAGACCGAGATCAACTACTCGGTCGGCAGCGACCTGGGCGGCTCGAACTTCGGCTTCCCGACCGGTTCGACGTTCAAGCCGTTCGTGGCGGCGGCGGCGATCGAGGGGGGCAAGTCACCGGGGCAGGAGTACTCGTCGCCGTACAAGATGCCGTACCCGAGCCCGGTCCAGGCGTGCGACGGCAAGAGGTGGGTGAACAGCAGTCACGCCGAGGTCGAGAACGAGAGCACCTCGGAGCACGGCCCGTACGCCATGAAGGAGGCCATGGCGAAGTCGGTCAACACCTACTTCGTGCAGATGATCTCCGACATCGGCCTGTGCCCGGTGGTCGGCATGACCGACAAGCTGCACGTGGTGCAGGGCAACGGCCAGAAGCTGCCCCAGGTGCCCGCCATCGCCCTCGGCTCCAAGGGCATCTCCCCGCTGACGATGGCGACCGCGTACGCCGCCTTCGCCTCCCGCGGCGTGTACTGCACCCCGATCGCCATAGAGTCGATCACCCAGAAGGTCGGCGGCCAGGAGAAGTCGCTGGCGGTGCCGAAGTCGACGTGCTCGCGTGCCATGTCCGTGAAGACCGCGGACACCGTCAACACGCTGCTCCAGGGTGTGATCGACTCCGGTACGGGCCGGCAGGCCGGCCTCTCCGACCGTGACAACGCCGGTAAGACGGGTACGACCGACGAGCGCAAGAACGCGTGGTTCGTCGGCTACACGCCGAACATGGCGGGCGCGGTGTGGGTGGGCAGTGCCACCCAGCAGGTGCAGATGACCAACATCCGCATCGGCGGCATCCTGCACGGCCTCGTCTACGGCGCCGACGTGCCCGGCCCCATCTGGCGGGACGCGATGACCGGCGCCCTGCAGGGCAAGCCGTCCCCGTCCTTCAACCTCGTCGACATCCCCGACCCCGAGAAGGGAAAGGGAAGGGACAAGGGTGACGGCCACGGAAACGGGGGCGGGAACAACGGTGACAACGGCGGCCTCATCGGCGGCCTCTTCGGCGGCGCGGACGCGGGCGGAGGCGCCGGCGGCCCGACCCCGAACCCCACCCTCTCCATCCCCCAGGGTTTCATCCAGGGCCAGGTCGGCGGCACGCGAGGGAACGGGAACGGGGGCCGACACGGCTGACGGGGTCGGCCCCTGGGAAGGGGCAGCCCCAGCGGGGACATACGAGCGACAACCCCGGCGGGGACGCACCAGCAAGACGTACGAGCAATACGCGTAAGGGGCGCACGGCAGAAAGCCGGCGCCCCTTTCGCTTCTCCGTGCCGGGCACCCTCCCGGCGGCGGACGACGGCCGGATCCGGCTCAGCCGGCCAGCAGCTTCTTCACCACGGCGGCGACGCGCCCGCCCTCGGCCTGCCCCGCGACCTTCGGGTTCACGATCTTCATGACCGCACCCATGGCACGCGGCCCCTCGGCGCCGGCCGCCCGCGCCTCCTCGACGGCCTGGGCGACGATCGTGTTCAGCTCGTCGTCGGACAGTTGCTTGGGCAGGTACGCGGCAAGCACCTCGCCCTCGGCCTTCTCCCGCTCGGCCGACTCCGTACGACCACCCTGGGCGAAGGCCTCGGCCGCCTCACGGCGCTTCTTGGCCTCCTTGGTGATCACCTTGAGTACCTCGTCGTCGGAGAGCTCGCGCTTCTCCTTGCCCGCGACCTCCTCCTTGGTGATCGCGGCGAGCGTCAGCCGGAGCGTCGCGGAGCGCAGCTCATCGCGCTCCTTGATCGCGGCGTTGAGGTCATCGTGCAGCTTCGACTTGAGCGTGGTCATGGTCCTGATTGTCGCAGGTACCGCAACGCACCCGCTTGCAGATTTCGCGGCCGAGAAGCCGCGCGTTGCCGGCGGACGTACCGTCGCACGCCCAGGAGAAGACCGGCCCGGCCCGGCGGGCTCGGTCCCCGCACCCGCTGGACACCATCGAGGCACAGAATTTCCGCTGCACGGCACGGTCCTGAGACGATGGACACATGCGCGCGCGATACGGAGTTCCCCTGGGCATCACGGCGGTCGCTACCGCCGGTCTTCTCTACTCGGCCGGTTTCGAGGCCCGTTCGTTCCGCCTCCGACGGGTGACGGTCCCGGTCCTGCCGTCCGGCATGCGCCCCCTGCGCGTCCTGCAGGTCTCCGACATCCACATGGTCGGCGGTCAGCGCAAGAAGCAGCGCTGGCTGCGCTCGCTCGCGGGCCTGCGCCCGGACTTCGTGATCAACACCGGGGACAATCTCTCGGACCCGGAGGGCGTACCGGAGGTACTGGACGCGCTGGGCCCCCTGATGGAGTTCCCGGGCGCGTACGTCTTCGGCTCCAACGACTACTACGGCCCCAGGCTGCGCAACCCCGCCCGCTACCTGCTGGAGAAGGCCACCGGCCGGCACGGCCTCAACGGCAACGCCCCCGCGGTCGGCGTGATCCACAACCCGTGGGAGGACCTGCGCGACGGCTTCGACGCGGCGGGCTGGCTCAACCTGACGAACACGCGCGGCACCTTGAAGGTCGAGGGTGTCTCGGTGGAACTGACCGGCCTGGACGACCCGCACATCAAGCGGGACCGCTACGCGAAGGTGGCAGGCGGCCCATCCGAGGCGGCGGACTTCTCGATGGGCGTGGTCCACGCCCCGTACCTGCGCGTCCTGGATGCCTACACGGCGGACGGCTACCCCCTCATCCTGGCCGGCCACACGCACGGCGGCCAGCTCTGCATCCCCTTCTACGGCGCCCTGGTCACCAACTGCGACCTCGACGCCGACCGGGTGAAGGGCCTGTCCACCCACACGTCCGGCGGCCACACGTCCTACCTGCACGTCTCGGCCGGCTGCGGTACCAACCGCTACACCCCGGTCCGCTTCGCCTGCCCCCCGGAGGCGACGCTGCTGACGCTGGTGGGCCGGGACTGACGGCGGAACGCACCCGTACCGGGGAGGGGGCAGGCGCCCGAGACCGCGGGCCGAGGCCGGTAACCCACACGGCCCACCCGAATCGCCGGTCACACCCCCTCTTCCTACGGTGAGGGCATGAGCGCCGCCCCCACACCGCCCACGCCTGAAACACCGATATCACCAGCACGAACAGCCCGCGATGCACCTGAGGCACCACGGGAAGCAGCAGAGGCAGAGGCCCCCGAAGGATCTTCCGGATCCTCCGCGCCCACGACCTCCGAAGCGCCCCCCACACCCACCTTCCCCCGAGACATACCGGACCTCCCCGCGATCCCGGGCGTCCCCGTACTGATGCCGTCGGCCGTTCCGGCGAGCGCGGTGATGGCCCCCACCTGGCGCCCGCGGGCGGCGGCATACCGTCTGCTGGTCGCCGCGGCGGCCGCGGCG
>NZ_MUBM01000019.1 GCF_002154505.1 Streptomyces carpinensis | reverse complement strand
CGGGGGTTCCGCGGGGGCGCATTGCGGGTCGGTGGCCAGCGAAGGAGCGTCGGTCAGCGGGCGGTGCCGGCAGCTGGGGGACTTTCCGTGGGCCTCGGCGCGGATCCGCTGTTTCATCGTGGGGGGCAGGGACCGGCCGTGTGGCCTGGACCAGGGTGACAGTGACGTCGTCTGTGCTCGCAGCCGGGTGCTGGTGCTCTTGGATGCCGTCTCCGACTGCCGCGCGGCGTTCGCCGTAGCGGCGGTCGTGGTGATGAGTCCGAGCGCCGTGCAGAGCGCGAGGAAGGCGGTGACGATGGCGGTCCACAGCTTGACGACCTTGTGCTGGTCCATGTCCCCTCACTTTCGGGTTGGGCGATTTGCGTACTTTGCTCATCATGTGTATGAGCGGCGCGAAGTGTGGGACCGACGCCCGTGGCGCGTCGTTCTTCGGATGAACACCACTCGGATGGGCGCACGAAGGGCGAAAAAGTACGGAGACGGGAGGGAAGTGGGCGAAGTGACCGTCCGTGCGGGCGTGATCACGCTCCGGCCGGATGGATCTGGTCCGCTTCTACTGCGCTCCGGCACCCCGTAGTTGGGGGCCCCCGCAGGTCACCGATCGATATCGGTCGGTGTGTATAGTCGGGCGCCAGAGGTCCCCTACGTCAAGGAAAGACGAGGTCGCGCGGTGAAGAAGCTTCTCCTGGTCGCACTGGCCGCCATCGGCGGGCTCCTCGTGTACCGCCAGATCCAGGCGGATCGCGCCGAGCAGGATCTGTGGACGGAGGCGACTGACTCCGTGCCCACGGGTTCGTGAGCATCGACATCCGATACTGAGCAGGCCCCGACCGCCGTTGCGGTCGGGGTTTTGTGTTGCCGGCGCCGGCCGTCCGGGCCTGGTGAAAGATCCTCGTGTTGCGGTGCTGTGGCCAATGGGGTAGTCGCCGACTCATGAGGCGGCCGTTTCGGACGCTCGTGCGGAACGGGCGGATGGCGCAACGGCCCGCGGGGCAGGATGGGCGACGTCCGAGGCGGCGGCGAACGCGAGGGGTGGCGCGGGATGAGACGGCCCACGGCTGGACGGCGGTCCGTGGCGAGGCGGGAACCCGTGGCGGAGCGGGAGGTCGCGGCGGAGCGGGAGTCCGCCACGGTGCGGGAGTCCGCCACGGTGCGGGGACCTGCGACTGGGGGAGGATCCGCGGCCGGACGCAAGCCCGTGGAGGAGCGGCCGTCTTCGGTCGGACGGGCCACCACCGCCGCCGTCGTCGTCCGCCTGGCAGTCGTCGTGGCGGTGCTGGGCCTGGTGGCGGCCCTCGCGCCGGGGATGAGCGCGGTCGCGGAGGGGACACCGGGCGCGTACGCCTTCACCGACGGCGCACGGTCCGTCGCCGGGGCGACGACGACCTCGGGCGCCAGGAGCCTGGAGCCCGGCCGCACCTACGCAAGCTCCCTGCCGGTGAACGGCCGGCTCTACTACCGTCTCGACCTCGACGCCACGTCCACCGCCTACGTCTCCGCCACCGCCGTCCCCGGCACGGGCAGCACGGTCTCCGCCACGGACGGCCTGCGCGTCTCCGTGCAGGACGCCCAGGGCAACGCCTGCTCCTACCAGGCCACTCGCTTCGGCACGAGCCGCAGCGCGCACCCGATCGCCGCGTGGGGCACGCGCGAGGCCTCCCCCGGCCGCACGCTGTGCCAGGGAGCCGGTACGTACTACGTCCTCGTCGAGCGCATCGCGGCCGCGGGCTCCTCGCCGGGCACCTGGCCCCTGGAACTGGCCACCGTGACGGAGCCGACCCTGGAACGGACCGGTGCGACGCGGGCGCCGCAGACGTGGGACTCGGTCTCGCCCGAGCCGATCGACGGGCAGACGGTGGACCGATCCGGCGGTGCCGGCTTCGCCACGGCCGCGACGGTCGGGCAAGGCATCTGGCAGGACCGGATCCGGCCCGGTCAGACACTCTTCTACAAGATCCCGGTCGACTGGGGACAGCGACTGAACGCCACCGCCGAGCTGGGCGGCTCCAGCGGCGGCAGCGGCTATGCCGACGGCGCGCTGACGCTGTCGCTCTACAACCCGGTGCGCGGCTCCGTCGAGGACGCGTACGCCGGTTACAGCGGCCGGCCCACCTCCGCCGGGCTCGCGCCCCTGCCGCCCGTCGCCTACGCCAACCGCTACGGTTTCGCCGACCAGGTGAAGGCCATGCGGTTCGCCGGCTCCTACTACCTGGTCGTGCACCTGGCCGCCCAGACGGCGAACACGTTCGGCCGGGGACCCTACGTTCTGACCCTGCGGGTGCGGGTGGACGGCAGGGCGCGGCCGGGGCCGGGATACGCGGGCCGGTCCGAGCCACGAAACCTGTTCGCGGTCACGGCCCAGGACCGGGAGGCGGCGACCGCGGCCGGGGCGGGCGGCGGCTCCGCGGCGCTGCGCGCGCTCGCCGTGGGCGGCATCGGCGCGGGGACCGTCCTGCTGGCCGTCCTCGGGGCGTGGACGCTGGCCGCCCGGCGGCGGGCGGGAGCCTGGTAGAGGAACGGGCAGCCCCTCAGAGGCGGGCCAGGGCCCAGAAACCCACCGCGTAGCAGGCCAGCGCGAGGAGCAGGAGCGGCAGCACCACCTTGGCGGGCGGACCGGTACGACGGGGACGTACGGCGCGGTGCCGTGAGACTTCCTGCGCCGGAACGGGGACCTGTGGGACCTCGGCGGTGTACGAGGCAGTGGAAGCAGGGGCCGCGGCGAAGGCGCCCGCACGGGGGAAGGGCGGCAGCGCACGAGTGGGATCGTGGGGGCCTGCCGGCGGGGGCAGACGGAAGCTGCCGGTGTCCTGGTCGGACGGCATCGAACCGCCGGGCTTTCCGGTCGGCGTCCAGGCCCCCTCCGCCCCGTCAGCCTCCTTTGCCCCGTCAGCTGCCTCCGCCCCGTCAGCCCCCTTCGGCCCGGCGGCCCGGTGGGTGCCATCAGCCCTGCCGGTCCCGTGGGTCCCCTCGGTTCCGTCGGCCGGCTCCGAGCCACGGGGCGTGCCTGTGCCGTCCGTCCCAGAAGCCTCGGAGGAGGCGACGGCGGGGGTCGGCCGAGCCGACCCACGGGTGCCGCCCGTCGCCGTCGCTGTGTCGACCACCACACCCGCACCGAGTTCGAGCGGGCCGTCCGGACCGAAGCCCGGTGGCAGCGGGCCGAGTTGGTCGAAGACCTCGATCTGCTCCTCTTCCGGCCCCGGCTCCCCGAGGAGCTCGGCGGCCGCGGCGAGGGCCTTGCGCGCCCCCGTGGCCGTACGGAACCGGGCCAGCGGATCCGGTTGCAGCAGTGCCGCCACGACCTGCCACAACGGCTCGGGAACGCCCTTGGGGGCACCCGGCGTTCCATGCTTGGCGAAGTACTCCACGAGCGCCTTGGCGTCCGGCTTGGCACCCTGCAGCAGATAGAGGGCGACCAGACCGGTGGCGAACAGGTCGGCGGGGAAGTCCGGTTCCGCGCCCATCATCTGCTCGGGAGCGAGATAACCGGGGGTCCCCACCACGAGGTTGGTCTCGGTCAGCCGCGGTTCGCCCAGCCGCATGGCGATACCGAAGTCGGACAGCCGCAGTCTGGGGCGTCCTGTGCCGGTGGCCTCCAGAAGCACGTTGGCGGGCTTGATGTCGCGGTGTACGACCCCTTCCGCGTGCACGGCGGCGAGTCCCGACAGCAACTGGTCCAGGAGGGTGCAGACGAACGCCGGAGACAGCGGGCCGTAGTCGCCGACCAGGTGGACGAGCGAGCCGCCGGCCACCAGGTCCATCGTGAACAGGACCTTGTCGTCGTCGGCGGCCCAGCTGGCCGGTGCCAGCACATGGGGGTGCTCGATCCGCAGCGCCTGCTCCCGCACGAAACGCAGCAGGGAGTGGGCGTCGCGCTGCTGGAGCACCTTTGCGGCCACGTACCGGCGGCGTCGGTGGTCCCAGACACGCCAGACGGCGCCGACCCCACCGCGCCCGATCGGGTCGGCCAGCTCGTACCGGCCGGCGAAGACCTCACCCATGGCTGTGCGTCGCTCCTCCCCCTGCGGCTACCCCCCTTGCCTCCCCCGCGACGCGCGAGGCGACGCCTCCCGGGGCGTCAGTTCTGGTGGGACTGGTAGTGCGCGACCGCGTCGGAGGTGCGACCCGCGCCGTACACCCGAAGGAACTCCGCCAGTTCGGGGTGGGCGGGGGCGAGGCTGTCGGCCGCATCGATGATGTCGCCGGCGGCGGCGACCGAACGCAGCAGCGACTGGATCTCGCGGACCACGCGCTTGACCGTCGGCGCTCCCGAACTGCTCGTCGTCTGCGTGGTGTTGCTGAGCACCGAGCCCCCCTGCGACCTCTTGATCTCCTCCATGCGCTCGGTCGCCTCGGCCGCGCTGACGCTGCCGTCCGCCACCTGCCCCGCAAGTTCCTGCAGCAGCTGCACCCGCTGGACGACCGCTGGATTACCGATCTTCGCGCGCTGGCCGCTCATCAGCTGCGACAGCATCGGTGCGGACAGCCCCAGTACCCCCGCCAGCCGGGCCTGGTTGAGGCCCAGGTCGTCTATGAGCTTACGGAAGAGCGCCCCCAACGGCTCCCCGTACCAGTTCCGCTGCAGTTCCCGCGCTCTTGCGGTGGCTTCCTGCTGTGCGGCGTCCATTGCGTCTCCCCATCGCTTCCCCGAGTACCGTGGTTCGCTGTAGCGAACCACGCGGAGCATCTTACGGAGAGTGGTCGGCCACGGGGACCCCCAATCTTTTTGCGAGATCCGGGGGGTGACCCGGTACTCTGGTCTGCGGCACCCGACCGGCGGCCGGTTCGTCCGGGCGGATGCTCCTCTGCGGGGCCTTAGCTCAGTTGGTAGAGCGCTGTCTTTGCATGGCAGATGTCAGGGGTTCGACTCCCCTAGGCTCCACCGCACCAAAGCCCACCTGACCTGCGGAAACGCCGGTCAGGTGGGCTTTTTTCGCACAGTACGGCGCCCACGGCTCCCGCCCCGGCGCCCCCTCCCGATCAACCTCGCACAGAACGCCCTGAAGGGGCATTCTTGGCTGAAAGGTGCATCGAGGCGGTCGCCGGGAACGGACAGGTGTGCAACGCATGGGCAGGCACGGTGCGAGCGGAAGCGACTCCTTCGGGATCCGATGCGCCGGCGGGAACGCCCTGGCCCTGGCCATCGCGCGCGAGCGGCACCTGCTCGACCAGCTGCCGATCCCCGTCACCTTCTTCGACACGAGCCGACGGCTCGTGTGGCTGAACCGCGCCGCCGCACTGGTCTCCAACCGGCCCGCGGAGGCGATGCTGGGGCTTTCGGCGGGGGAGATCGAGCCCGGGATCACCATCGAGGGCGGCCGCGAGTTCAGCGACGCCGTCGATCGGGTGATGCGCACCGGCGAGGCGGAATCGTGGCAGAGCACGGTGACGCTGGACGGGACGACGCTCACCTGGCGGGTCACGCTCTCCCCGCTACGCAGCCCCGAAGGCGAACTCCTCGGAGTGTCCGCCGCCACCCTCGACACCACCGAACAGTTCTGGGCACGACGCAGCCTGGCGGTACTCAGCCAGGCCAGCGCACGGATCGGCAGCACCCTGGACGTCTGGCACACCGCCCGGGAGCTGACGGACCTGGCAACCGAGACCTTCGCCGAGCGCGTGACCGTCGACCTGCTCGCAGAGGTCTGGGACGGCGAGGGCAGCGGCACCGAACTCAGCGACGGGCCACCCGAACTCGACGGCGAAGCGATCGAGTTCCGGCGCGTCGCATCGGGTTCGGCCCCCGGCTGTCCACCGGAACCGACCGCGGCGACGGGAGGCGTGCACTCCGTCGCCCGCGACTCACTGATCGGACGCGTCCTCCAGGACGGCCAGCCCCGAGGAGACACCTCCTGGCCACCCGGCGTCCCGGACGAGGACCGGCCGCCGCCGGACGGAACCGCCACCCCGGCCGAGGCGGACGAGCCGCACAGGCAACGAGCCGCACTGCTCGTCCCCATGCTGGCCCGCGGCACCACCCTGGGCATCGTCACCTTCGCCAGACACCGCCGCCACCCCGTCTTCGACAAGGCCGATGTCCACCTCGCCCGCGACCTGGCCGCCCGCACCGCCGTGTGCCTGGACAACTGCCTGCGCTACAGCCGGGAACGGAAGACCGCACTCGCCCTGCAACGAAGCCTGCTGCCCGGCCACGCCACCGAGCACCAAGCCGTGGACATCGCCTCCTGCTACCTGCAGAGCACGAGCACCACCGGCAGCGGCGGCGACTGGTTCGACGTCGTACCCCTCTCCGGAGCCCGGGTCGCCCTGACCGTCGGCGACGTCGTCGGAAGCGGTATCCGGGCCACCGCGACCATGGGCAGGATGCGCACCGCGGTGCGAACGCTCGCCGACGTGGAACTGGCTCCCGACGAACTGCTCACCCACCTCGACGACATCGTGATCAAACTGGACCAGGAGGAGGCGGCCCACGCCGGCGGTGTCCCGGTGGCAGGCGCCACCTGCCTCTACGCGGCCTACGACCCGGTCACCGGCCGCTGCTCCATGGCGTCCGCCGGCCACCCCGAGCCGGTCCTCATCCACCCCGACGGCCGCGTCGAGGAACTCCCCGTGCTGCCCGGCCCCCCGCTGGGAGGCGGCGGCCTCAAGTTCGAGGCCACCGAGTTCGACCTCCCGGCCGGCAGCCTTCTCGCGTTCTTCACCAACGGGCTCCTGCACGCCTCCGACAAGGGCCCCGACACGGCACGGGCCGAACTGCACGCACTGCTCGCTCAACCCGCCGAGTCGCTCCAGACGGTGTGCGACCGCGTCGTCGCCCACCTCGTGCCGGCCCAGCCGACCGAGGACGTGGCCCTGCTCCTCGCCCGCCCCCACCGCCTCGGCAGCGACCGACTGGCCTCCTGGGACCTGCCCAGCGATCCCGCGGTCGTCGCACCCTGCCGGGAACGCGCGGCCGCCCGGCTGAGGGAGTGGGGGCTCGGAGAGGACGTCGTCTTCACCACCGAACTCATCACCAGCGAACTGGTCACCAACGCCATCCGCTACGGTGCCGACCCCGTCGTGCTGCGCCTGCTCCGGGACACCTCCTCGCTCATCTGCGAGGTCTCCGACGGCAGCAGCACCGCCCCTCACCTGCGCCGGGCCCGGACGTACGACGAGGGCGGACGCGGACTGCTGCTCGTCGCGAGCCTCACACAGCGCTGGGGCACCCGCTACAGCGACAACGGCAAGACCATCTGGACCGAGCAGCCACTCGCCCAGCGCCTCGCGTTCGGATCACGCCGGCCTCGCGGAGCCGGCGACCGAAGCAGTCGGACTGCCCAGAGCAGCCGGAACGCCCCGAGCAGCCGGATCGCCCAGAGCAACCGGACGCTGCCCGGAGCCACGCAGACGCCCACCCGGAAGAAAGGCCAGGAGCAGGGCCGCGCACGACGAAGCTCCCCGCCGATCCGCGAGAACGCGCACCGACAGGGAGCTACCGCGAGGGGCCGGGCCCAAGACGAACCGCCACCCGGCGGCCGCACCGCCACCGTAGGGCGCGGTCAGCCCTGCTCGTCGCGGTCCGCCGCCTCCTCGGCCTCCTTCGCCTCGACCTCGGGGTCCAGGACCGACTGGCCGCTGCCGTCCACCGACGTCAGCCGACCGTTGTCGGGAACCTCGGTCGCGGCCGGCGGTTCCACCAGCCAGTCGGGGTTGGCCTGCTTGTCCCACCACTTCCAGGCGGCGAAGGCACTGCCCGCGAGCACACCCACCATCGCGAGCACCTTCGCGATACGGCCGGCCCGTGCCCGCCGGCTCTGCCTGCGGGCCAGCTTCTGGATCTTCTGCGCCGGGACCTGGCCGCGCAGCGCGACCAGCGCCGCGGCACCTCGCGCGGCAGCCTCGTCCGCGACCGGCCCGGCCGCGGCCATCGCCTGCTCGATCCTCGGCCTGGAGTACTCGGCGGCCTGCCGGGCGGCCTTGCGCGTCCGCTCGGCCGCCTCCTGCGCGGCCAGGTCGATCTTCGGCGGCACATACGTCATGGCCTGCGTGCGAGCCTGCTCCAGCCGGGGCGCGACATAGGTGCCGTACTGCACGCGGGCCTGGTCGGCGGCCAGGGACACCTTCGGCGCGAGCCGTACGCGTGCCTCGTGCGCGTAGTGCGCGGCCCTCTCCCTGGCCGTGTCGGCGTAGGGCGCCACCACTTCCGCGGCGTGCAGCACGCTGTCCTTCGCCGAGCCGGTCGCGGCGCGCACGCTATCGATGCGGGTCACGGGTTCCTCCTCCTCGGTGGCGTACGGTAATTCGACTTTCCACCCTTTTACGGATCATGCCTGTCAACGAGCCCGCGAGCATGTGTGCACGGGCATCCGTGTCACGGGCGACGACTCAGGTCCCCGACGGCTCTTCCTGATCGGAAAGCCACCGGGAGACGGTCACGGACCGCCGGAACGGTCACGCGAGACGATCGGAGTGCAATTGCGGATGAATACGGGGCAACGGGAGCTTGTCGATGACAATGCCACGGATCGCCGCGCAGCGCTCCCGACCCGAGTGGACTGACCCCGAATTCCGCAACCGATTCCGGCGGATGTCCGCCCGGACGCGGGCGCCGGGCGACGCGGGCTGCCCACCGTGCGAGGATCGGAGGGTTAAGGGAAGACAACGGAAGGCAGATCGTGGCTGAGCAGCTCTACGCCACCCTGAAGACCAACCACGGCGACATCGAGATCCGGCTCCTGCCGGACCACGCCCCCAAGACGGTCCGCAACTTCGTGGAGCTCGCCAAGGGCGAGCGCGAGTGGACGCACCCCGCCACCGGCGAGAAGTCCACGGCGAAGCTGTACGACGGCACGGTCTTCCACCGGGTGATCAGCGGTTTCATGATCCAGGGCGGTGACCCGCTGGGCAACGGCACCGGCGGCCCCGGCTACACGTTCGAGGACGAGTTCCACCCGGACCTCGCCTTCAACAAGCCCTACCTGCTGGCGATGGCCAACGCGGGCCCCGGCACCAACGGCTCCCAGTTCTTCGTCACCGTCGCCCCGACGGCCTGGCTGACCCGCAAGCACACCATCTTCGGCGAGGTCACCGACCCGGCCAGCCAGAAGGTCGTCGACGCCATCGCGAGCACGAAGACCAACCGCAACGACCGCCCCCTCAACGACGTGGTGATCGAGTCGGTCGTCGTCGAGACCCGCGGGGCCTGAGCACAGGCGGACGACCCAGCCGTTCCCCGGCCCGGCGAGGGAACCAAACGCCCCGCTCGTCCGTAAGGATGAGCGGGGCGGTGCGTTGCCCACGGCGAGCCGCGCACCGTCCAGAGCGAACATGAGGGGACCCCATGGAACAGGCGCCAAGCGGCCGGTCGGAGGCACGAAGCAGCCTGCCCACCTGCTACCGGCACCCGGACCGCGAGACAGGCATCCGCTGCACCCGCTGCGAGCGGCCGATCTGCCCGGAGTGCATGGTCAACGCCTCCGTGGGCTTCCAGTGCCCCGACTGCGCCCGCGGCGGCTCCGGCACGGGGCACTCCCCGGCCGCGTCCCGGCCCCGGACGATCGCCGGTGGCAGCGTGGCGGCCGATCCGCGTCTGCTCACCAAGGTGCTGATCGGCATCAACCTGGCCGTGTTCCTGGTCCAGCTGTCCGTCGGAGACCGCTTCACCAACCGGTTCGAGCTGATCGGCCAGGCCTACGTGCCCCTCCTCGGCGGCATCGAGGGCATTGCCCATGGTCAGTACTACCGGCTGCTGACCGCGATGTTCCTGCACGGCAGTTACATCCACATCCTGTTCAACATGCTCAGCCTGTGGTGGATCGGCGGTCCCCTGGAAGCGGCCCTCGGCCGTGCCCGCTACCTGGCCCTCTACTTTGTCTCCGGACTGGCCGGCAGCGCGCTCACCTACCTGGTCGCCGCCCCCAACCAGCCCTCCCTCGGCGCCTCCGGCGCCATCTTCGGCCTCTTCGGCGCGACCGCGGTCCTGATGCGCCGCCTCAGGTACGACATGCGGCCGGTCATCGCGCTGCTGGTGGTCAACCTGATCATCACCTTCGGCTGGAGCAACATCGCCTGGCAGGCGCACATCGGCGGCCTGGTCGCCGGCGTGGTCGTCGGCTACGCGATGGTCCACGCCCCGCGCGAGCGCCGGACGCTGGTGCAGTACGGGACGTGTGCGCTGGTGCTGGCGGTCGTCGTCGTCATGACGGTGCTGAGAACGGCCCAGCTCACCTGAGACGAGCCGCCGGCCGGCCGTTGTCCACAGTCCGTGCCGAATCTTGTGCATAGTGTGCGGGAACAACTGTGCCCCCTGTCGCTCACCTGTGTTTGCGCAGGTCAGACAGGGGGCGAACGGGTGTCCATGGGGTGGTGTGACAGTCGTACCGGCGTCAATGGTCGACTGGTTATCCACAGATCGTCGGGTTTTCCCCAGGCTTCGTGTGGAAATTCGACCCAGGCTGTGGATAACTCAGCGGATAGCCGTGGGCAGAGCTGGGTTCACCCCACGGCAGACTCCGCTTCCACTGCCGAAAGCCGTCTGCTCGCGTCGCGAGCGGACGGCTACTTCCACTGCGTGGAGACGCCGAATCCGGCCGCGATGAAGCCGAAGCCGACCACGATGTTCCAGTTGTCCAGAGCGTTGATGGGCAGCGAGCCGTCGGTCACGTAGAAGACGACGATCCAGGCCAGGCCGATGACGAACATGGCGAGCATCACAGGCGCCACCCAGCCGCGGCTCTCCAGCTTGAGGCTCGTCGCCTGCTTCGCGGGCGGCGGCGTGTAGTCGGCCTTCTTGCGGATCCGTGACTTCGGCACGAGGGTCTCTCCTGTCGATGCGCTGCGTGGCCGCGCAGGGAACTGGGCTTGCTCCGGGGGCGTACACGGTGGGACTGCTGGGGGAAACCGAACGCTCCCCCGGGCGTCCGTTAGCGTAGTGCTTCCGTGGCGCCGAAGGAGATAAGGGTACGTTGAGCAATTCTGCCGACTCCCCGGGGACGGGAGCCAGCCCGGTCCGTACGCGCCGTTTCCGGCCGGTGCGGATCCTCACCGTGGCCGTTTTCGCCCTCGCCGGGCTCATATTCTTCACCAGTTTCAATACGGCCAAGGGCACCAATATCCGGACGGACACCTCGCTGCTGAAGCTGTCGGACCTCATCCAGGAGCGCAGCCGGAAGAACAAGGAACTGGACGAGTCCAACGCCGCCCTGCGTGGCGATGTCGAGTCCCTCGCCGAGAGTGACGACGGCAGGACCAAGGCCCAGGACGAGAAGCTGACCGGTCTGGAGAAGAGCGCGGGGACGCAGGCGGTCAAGGGGAAGGCCGTGTCGGTCACCCTCAACGACGCCCCGCCGAACGCGACCGCCAAGCTCCCTGGTTACCCCGAGCCACAGCCCGACTACCTGGTCATCCACCAGCAGGACCTCCAGGCCGTGGTCAACGCCCTGTGGAACGGTGGGGCGCGGGGCATCAAGGTCATGGACCAGCGGCTGATCTCCACCAGCGCGGTGCGCTGCGTGGGCAACACGCTGATCCTCCAGGGCCGCGTCTACTCCCCGCCCTACAAGATCACGGCGGTCGGCGACCCGGACCGGCTGCAGAAGGCGCTGGCGGACTCCCCGGCGATCCAGAACTACATGGTGTACGTCAACGTCTACGGCCTCGGCTGGAAGGTCACGGAGGATGGGACGGTGACCCTGCCCGGCTACTCGGGCACGGTGGACCTGCACTACGCGAAGCCCGTGAAGTAGCCGGTCGTCCTCACCGCGACCGGCGGACACCCCGGGGTCGTCGCCGCCACGTGTCCTGGTTTCACGTGGAACAGCTTCCGCCCGACCCTGCGGAGGCCGGGAAACCGAAGGCGCCGCGCCGTTAGTCTGGTGCCGTACGGCGTGAGTCTGGTGCCGTGGTGAAAGAAAGGGACGGCATGTACGGCTGGATCTGGCGGCATCTGCCGGGGAACGTGTGGGCCAAGGCGCTGATCTCACTGGTGCTGGTCCTGGCCGTGGTCTACGTCCTCTTCCAGTACGTCTTCCCGTGGGCCGAACCGCTGCTTCCCTTCAACGATGTGACGGTGAACAACCAGTGAGTGCGCGGATCCTCGTCGTCGACAACTACGACAGCTTCGTCTTCAACCTCGTCCAGTACCTGTACCAGCTCGGCGCCGAGTGCGAGGTGCTGCGCAACGACGAGGTGTCCACGGCGCACGCTCAGGACGGCTTCGACGGTGTGCTGCTCTCGCCGGGCCCGGGTACTCCCGAGCAGGCCGGTGTGTGCGTGGACATGGTGCGGCACTGTGCCGGGACCGGGGTCCCCGTCTTCGGTGTGTGCCTGGGGATGCAGTCCATGCAGGTGGCGTACGGCGGAGTGGTGGACCGGGCGCCCGAGCTGCTGCACGGCAAGACCTCGCTGGTGGAGCATGAGGGCAGGGGCGTCTTCGCCGGCCTTCCTTCCCCGTTCACGGCGACCCGGTACCACTCGCTGGCCGCGATGCCTCCGACCGTGCCGGACGAGCTGGAGGTCACCGCCCGTACCCACGACGGCATCATCATGGGTCTGCGCCACCGGGACCTGCCTGTGGAGGGCGTGCAGTTCCATCCCGAGTCCGTGCTCACCGAGCACGGGCACCGGATGCTGGCCAACTGGCTGGCGGAGTGCGGTGACGAGGGGGCTGTGGCGAGATCGGCGGGGCTCGCCCCGGTGGTGGGCAGGGCCACGGCGTGACCGCGCTGCGCCCCGAGCGCGAGTCCGGCGCCGGCTGGTACGGCTCGGAGGGCTACGACGCCTCCGAGGACCCGTACGCCTCGGTGCCGTACGACCCGCGTGACTCGGCGGCGCCGTACGCGTCTTCACCCTCCGAACGGCCGTACGTACCTTCTCCCGCCGAGGCCCCGTACGTGCCTCCCCACCCCGAGCCGCAGTACGTGCCTTCTCCCACCGAAGCGCCGTACGGGGCCTACCCCCCGGAGGCACCGTATGTGCCTCCGCCTGCCCAGCCGCCGTACGTTCCTCCGGCCGCCGAGGCGCCGCCGTATGTGCCTCCGGCCGCCGAGGCGCCGTATGTGCCTTCCCTCCCTGAGGAGACGGTGGGGCTGCGGGTGCCTGATCCGCCGCCCAGGGCCTCAGAAGGCTCAGCGCGCACCGCTGCGGCCGGAACGACCGGAAGCCCGTCTGAAAGCCCACACGGCGGCCGTGCGGCCCGTAGAAAGGCCGCCAGGGGCCGTCACGGGCGTCATGGGGCCGAGGTGTCGGGGCGAGACGGCGCGCCCGCGGATCAGCGGTCCGCTCCCCTCTCCCGGGTGGAGGCACGCCGGCTGGCGCGGGCGCGCAAGCCCAGCCCGGGCGTGGTCGCCAGCCGGATCGTCGGCGAGGCGTTCATCACCACCGGTGTGGTGATGCTGCTGTTCGTCACCTACCAGCTGTGGTGGACGAACGTCCGGGCGCACGCGCAGGCGGGCAACGAGGCGCACCAGCTCCAGGACGACTGGGCGAGCGGCAAGCGCAACCCGGGGACCTTCGAGCCGGGGCAGGGCTTCGCCATCCTGCACATCCCGAAGCTGGACGTGGTGGTGCCGATCGCCGAGGGCACCAGCAAGACGAAAGTGCTGGACAAGGGCATGGTCGGGCACTACGGGCAGGGCGACCTCAACACGGCGATGCCGGAGGCGAAGACGGGCAACTTCGGGCTCGCCGGCCACCGCAACACCCACGGCGAGCCGTTCCGGTACATCAACAGGCTCAAACCGGGCGATCCGATCGTCGTGGAGACGCAGGACACCTACTTCGTCTACAAGACGACGTCGACGCTGCCGGTGACGTCACCGGCCAACATCGGTGTCCTGGATCCCATCCCCAAGGGGTCGGGGTTCACCGAACCCGGTCGCTACATCACACTCACCACCTGCACACCGGAGTTCACCAGCAAGTACCGGTTGATCGTCTGGGGCAAGATGGTCGAGGAACGGCCGCGCAGCAAGGGCAAGCCGGATGCGCTCGTGAGTTAAAAGGCGGATGATCAGTGGCAGCGACCACGGACGACACGGCAGAGCACACCCACGGCGGGCCCGCACCGCGCCCGCGCCGCCGGGGCTCCGGCCGGCTGGCCCTGGCCGTCAGCGTCTTCGGTGAACTCCTCATCACGGTGGGCCTGGTGCTCGGTCTGTTCGTCGCCTACTCGCTGTGGTGGACCAACGTCGTAGCGGACCGCAATGCCGACCGGCAGGGCCACAAGGTCCGCGACGAGTGGGCGCACTCCGCCCCCGGCGCCCCCGGCGCGCTGGACACCAAGGACGGCATCGGCTTCCTGCATGTGCCGGCCATGCACAACGGCGAGGTCCTGGTGAAGAAGGGCACGTCGACGGACGTCCTGAACGACGGCGTGGCCGGCTACTACGTCGACCCGGTCAAGGCGACCCTGCCGATGACGGGCAAGGCCGGCAACTTCACCCTCGCCGCCCATCGGGACGGCCACGGCGCGAAGTTCCACAACATCGACAAGATCGAGAAGGGTGACCCGGTCGTCTTCGAGACCCGGGACAAGTGGTACGTCTACAAGGTCTTCGACATCCTGCCCGAGACCTCGAAGTTCAACGTCGACGTCCTGGCACAGGTCCCGAAGGAGTCGGGCGTGACCAAGCCCGGCCACTACATCACCCTGACGACCTGCACGCCGGTGTACACGAGCCGGTACCGGTACGTGGTGTGGGGGGAGCTGGTGCGTGTGGACAAGGTGGACAGCAAGCGGACGCTGCCGAAGGAACTGCGGTGACCGAGCTCCTCGCAGGAGCTCGGTCATCTAGCATGGCTGAGGCCCGAAGCCGCAACCTTCCTTTGCGGCTTCGGGCCTCTTTCTGTCGTCCTCGGCCCTACTTCAGCGCCGTGAGCAGCTCGCCTGCGGCCCACTTCTCCAGTGGGCCACGGTGTACGGCAGTGATGCCGGCTTCCTCGGCGATGCTGAGGGCGTCGGGTGTGAAGCGGCAGGTCGCCACGAAGAGCGCCACGTCCGCGGCGTAGAGAACCTTGGCGGACCCGACGAACTTCTGGACCTCGGGACTGGTGATGTGCAGGTGGGGCGCGAACCTCTTGCACTGGGCGACGAGGCGTCGGCCGTCGGCCGTGAGCGCGGTGATGTCGACGCCCCGGTCTCCGTGGCGTCCGAGGACGACGACGCTGGTGCAGCCGTCGCGGCGCAGGAGCGTGGCGATGTGGTGCTCGAACTCGCGGCCGGTCATGGCGTCCATGGCGGCCATGACTCCGGCGAGGGGGCGATCGTCGCGGGGACTCTCCAGCCTTCGGAGGCGTGCGTGGTGCTGCTGCAGTCGCCTCTCGATGTGCTGGACGCCCGCTCGCAGCGCCATCAGCTCCCTGCGGTGCTCGCCCGACGTCTCGATCAGGGCGTTGAACATGGGCACGACGGTCTTGCCGAGGATGTGGGTGATGCGCTGGTCGATGCGGTCGTCGAGGGAGGCGACGTCCGGCTGCGGCGAGTTTTCCACAGGCTGTGTGCGCGCCAGGTATTCCATGTCGAGGAGGTAGGTGCGTACCTGGCGGGCGACATCGCTGTCGCGGAGGAGCATGGCGACGTTGAGGATGGCGCGGCGTGACCAGACGGCCAGGCCGGAGCGCCTCTGTGGATAGCCTCCGGAAGAGGAACTCAGATTGAGTTTCTGAAATTCTCGCAGGTCAGCGCCGCGCAGCACGCGCAGCCCGTTGGACTCGAGCTCCTGCCGGTGGCGGCTGAGCAGGTTGTTGACGACGGTTTCGGCCACCTCGAAGTACGCCGCGACCATCGCGGTGGTCACGTGCATTCCGTCCGGCAGCAGCGACAGGGCTTTTACCCTGTCGAGCACGTCCGTGCGGTCCATCACGCTGTCGCGCAGGCTCCTTGATTCCAGGAGCGCTGAGTCGTTGATCATGTTCTTGCCCTTCTGTCGGCGGGCGGGCGGCATGGCCAGGGCAGAGAGCTGCGAGTCCCCACCCCAGCCGATCAACGAGTGATGACATGAGAAGACACGAGCGAAATGCGAGCGGATGTGCGTTTGAGTAGCGGGCCCCAAGCAACGGAGCCTCGGTTTCCCTTCCAGGAAGGGAAACCGAGGCTCCGTTCGTCGGGCTCGGGGCCCGGCCGGGCGGTCAGCCGAAGATGCCGCCGTTGTTGTTGCCGCCGTTGCCGGGGCCGTTGTTGTTGCCTCCGCCACCGCCGAAGGTGGTCAGGGTGACCTGGGTGTTCGCAGGGTCGTCGACCTGCTGGTTGCCCTTCGGGTCCTGCCTTATGACGAGCGCGTTGTCGTCCGAGTTGCCCGGGACCTGGACGTTGGTGAAGCCGGCCTGGTTCAGGGTCTGCTTGGCCTGCGCCACCGTCATGCCTACGACGCTCGGAACCGGGGTCTTCTGCTGCTGGACCTGCTGGCCGATCTGGATCGTCACCGTGGAGCCCTTATCGACCGGTGAGCCCGCCGTCGGCGAGGTCTGGATGACCTTGCCGGCCTTGGTGGGATCGTTGTTGGGCACTTCGGTGCAGTTGCCGCTGAGGTTGCTCGCCTCCAGTTGCTTCTTGGCGTCTTCGCAGGACTGGTTCGTGACGTCCGGGACTGTCACCTTCTCGGCGGCCTTGGCGACGATCAGGGTGACCGTCGAACCCTTCTGTACTTCCTTGCCGTTCACCGGGTCCTGGTCCAGGACGGTGTTCGCGTTCTCCGTCGACTCCCTGAACTGGGTCTCGACCTTGAACTTGTAGTCGTTGCCCTCGAGCTTCGCCTTGGCGTCGTCGAGGCTGAGGCCCAGCACGCTGGGGACGGCCACCTTCGGGGCCCCGGTCGACAGCGTGAGGTTGACGGTGGTGCCCTTCTTGACCTCGTTGCCCTTGGCCGGGTCCTGGTCGCAGACCTTGCCCTTGGGCTCGTTCTCGCAGGTCTTCTGGGTGAAGGTCACCTTCAGGCCGACGTTGTCCGCCATGGACTTCGCGTCGGCCCTCGTCTGGTCGACGAAGTTCGGTACCGGCACCGTGTCGTTGCCCGCGCCGCCGCTGCCGCTGAAGACCCACTTGCCGATCAGAATGGCGCCGAGGAGCACCAGGACGCCGGCGACGACCAGGAGGATCGTCGAGGTGTTGGACTTCTTCTGCTGGCGGCGCCGGTCGGGGCGGTCGTCGTAGCCGTAGCCGCCGTCGTCCGGGTTCATCGGCGGCAGCATCGTCGTGGCGGGGGCGCCCGCGTCGGGGCGCAGTGCCGTGGTCGGCTGGTCGTCGGGGTAGCCGCCGTAGTTCACGGCGCCCATCGCGGCCGTGGCCGCGACGGGCTGGCCGTCGAGGCAGGCCTCGATGTCGGCGCGCATCTCGTCGGCCGACTGGTAGCGGTAGTCGGGGTCCTTCACCAGCGCCCGCAGCACGATCGCGTCCATCTCGGGCGTGATCTCGGGGTCGAAGACGCTCGGTGGCTGGGGTTCCTCGCGGACGTGCTGGTAGGCCACCGCGACCGGGGAGTCGCCGACGAACGGCGGGCGGACGGTCAGCAGCTCGTACAGCAGGCAACCCGTCGAGTACAGGTCCGAACGGGCGTCGACCTGCTCGCCCTTCGCCTGTTCCGGCGAGAGGTACTGGGCGGTGCCGATGACGGCCGCCGTCTGCGTCATCGTCATGCCGGAGTCGCCCATGGCGCGGGCGATGCCGAAGTCCATCACCTTGACCTGGCCGTTGCGGGTCAGCATGACGTTCGCCGGCTTGATGTCGCGGTGGACGATGCCGTTGCGGTGGGCGTACTCCAGGCCCTGGAGGATGCCGATGGTCATCTCCATGGCCCGCTCGGGCAGCAGCTTGCGGCCGCTGTGCAGAAGCTCACGGAGTGTGGAGCCGTCGACGTACTCCATCACGATGTACGGGATCGAGACCCCGTCGATGTAGTCCTCGCCCGTGTCGTAGACCGCGACGATCGCGGGATGGTTGAGCGAGGCGGCCGACTGGGCCTCCCGGCGGAACCGGGCCTGGAAGGAAGGATCGCGCGCCAGGTCGGCGCGCAGTGTCTTCACCGCCACGGTGCGGCCCAGGCGGGTGTCATGCGCGAGGTACACCTCCGCCATGCCACCACGGCCGAGCACCTGGCCCAGCTCGTACCGGCCGCCGAGGCGACGCGGCTCTTCCATAGCTACCTACCAGCCCTCTCCGTCGGTCCCGACCGGCACCACGTGTGCCGCCGGAGCTGCCGTCCGGGCCTACCGTACCCGGCTCGCTTTGTGTGACCTGGCCAAGACCGTCACCCGATACAGGACCGGTATCCCAACGTGCACCGATGTGAAGGGGACGTGACAGGGGTCACTTCTTGGAGTTGATGACCGCCTCCATCACGTTCTTCGCGATGGGGGCCGCGAGGCCGCCACCGGAGATGTCCTGACGGTTGGCGTTGTCGTCCTCGACCACCACGGCCACCGCGACCGGAGAGCTGCCGTCGCTGGTCTTGGCGTAGGAGATGAACCAGGCGTACGGCTTCTCGCTGTTGGCGACGCCGTGCTGGGCGGTACCGGTCTTGCCGCCCACGGTGACGCCGCCGCCGATCTGGGCGTTCGTGCCCGTGCCGTCCTTGACGACCGTCTCCATCATCGACTGCAGGATCTGGGCGTTCTTCGAGGACAGCGGCCGGCTCAGCTCCTCCGGCTGGGTCTGCTCCAGGGTGTCCAGGTTCGGCGAGGTGAGCTTGTCGACCATGTACGGCTTCATCAGCTTGCCGTCGTTGGCGACCGCCGAGGCGACCATGGCCATCTGCAGCGGGGTCGCGGCGGTGTTGTACTGGCCGATCGAGGACAGCGCGGTCTGCGACTGGTTCATGCCGTCGGAGAACACCGAGGCGTTGGAGCGGACCGGCGTGAACTGCTCGCTGGTGAAGCCGAACTTCTTCGCCTCCTCGAGCATCTTGGCGTTGCCGAGGTCGGATCCGATCTTGCCGAAGACGGAGTTGCAGGAGTACCGCAGCGCGATGCGCATGGTGGCGTTCTCGCAGGGGATGTTGCCCTCGTTCTTCAGCTCGGTCCTGGTGCCCGGCATGGTCCACGGCAGCGGCGACTTGGTGTTCTCGTCGGCCGAGGTGTACAGACCGTTCTCCAGCGCGGCGGCCGCGGTGACCACCTTGAAGGTGGAGCCGGGCGGGTAGGTCTCGCGCAGCGCCCGGTTCAGCGTCGGCTCGCTGGAGTTGTTCTTCTTCAGGAGCTTGTTCCAGGCGTCGCCGTCGGACTTCGAGGTGCCGGCGAACGACGAGGGGTCGTACGACGGGTAGGAGGCCAGCGCCAGGATCTTGCCGGTGGAGGGCTCCAGCGCGACGACGGCGCCCTTGCCGTGGCCCTTGAGACCGTTGTACGCCGCCTTCTGCGCGGCCGCGTTGAGGGTGGTGACGACGTTGCCGCCCTGCTTGGGCTTGCCCGTGACCATGTCCAGGGTGTTGCGGAAGAAGAGCCGGTCGTCGTTGCCGGTGAGTATGGCGTCGTCGATGTTCTCCAGCTGCGTGGCGCCGAAGGACTGCGAGGCGTAGCCGGTGACGGGTGCCCACATGGGGCCGTCCTTGTACGTCCGCTTGTACTTCAGGTCGTTGAGCCCGTTGCTCTTGGTCTCCGTGGACCCGGTGATCGGGGAGCCGCCGACGATGATGTCGCCGCGCGGGGTGGAGTAGCGGGCGATGGTGACGCGGCGGTTGTTCTCGTCGTTCTTCAGGCCGTCGGCCTTGACGTACTGGAGCCAGTTGTCGCGGATGAGCAGCGTGAGGACCAGCAGGCCGCAGAAGATCGCGATTCGGCGCAGGGGCTTGTTCACGGGCGGACCACCTGGGTCATCTCGGCGTCGGGGTTCGAGGCGGGGGCGGGCGCCGGGCGGCGCGCGGTGTCGCTGATCCGGATCAGTACGCCGATGAGGGCCCAGTTGGCGATGACGGAGGAGCCGCCGTACGCCAGGAACGGCATCGTCATACCGGTCAGCGGGATGAGGCCCATCACACCGCCGGACACGACGAAGACCTGGAGTGCGAAGGCGCCGGACAGGCCGATGGCGAGCAGTTTGCCGAAGGGGTCGCGGGCGGCCAGCGCGGTGCGCACGCCGCGCTCCACGATCAGGCCGTAGATCAGCAGGATCGCCATGATGCCGGCCAGGCCCAGTTCCTCGCCGAAGGTGGCGAGGATGAAGTCGGAGTTGGCGGCGAACCGGATGAGGTCGGAGTGGCCCTGGCCGAGGCCGGAGCCGAGGGTGCCGCCGGAGCCGAACGCCCACAGGGCCTGCTGCAGCTGTTCGGAGTGCATGCCGGGCGCGCCCGACCGGCTCAGCTTGTACTCGTTCATCGGGTTCAGCCAGGCCTGGACGCGCTGGTGCACGTGCGGTTCGAAGCTGGCCACGCCGACGGCGCCGACCGCGGACATCAGCAGACCGAAGACGATCCAGCTGGTCCGCTCGGTGGCGACGTACAGCATGATCACGAACATGCCGAAGAACAGCAGCGAGGTGCCGAGGTCGGTCTCGAAGACCAGGATGAGGATCGAGATGACCCAGACGACCAGGATCGGGCCGAGGTCGCGGCCGCGTGGCAGGTAGAGGCCCATGAAGCGGCGGCTGGCCAGGGCGAGCGCGTCCCGCTTCACCATCAGGTATCCGGCGAAGAAGACCGCGAGGACGATCTTCGCGAACTCACCGGGCTGGATGGAGAAGCTGCCGACGTGGATCCAGATCTTCGCGCCGTAGACGGGCAGTCCGAGGCCCGGGACCAGCGGCAGCAGCAGCAGGACCAGCGCGGCGACCATGGAGATGTAGGTGTAGCGCTGCAGGACGCGGTGGTCCTTGAGGAAGATCAGCGCGACGACGAACAGCGCGATGCCCATGGCTGTGTACATCAGCTGGTTGGGTGCCTTGTCACCGGCCTGACCGATGGCCTGAAGCAGCTTGGACTGGTCCAGCCGCCAGATGACGACCAGGCCGAGTCCGTTCAGCAGCGTGGCCAGTGGGAGCAGCAGCGGGTCCGCGTAGGGGGCGAACTTGCGTACGACGAGATGGGCGACGCCGGCCAGCAGGCCGAGGCCCAGGCCGTAGCTCAGCAGGCCGGAGGGTACCCGGTTGTCGATGGCCAGGCCCACGTTGGCGTAGGCGAACACCGGGATGGCGACGGCGAAGATCAGCAGCGCGAGCTCGGTGTTGCGTCGGCTCGGCGCGCCGATGGCGCCGATCGTGGACGTGTGGTGCGTCGGCGAGTTGGTAGTACTGCTCATCGTGTGACAGGGCCTCTCACGGCTTGCCTACTGCTTACCGCACTGCGAGACGACCTTCTGCTCTTCCTCCGAGAGAGTGGGGCCGGGGCTGGAAGTGGGCGCGGTCGCGGACTTGGACGGGGAGGACGGGGTCTTGGACGTCGACGGATTCGGCGTCGGTGTGGCCTTGGACGTGAAGGAGGCGCGGGTGGTTCCCGTGGTCGTACCGATGCCTGTGGTGCCGTCGGCCTTGCTCTGACCCGCCTTGGCGTCGTTCTCGACGGCGCTGCGCTCCGCCTCCTTCCTGCACGCGGAGGCCTGCACCGACAGCTCGTCGATCTTCTTCCTGGCGTCCTGCAGACCGCCCTCGGCGATCGTCGCCTTGACCTGCTTCTGCTGGTACGGCGGCAGGTACTTGAGTTCGATCTCGGGGTGGTCCGTCTCCACCTTGGACAGCTTCACCCAGGCCAGGTCCTGGCTGATGCCCCGGTAGAGCGCGACGTGCTCGTCGTTGGCGCCGACGAAGTACTGCGTCTGCGTCCAGCGGTAGCCGCCGTACAGGCCGCCGCCGATGACGGCGAGCGCGAGCACGCCGTACAGGGAGCCCTTCAGCCACCTTCGGCCTTTGCGCGGCTTGACGAAGTCGTCGTCGCCGTAGGCGTCGAAGCCGCCCGCCGGGACGAAGCCGGTGGTGTCGCCGGAGCCGGGCGGGCCGAACTCGCCGCCGCCCTGGCCGGGCACCTGGCGTCCCAGGCCGGCGGCACGGCCGGCCGGGGTCTGCATGATGCCGTTGTCGTGCAGGTGGTTCTGGTTCTCGGCGACCGCGCCGACCACGACCGGGGTGTCGGACAGCTGCCCGGCGAGGGTGTCCCCGGTGTCCAGGTCGAGGACGTCGGCGATGATGACGGTGATGTTGTCGGGGCCGCCGCCGCGCAGCGCGAGCTGGATCAGCTCCTGCACGGTCTCCTGCGGGCCCTGGTAGCTGGCGAGGGTCTCCTCCATCGTCTGGTGGGAGACGACGCCGGACAGGCCGTCGGAGCAGATCAGGTAGCGGTCGCCGGCCCTCACCTCGCGGATGGACAGGTCCGGCTCGACGTGCTCGGCGCTGCCGAGGGCGCGCATGAGGAGGGCGCGCTGCGGGTGGGTGCTGGCCTCCTCCTCGGTGATGCGTCCCTCGTCGACCAGGCGCTGCACCCAGGTGTGGTCCTGGGTGATCTGGGTCAGTACGCCGTCGCGCAGCAGGTAGGCGCGCGAGTCGCCGACGTGCACCAGGCCGAGCCGCTGGCCGGTCCACAGCAGGGCGGTGAGGGTCGTCCCCATGCCTTCGAGCTGGGGGTCCTCCTCGACCATGGCGCGCAGCTGGTCGTTGGCGCGCTGTACGGCGGCGCCGAGCGAGGTGAGGATGTCGGAGCCGGGGATGTCGTCGTCGAGGGCGACGATGGTGGAGATCACCTCGGAGGAGGCGACCTCGCCGGCGGCCTGGCCGCCCATGCCGTCGGCGATGGCGAGCAGGCGCGGACCGGCGTAACCGGAGTCCTCGTTGCCCTCGCGGATCATGCCTTTGTGCGATCCGGCGGCGAAGCGCAGTGACAGACTCATGCGCACCTCGCCCGTCGGCTCCGGATACAGCCGATCGTGTCGAGCCACACTGCCCACCCTCCGGTCGGGAGCGCGCCGGGGCCCGGGGTGCCGGCCTCCGTTGCGTGCTCGCTCCGCTCGCGCTCACTCATGATGTAGCACTACTTCCGCAGCTCGATGACGGTCTTGCCGATGCGGATCGGCGCGCCCAGCGGGATCGGCGTGGGTGTCGTCAGCCGGGACCGGTCCAGGTACGTGCCGTTGGTGGATCCGAGGTCCTCGACGATCCACTGGCCGTCGCGGTCCGGGTAGATCCTGGCATGACGGCTGGAGGCGTAGTCGTCGTCCAGCACGATCGTGGAGTCGTGCGCGCGGCCCAGCGTGATGGTCTGGCCCTGCAGCGCGACGGTGGTGCCGGTGAGGGTGCCCTCGGTCACCACGAGCTTGGTGGGGGCGTTGCGGCGCTGCCGGCCGCCGGCCTGCTGACCGCGCTGCTGCGGGGGCGCGGCCTGCCGTGCGGCCTGCTGCGGTCGGCCGGCGTCCCGGCGGGCCCCCCGCTGGGTGACGCGCGTACCGAACAGGTCGCTGCGGATGACCTGCACGGCCACGATCACGAACAGCCACAGTACGGCCAGGAAACCCAGCCGCATGACCGTGAGGGTCAGCTCTGACATTGCCCCCGGTTCACCCTTCGGCTTGCCTATAGATAACGGTGGTGCTGCCCACGACGATCCGCGAGCCGTCGCGGAGCGTAGCGCGGGTGGTGTGCTGCCCGTCCACCACGATGCCGTTGGTGGACCCGAGATCCTGGATCGTCGAGGGCGTTCCGGTCCGGATCTCGCAGTGCCGGCGGGAGACGCCGGGGTCGTCGATCCGCACGTCGGCGTCGGTGCTGCGGCCCAGCACCAGCGTCGGGCGGGAGATCTGGTGGCGGTTGCCGTTGATCTCGATCCAGTAGCGGGTGCGTCCGCCGGCGGTGGGGCCCTGCGGGGGCCGGTGGGCGGCGGG
>NZ_MUBM01000189.1 GCF_002154505.1 Streptomyces carpinensis | reverse complement strand
GTCGCGGAAGGTCTCCGCGGAGCCGACGTCGAGGAACGCCGGGGGCAGGCCGGACAGGTCCTCGGCGCGGGCCGGCGCGGCGTACGGCGACACGTCCGGCCCGCCGCGCCGGTCGCCGAGCAGCGCCGTCCACGCGGTCTCGTTGGCCGTGCGGTCCCAGGCGCCGACGCCCTCCATCTGGTGCGCGGACGGCGTGTCGTTGCGGTCGTCGAGCATCGGGGACATCAGCATCTGGGCCATCGGCCGCGGCTCGTCCCGGTCCCGCAGCAGCAGTGCCAGCGCGGCGGCGAGCCCTCCGCCCGCGCTGCCGCCGACGAGCACGATCCGCGCCGGGTCGCAGCCCAGTTCCCGCGCGTGTTCCGCCGTCCACAGCAGGCCCGCGTGCACGTCGTCGACCGGCGCGGGGTGCGGGTGCTCCGGCGCCAGCCGGTACTCCACCGACACCACGGCCGCCCCCACCTCCCGCGCCCACTCCAAGGCCGTGTTCACGCCGAGCCGGTTGTTCCCGAGAACCATGCCGCCGCCGTGCACGTGGTAGAGGAGGGGCCGGGGCGTGCCGGTGGCCGCCGCGGTGGGCCGGCAGATCAGCAGCGAGACGTCGGGCGCGCCCTCGGGCCCCGGCACGGTCCGCTCCGTCACCTCGAAGGCGCCGTTCATCGTCAGGTCCAGCCCTGCCAGGAGCTCGACGGCGGGACCCTGCCGGGCGGCCGCGATGTCCGCGGGCGAGAGTCCGGGTCCCAGCCCACCCCCGGCCTCCTCCAGGGCGGCGGCGAGCTCGGGGTCGAACGGGGGCGGGACCGGCGTCATGGCGTCTCCTCGCGCGGATCGCGGTGTGGGGCGGCTCGTACGGCCGTATGCGGCCCCGTACGACCGTCGTCCGGGCGCGCACGTGCCGCCGGGCACGGATGTGCCCTGTGCATGTACCCGTCCGGGCCCGGAACGCCGCGGACTTGCCAAGACCTCCCGCCGACCGGCGGGTGGTCACCGGCCGTTCCGCTCGGACACGGCGGCGTGGCTGGACATGGAGCGCACTCGAAGATCTAGCGTCGCAGGGGTCGATGAGGGTCGGAGACGTGGAACGGAGACGGGCATGCGGGTCGGTGTGCACATCAACCGGTTCGACAACGCGGGCGGTGCGCCCGCTCTCGGCGCGGAACTGGCCGCCGCCGGTCAGGCCGCCGAGGCGGCGGGAGTGAGCTGGCTGTCGGTCATGGACCACTACTTCCAGATGGAGTTCAACGGCGGCGCCGAGGACCCGATGCTGGAGGCCTACACCACGCTGGGCTTCCTCGCCGGCCACACCTCCACCGTGCGGCTCGGCGCCCTGGTGACGGGGGTGACGTACCGCCATCCCGGGCTGCTCGCCAAGATCGCCACCACGCTCGACGTGCTCTCCGGCGGCCGGGCCACGCTCGGCGTCGGGGCGGCCTGGTACGACCGGGAACACCTCGGACTGGGCGTGCCCTACCCGCCGCTCGCGGAGCGTTTCGAGCGGCTGGAGGAGACGCTGAGGATCTGTCTGCAGATGTGGGATCCGGACGACGACGGGCCCTTCGAGGGCACGCACTACCGGCTGGCCGAGACGCTGTGCGTGCCGCCGCCGGTGAGCTCGCCGCACCCGGAGATCATGATCGGCGGCGGGGGCGAGAGGAAGACGCTGCGCCTGGTCGCCCAGTACGCCGACGCCTGCAACCTGATCCCGGCCTCCCCGCAGGAGCTGCGGCACAAGCTGGACGTGCTGCGCGGGCACTGCGACAGCCTGGGGCGGGACTACGACGCCGTGCGCAAGACGTTCGTGTACACCGGGGACGCGGCGACGCAGGAGGACCTCGACGCCCTGCTGCGGGACCTGGAGGGCTATGTCGGGCTCGGTGTCGACACCGTGATCCTGGCTCCGCGCGTGGGCGACTCGGCCGGCTGGATCGACCGCTTCGCCACCCGTGCCGTCCGGCGCATCGCCGAACTGGACTGAGAGCGCGGCCGGTGGACTTGTCAGACGTTCACCGCTTGCGGGCTGATCGGCCGGTCGGCTGCTGAGGGCGGTCCGGGAACCGAGGTGGTGAAGGGTGCGGGTGGGGTCGGCTGTGGCGGCTGCCGCTGCTGCCGCTGGCCGAGCGGGTGCCGTAGCTGCCGGTCTGGGCGAGGTTCGCGCTGTCCATGGTGACGGTGACCGCGCGCTCCTGGCCGGGTTCGAATACGAACTCGGCCGGATCCGGCGTCTGCCAGTCGACGCCGCTGCCGCCGGAGTCGTGATCGGGCAGGTGTTCGGCGTCCGGTGCCCTCTCGAAGCCGCCTGTGGAGCCGCCGATCCGGTAGAGGCCGCAGGCGCTGCCGCACCGGTAGGAGGTCTGCGAGGAGTTGGGCAGCGGGCTCCATGTGCCGGCCGCCGGGTCGTGCTGGTAGCCCGCGTTGGTGAACGCCCCGCCGTCGGAGCCGCCGGAGACCAGCAGCCTGCCACCCGCGGTGGTGAACCCGGAGATCCACAGCGACTCGGGCATGTCGCTCAGCTTCGCCCAGCACGGCGGGTGCGGCGGCGGCCAGTGGTTCGGGGTTGGCCGCGACCTTGCTCCAGGTGTCCTGCTGCGGGTCGTGGACCTCGGTGGTGAGTGGCGACGTCAGACGGTCGTTGCGGCGGCGAGCATGTCGAGGGAGGTCTGCCACAGGCGGGCCGCGCTCTGAGGGTCCACGGCGTGGGCGGCCACTCCCCGGCGCACACCGGGGCGGTGCGGGCCGGCCTCGTTGCAGTCCTCGAAGTACCGGCCGGTTGCGCCCTCGACCAGAGGGGAGGCGGCGAGCAGCACCGAGGTCGCTGCACCCTGCTCGATGTTCTTCCAGGACACGTCGGTGCTGGCGGGGTCGAACGAGGCCGGGCTGTGGGAGATGTCGCCGATGTGGCGGCCGAGCCGGGTGCTGGTGATGCGGCCGGGGTTGAGGGCGTTGACGGCGATCAAGTCGGACGCCCAGCGGCGGCCCGCCTCAAGGGCGAACAGGACGTTGGCGGTCTTGGACTGGCTGTAGGCCGCCCACGGGTCGTAGGGGTGCCGCTGGAAGTTGATGTCGTCGAAGAGCACGTCGCCGTTGACGTGGCCGACCGAACTGACGGAGACCACGCGGGCACCGTGTGCCGCGGTCAGGGCGCTGTGCAGGCCGGTGGCGAGGGCGAAGTGGCCGAGGTGGTTGGTGGCGAACTGTATCTCCCAGCCCTCCCTCGTCCGCTGGAGCGGGGCGGCCATCACGCCGGCGTTGAGGACCAGGATGTGCAGCGGCCCCTGCCATGCCTCCACGAAGGCGCGCACCGAAGCCTGGTCGGCGAGGTCGAGCGGCGCGGCGTACACCGTGCCCGGGCCGCCGGCGGCAGTGATCTCCTTGGCGACCTGTGCGCCCGCGGCCAGGTCGCGGACGCCGATGGTCACCTCGGCGCCGGCAGCGGCCAGGGCACGCGCGGTCTCGCGTCCGATGCCGGAGGCGCCCCCGGTGACGATGGCACGCCGGCCACCGAGGTCGATGCCGGCCAGCACCTCGGCGGCGGTTGTCTGTGCACCGAACGGGGTCGTGATGAGGTTTTCGGTCATGAGGCTCTTCCAGAAAGACGGTGGAATGGGGCGGCGAGTGCACGGCCGGTGGCGTGGAGGCAGTGGGCCGCCGTAATCTCATATCCGGAATTGGTTCCGGTTCGAGTTCGACAGTAAGCGGAACTGGTTCCGGTTGCAAGTGTGGCACGAAGGGAGTCGTGAGTGACTGGCCACGAGGGGGACGCGGCGCGGCCCCGCAGGCCGCTGCGCGCGGACGCGCAACGCAACGAGGACCGGCTGCTGGAGGCGGCAGCGGCCGCCTTCGCGCGCGAGGGCGCGGGGGCCTCGGTCAAGGACGTCGCCCGCGCGGCCGGCGTCGGCGTCGGCACGCTCTACCGCCGGTTTCCGTCCAAGGAACTGCTGATCGAGGCGGTCTACCGCCAAGAAGTGCAGAGCCTGTGCGAAGCAGCACCGGACCTCACAGCCGCCCACCCGCCGGTGGACGCACTGCGGATGTGGATGGAGCGCTTCATCGACTTCATGGCCGCCAAACACGGCATGGCCGACGCACTGGCCGTGGTGCTGACCGATGACAGCGAGAAGCTGCACACCCGGGCTCTGCTCGCCGACGCCGTCACCCACCTGCTCAGCGCCGTGGAGGGCCAGGCACTGGCGCGGTCAGGGGTCAACGCCCAGGACGTGCTGATGGCCCTAGGTGGGATCAGCCTCATCGCCGCCAGCGAGGAACAGCGCGAGCTGGCCACCAGGCTCATCGACCTGCTCCTGCACGGCATCATCGCGGCATCGTGACGAGCTGACGCGACCAGACAACCTCCACGACGAACGCCCTGCCGGGGTGCTTGAGTTCCAGTGATCGTCGCGAGGCCCGAGCGATGCACGGGCGTTTGCCGTTCCCCCGGTTGCCCGCCCTCTTGTCGGATTGGTCTGAACCTGCCACGCTGCCCGCGCCACCTCCCGCGTCCCGTAGGCCGCTCCTTCTTCGGAGGCACGTATGCGTCACAGACTCCGCCACCGTCTGCTCGTCGCGCTCGGGTTGCTCGGTGCCCTGCTCGTCCCGCACGTTGCTTCCGCCTCGGCCGCGACCGGCACCCCGCCCCAGATCTACGGCGCCTGGCACTGTTCGAACGACGCCTGCGTCTGGGGCACCGTCCGCACGGTGGCCGAGTTCGACTCGCAGAACCACTGGCTGATCGACCGCGGGGACGGCCGGCCCTCCGTCAACCTGGTCGTGCTCAGTTTCGTCGAGCCCCTCAAACTGCTGCACGGCACGACCGACGCGACCACGCTGAACGGCGTGCCCAGGGGCATGACCAAGGACATCGTGCAGTACTTCACCTCCCACGGGATCCGCGTGATGCTCTCCATCGGCGGGATCACCTATACGGACTCGTGGGACAGCGCGCTCGCCGAGAATCCCACCCTGCTCGGACAGCGGGCCGCTGCCCTGGCGAGCGATCTGGGCGTCGGCATCGAGATCGATTACGAGCAGAACAGCGGCCCGAACCTCACCGGCCTGCAGTCCTTCATCGGTGCCTTCCGGGCCGCGCACCCCTACGACGCCACGGGGGCCGACCCGACGGCCCGCCTCACCATCGATGTCGCCGCCGGTGACCGGTGGCTGATCGACCTCGACCGCAAGGCCACCGCCGACTGGCTGCGCACGGACACCCCCGTGCTCGACTACGCCAACGCGATGGTGCCCTCCCGCCAGCCCTCGAAGAGCTCGGCAATTGCCAACTGGCAGGAGCACGTCGACGGCAAGCCGACGTACTCGCCGCCCGTGCCCCCGCTGGCACCGGCCAAGTTCACCGGGTCCGTCTACATCAGCGACCAGAGCAAGACGCTGCCCGAGTGCACGGACTTCGCGAACTCCCTGCAGAACTCCACCGGCTCGTTCACCCAGACCGTCGCCCCCAACGGTGCCGGCACCACCTCCGGCATGCTCGGCTACATGTTCTGGGCCGCCGAACGCCCCTCCACTCGGGGCACCGGCACGACCCCGCCCAACACCTGCGAAGGCGGCGTCGGCGCAGGCGCGACGGCCTACAACATCCCGCTTCCGATGCCGGCCCTGCGGCAGAGCTGAGACGAGGAGACACTTCCGCGCCGGCGGCCCGCTCCTATGGGGGAGGACCGCCCGGCCCTCATGTCCTTCCGAGTTCGGCGCCTGCACCGAAGCGGCCGAGTTCTTCAACGAACTGCCGGAGGGCGACCTTCAGGAGTACCTGCAGCCGTTCGAGGCCGGCCTGCTGATGGCGGCCGGACGCATGCTGGCCGTCTGCGCCTACCGCGACGCCACCCGCTACGCAGGCCGCCCCTTCGACCGCAGCGAAAAGGACGCCGCCGCCACGGTGCTGCAGTTGTTGCCGCAGGCCTGCGACGGCCAGGGCCACCCCTTCCGCCGGGATGCGTCGCGCGCCTTTGGGGACCTGTCCGAGGACCGCGCCGCCGGGCTCGCGCCTGTGCCGCGCGGCCAGGCCGAGACGTGGGCCTCTTGGGACCATGCTCGATGCCGCGCCCGGATGTGCGCCGCCGACGACGAGGAGCTGCCCGCGCTGGGCGTGAGCGTCCCCACCGGCCAGGACGAAGCCGCCTACCGGTCGCCCTACTTCGAGGAAGAGGCCAGGGCCTTCCTCATCGAGGACGCGAGTACACCATCCCCGAGGCCAGGACCGCCGACGACGGCGAGACCGATGACCCGGTACTGGAGCCGGACGGCGGCTGGGTGGTCACCGTGCCGTCATGGGCTCCGGTGCGTTGTGGGCGCGACGGTAGGCCAGTGGTGACAGACCCAGGTATGTGTGGAAGTGCTTGCGCAGGGCGACGGGGTCGCCGAAGCCGCAGGCGGTGGCGATCCGCGCGACGGTCAGGTCGGTGGACTCCAGCAGCAGGCGCGCGTGGGCCAGCCGCCGCTGTGCCAGCCACTTCAGCGGGCTGCTGCCCACCTCGCTGCGGAACCGCCTGGTGAAGGTGCGCACGCTCATGTGTGCGTGCCGGGCCATGTCCTCCAGTGTGATCGGCTCGGCGAGCCGGTCCAGCGCCCACTGCCGGGTCGCCGAAGTGGAACGGTCCGTGTCCTGCGGAACCGGGTGCTCAATGAACTGCGCCTGCCCGCCCTCGCGCCACGGCGCCACCACGCAGCGGCGCGCGGCGGCCGAGGCCACCGCCGCCCCGTGGTCCAGACGGACCAGGTGCAGGCACAGGTCGATGCCGGCCGCTCCGCCGGCGGACGTCAGGATGCGTCCGTCCCGGCAAAAGAAACAGTGAGACGGACATGAGCGAGGACAACATGAGCGAGCACATCATGCGGGCTGTCACCATTACGGAGTTCGGCGGCCCGCAGGTGCTGACCGCCGAGGAGGTTGCGCGCCCCGAGCCGCTGCCGACCGAGGTGCTGGTGCGAGTGCACGCCGCCGGCGTCAACCCGGTGGACTGGAAGACCCGCGAGGGTCAGGGCATGGCGGGGCTGCAGACGTTTCCGCTGATCCTTGGCTGGGACGTCTCCGGTGTCGTCGAGGAGGTCGGCTTCGGCGTCACCACCCTCGCGCCCGGCGACGAGGTGTACGGCATGCCGTGGTTCCCGCGCGCCGCCGGCGGCTACGCCGAGTACGTGACCGCACCGGCCCGCCAGTGGGCCCGCAAGCCGGCCACCCTGGACCACGTGCACGCGGCCGCCGTGCCGCTGGCGGCGCTGACCGCCTGGCAGACCGTGGCCGACACCGCCCACGTACAGGCCGGCCAGCGCGTCCTGATCACGGCCGCCGCCGGCGGGGTCGGCCACTTCGCGGTCCAGTTCGCCCGGCACCTGGGCGCCCACGTGATCGCCACCGCCAGCGCCGCACGCCACCCCTGGCTCAAGGAGCTCGGCGCCGACGAGACCATCGACTACACCACCACCCGCTTCGAGGACGCCACCAAGGACATCGACGTCGTCATCGACCTGGTGGGCGACGCCCATGACCAGACCAGCACCCGCTCGCTCAAGGTCGTGCGCCCGGGCGGCCTGCTGGTCGCCGTCCCGGCCGGTGTCTCCCCGGAACTGGCCCAGGCCGCCGAGGCCGCCGGAGTGCGGGTCACCCCGTACCTGGTCGAGCCGGACGGCGCGGCGCTGACCACGATCGCAGGCCTGATCGACACCGGCGAGGTCGCCGTCGAGGTGGAGGGAACCTTCCCGCTCGAGCAGGCGGGCACGGCGCACGCCCGCGTAGAGGCCGGCCGCACCCGCGGCAAGATCGTCCTCACCGTCGCCAACTGACGACCCTCGCGAGGAGTTCGGAGTAGCACCGTGTATTACGAGATCCGCCGCTACCAGGCCCAACCCGGACGCCGCGAGGAGTGGGTGCGCTACATGGAGGACGTGGTCATCCCGTTCCAGGCCTCGCTGGGCATGGACGTGACCGCCTCCTTCGTCGATGCCCAGGATGAGGACGCCTACGTGTGGATTCGCCGGTTCGAGGACGAGGCCCAGAGCGAGACCCTGTACTCGGCCGTCTACCAGCACGACCGCTGGAAGAACGAGATCGGGCCGGTCGTCTACGGCCTGCTGATCCCCGAGAAGTCCGTCGTCACCCGCGTGGTCCCCACCCCGGCCTCACCGCTGCAGTGACTTGGCCCGGCCGCTTCCCGCCACCGCACAGCACCGCAACAAAGGAACCTTCATGACACCGCCAGCGCCGTGAAATCCGTCCCGCCGACCGCCTCGCTTCCAACCCACTCACTCCGCCGACCCCACCCACCGCCCCGGCAGGCCTTACTGGTTCGTCTTCGGAACACCTACAGGATCAGCGTGTGCACCCAGGAGGCGGTCCACACTGGTCGTCCCTCCAGCCATGCGCGCCTGGCCCCTCGTCGAGCCAGGTCGAGAGCTTGGTCTGCCGGTGGGGGCCGAGGCGGCAGTCGTGGACAGAGGGACTCTTGGACTGCAGCGCCCCGTGTCCGCATTCGTGCCGGTCCCAGCGGCGCAGTACCCAAGCAGCCTGGCCAGGGGGCGCGGCGGAATGCACGTGTCGGCAGGCGACTGGTCGGCCAGGGGCTGTGGGCCTCTGATCACGTCCGGCCGACCGCTTCCTGATCGGCCACGGTGGCCTCCGGCTCCGCGAGCGGATCCGCACCGTCGGCCGGAAGGGCCTCCGCAGCCGTGGACCGGCGGGTGAGGCGGCGGGCCAGCGGTTCGGTGTAGCGGGCGGTGAGCGGGCCGAGGACGACGAGGATCAGCACATACGCCGTGGCCATGGGGCCGAGTGAGGGCTCGATTCCGGAGGTGACGGCGAGCCCGGCGATGACGATGGAGAACTCACCCCGCGCGACCAGCGTGCCGCCGGCCCGCCAACGGCCCTTGGCGGAGATCCCGGCGCGCTTCGCGGCCCAGTAGCCGGTGGCGATCTTCGTCACGGCGGTGACGACCGCCAGGGCTAGTGCGGGCACCAGCACCGGCGGAATGCTCGACGGGTCGGTGTGCAGGCCGAAGAAGACGAAGAACACCGCGGCGAACAAATCCCGCAGCGGAGCGAGCAGATGGTGGGCGCCCTCCGCGACCTCGCCGGAGAGCGCGATGCCCACCAGGAACGCGCCCACGGCGGCCGACACTTGCAGTTGCTGCGCGATGCCCGCGACCACCAGGGTCAGGCCCAGCACCACCAACAGCAGCTTCTCGGAGTCGTCGCTGGAGACGAACCGCGAGATGTGCCGGCCGTAGCGCACCGCCACCAGCAGCACCAGGCCCGCGACCCCGAGCGCGATGGCCAGTGTGAGGCTGCCCGCCGCCAGACCGGCACCGGCCAGCAGCGCGGTGACGATCGGCAGATAGACGGCCATGGACAGGTCCTCCAGCACCAGGATGCTGAGGATCACCGGGGTCTCCCGGTTGCCGAGTCGCCCCAGGTCACCGAGGACCTTGGCGATGACCCCGGACGAGGAGATCCAGGTGACGCCGGCCAGGACCACGGCCGCCACCGGTCCCCAGCCCAGCAGCAGGGCCATGGCGGCGCCAGGCAGTGCGTTGAGCGCGGCGTCGACGAGCCCAGCCGGGTACTGGGTCTTGAGGTTGGAGACGAGATCGCTGGCGGTGTACTCCAGCCCGAGCATGAGGAGCAGCAGTACGACGCCGATCTCGGCGCCGATGGCGACGAACTCCTCGCTGGTGCCGAGGGGATAGAGCCCGCCCTTCCCGAAGGCGAGCCCGGCCAGCAGATAAAGAGGTATGGGTGAGAAATGGAAGCGCCCGGCGAACCGGCCGAGCAGCCCCAGACCGAGGATGATCGCACCGAACTCGATCAGGAACACCGCGGAGTCGTGCACGTCGGCTTCACTCCCGCCCGAGTATCGCGGCGGCCGCGTCGACGCCCTCGCGGGTGCCGATGACGATGAGCGTGTCGCCGCCGGCGAGGCGGAAGTCGGGCGCGGGGGAGGGGACCGCCTCGGCACGGCGCAGTACGGCCACGATGGACACACCGGTCTCGGTGCGCATCCGCGTCTCACCCAGCAACCGGCCGTTCCAGTACGACGTGGCGGTCAGCTCGACCCGCTCGGCCACCAGCCCCAGGTCGGTGGTGGACAGCAGGTTCGGACTGTGGTGCGACGGCATCAGCGCGTCGATGAGCGCCGCCACCTCCCCCGAGGACAGGCGCACCGACAGGGCACAGGCGTCGGGATCGTCCTGGGCGTAGGCGCTCAGGATCCGCGAGCCGTCCCGGTGCGCGACCACGGAGAGCCTGCGTTGTTCTCGTGTGGTGAGGTCGTAGCGGACCCCGATCCCTGGCAACGGCGTGCTGCTCATGCGTGGAGCCCCCACGGTTGTCTCCCTGTCTCGTTAGACGGTTTCTTTGTTATTTCTTTGCCGATACCTTAACGAAAGCCCGTCCGAGGCCGATGGGCGGTTCCGGCCGGGACCGGGTCGTGGGCTGATCCGGGCGCGGTTGCCTCGGTGCCGGAGGGTGGCGCGGGGCGGGCGGGGAGGCGCCCACGCATGATCGAGTGGGTGTCCCTCGGTATGAGTCCGAGACCCTTCCCCCCGCTCGTGGCCACGCCCCCACGCATCACTTGGAACGCTGAACGCGCCAGCGCCTCACCGTGGGCAAATCGTTGACATGACGGGCCTGACCTCAGGACCGGCCAGATGGCTGGTGGCCTGTCTCCAACGAGCGGCCGTTCTCGACCAGCTCACCGGCTCCGAGCCGCGACGGGAAGCCTGACTAGGAACTTCAACGCCGCCGTCACGTCGACGTTCGGCGATGCCCTGCGCAAGGCGATCGGCGGGGGAGAAGCGTGGATCAGCCCCGTCACCGAGGCCTCCGGAACGGACGCCACGATCGATGTCCCGCTCGCCTTCAAGGACGAGATCTGGGTGCGCAGCCACTATGACGCGATCGCGGCGCACCTCCCGGACGTGCCCGCACCCCGACGAGCTCGGAAGGTCCGAATGGTGTCGTGTTCCAGGTCGGGAGGGCGTGATGCAAGAGCCGCGCCCCCTGGCGGCGGTGCTCTCATCCGGCGTCGCGCGCCGGTTCCGTCAACTGCCGCCAGGTCCGCACCAGTTGGCTGAACTCCTTGACCTGGACGAGTACGTGGTCGCGGGCGGCGTTCTCCGCCGTCTCGGCGTCGCCGCGGGTGATGGCGTCGGCGATCTCGCGGTGCTCGGCCAGGGAGCGGCGCATGCGGTCCGGGACGCGCAGCTGCAGTCGCCGGTACGGCTGCAGGGCTCGCTTGAGCGCGTGGGCCTGCTGTCGCAGGTACTCGTTGCCACAGGAGTCGTAGACGATGCCGTGGAACCGGGCATTGGCGTAGTAGTAGCGGTCCGCGTCGCCGACCGCCGCGTGGCTCTCGCACTCCTGCAGGGCGCGTTCGAGGTCGTCCAGCGCCTCCCGGTCGATCCGGCGGGCGGAGAGCCGCGCCGCCATCCCCTCCAGCTCGGCCATGACCTCGAAGCGCTCGGCCAGCTCGGAGACGCTCAGCTCGGTGACGTACGTGCCCTGCTTGGGGCGGATCTGGACGAGTCCGGAGCGCTCCAGGGCCTGGAGGGCTTCCCGGATCGGCGTGCGAGAGCAGCCGAACTCCTGCTCGAGCCGCGCAGGATCCAGACGTTCGCCAGGACGGTAGTGGCCGTCGACGACAGCGTTCTCGAGTGCGTCGCGAACGCGCTGGGATTCCGGGACCCGGGCCATGTGCACCTCCGAGCGATCAGGTTATCCGGGCGTGCAGGGGGTGGTGCACGAGCCTCGATGTGTCCTACGGTGGCCCTGTTATATATATCGTCCATCGTCCTGGATTTAAACCAGGAGCGACACCAGAGGCGAGCGAGACCAGGGGCGTATGGAAGGTGCGGACATGGAACGTCACGACGGCTGGCTGCTGACCGACCTGTTCCAGGCTCTCGGGCGGCGGCGTGGCGCGGATCCGGCGGCCGGAGAGCCGTTGGACTCCCCGCTGGACCAGCTGCTCGCCGCCTGCGAAGTCCTGATGAGCGACGTGGGTGAAGCCTCGATGCGCGCGGTCGCGGCCAGGGCTCTCGCCGCCTACGACGAGCTCGACGACGACGGCAGGCGGGCCTTCTTCAGCCACATCACCCAGACATACGGCGCCGACGCCGATCAGGTCCGTGCCGCCTTCCGCCGCTGGGAGGACGCCCGCGGAGCCGGGTCCCGGGGCGAGGAGGAGCTGGTCCGGCTCTTCGACGTGGTCGAGCCGGCCCGCCAGCAGCTGCTGCGCCGGATGAACCACGCACCCGACGCCACGCTCGCCCTGGTCGAGATGCGCGCGGACCTGCGCCGGCTGATGCACCGGCACCCTGAGCTGCGGCCCCTCGACCATGACTTCCACCACCTGCTCACCTCCTGGTTCAACCGCGGCTTTCTCCACATGGCGGAGGTCACCGGGGAGGCTCCGAAGGAGCTGCACCAGCACCTGATGCGGGGCGAGAAGGTCCACCCGATGCAGAGCAGTGCCGAGCTCCGCCGTCGCTTGGAGCCGGAGGACCGTGCTGTCTATGCGTTCTTCCATCCGGCCACCGGGGAGGTACCGCTGATCTTCGTGGAGGTCGCTCTGGTGCGCGGCCTGCCGGACCGCATCGCTCCGCTGCTGGAGCCCGGCCCGGCGCTCAGCCCTTCGGACGCGGACACGGCGGCGCTCTACTCGATCAACAACGCCCTGGACGGCCTGGCCGGAGTCTCCTTCGGCAGCTTCCTCATCAAGCAGGTCATCGAGCAGGTGGGCGAGCAACTGCCCCACCTGAGGCAGTTCGTCACGCTCTCGCCCCTCCCCGGATTCCGGCGCTGGCTCGGTGAGCAGGCCGGACGGAACGCCGAGCTGGGGCTGCTCGTCCGTGAGCTGGACGCCCTGGAGGGGCCGGCGGACCTCGGTGCGGCGGACGTCGAACGGATCCGTGCCCGGCTCCTTCCCGCCCTGGCCCGGTACATCGCGGTCGAGCGGCGCGAGGACGGACGCCCCCTCGATCCGGTCGCCCGCTTCCACCTGGGTAACGGGGCCGCCGCCTGGCAGTTGAACTGGCCGGCGAACAGCTCGGCCGAAGCCTGGCGGCAGTCGTACGGCGCGATGATCAACTACCGCTACGAGCCGGGGCAGCTGGAGCGCCGGCACGAAGACTTCGTCCGCCGCGGCGCCGTCGCCCTCGGCGGACCGATGCGCGACGCCTTCCCCGCGGCCGCGGAGGCGCCCCGTGCCAGGGACGCCTTCACCGCCTCCACCGCCTCAAACGATCGATGAGAGAGGAACACCCCTGATGGCACCACCCTTCACCACCATCTACCGGTCCTTCGCCGAGCAGGTGGAGCGGCAGCCGGACAAGGCGCTCTTCGAGCTGCCCGACGGTCGGCAGATCACCTACCGCGAGACGGCGCGGACCGTGGGGCGGATCGCCGCCCGGCTCGTCGCCGACGGTGTCACCCCCGGTGACCGGGTCGCCATGCAGGTGGACAAATCCCCGGAGGCCATCGCGCTGTATCTGGCGACGCTGCAGATCGGCGGTGTCTTCCTGCCACTCAACACCGCGTACACCGGTGCTGAGATGGAGTACTTCATCGGCGACGCCCGGCCGCGCGTGCTGGTCTGCTCCCCGGAGCGGCGGGCCGACCACGCGCACCGCGAAGGGGAGGACCTGGTCGTCGAGACCCTCGGCACCAAGGGCGACGGCACCCTGCTGGAGGGCGACGGCCGCCACGACGAGGTCGTCGACGCGTCGGCCGACGACCCGGCGGCGATCCTCTACACCTCGGGCACCACCGGACGCTCCAAGGGCGCGGTGCTGACCCACGGCAACCTCGCCTCCAACTGCCAGGCACTGCTGGAAGCCTGGCAGTTCACCGACCAGGACCGGCTGATCCACGCCCTGCCGATCTTCCACGTCCACGGGCTTTTCGTCGCCGCGAACATGACCCTGGCGGCCGGTGCCTCCATGTACTACCTGCCGAAGTTCGACGTGGAGACGGTCGTGGAGCTGCTGCCCCGGGCCACGGTGCTCATGGGCGTGCCCACCTTCTACACCCGGATGGTGAGGAACGACCGGCTCACTCCGGAGGCCTGCGCTTCGATGCGCCTGTTCGTCTCCGGCTCGGCCCCGCTGCTCGCGAGCGACCACGAGACCTTCGAGGCCCGTACGGGTCACGCCATCCTGGAGCGCTACGGGATGACCGAGACCGGTATGAACACAACCAACCCCTACGAGGACGGCCCGCGCAAGCCCGGCACCGTCGGCAAGCCGCTGCCCGGCACGGAGATCCGGGTGGTGGACGGCGAGACCGGACAGGTGCTGCCCGACGGTGAGATCGGCAGCATCGAGGTCCGCGGCCCCAACGTCTTCAGCGGGTACTGGCAGCTGCCCGAGAAGACGGCGGCCGAGTTCCGTGCGGACGGCTTCTTCATCACCGGTGACCTGGGCCGCATCGACGAGGACGGTTATCTGTGCATCGTCGGCCGGGGCAAGGACCTGGTGATCTCCGGCGGCTACAACATCTACCCGAAGGAGATCGAGGCACTGCTCGACGCCCACCCCACGGTGCTGGAGTCCGCCGTGATCGGTGTCCCGCACCCGGACTTCGGGGAGACGGTCGTGGCCGTCGTCGTCCCGGCGCCGGGCCAGGAGCCCCAGGAGACCGAACTGCTGAAGTTCATCGCCGGCGACCTCGCCCGGTTCAAGCACCCGCGCGCCGTGCGCGTCGTCGACGCGCTGCCGCGCAACGTGATGGGGAAGGTGCAGAAGGCCGAGCTGCGCAAGCGTTACCAGGACCTGTTCGTGGGCTCGAACGCCTGATCCGTAAGCGCGGACAGACACCAGGACCGCGAATCGGCCGCGCCAGCGGCGCACGGTGTCCACATGCAGGTGGATTTCAGCGGCGATCCAGGCGTTGCTGCGGCCTCGTGCTGCCAGGAGCACGATCGTCGCCCGCTGGCGTGCCTGGTGCGGGGTCTTGTGGCCGTAGGCCATCTTCTTGAGCCGGTGGCGCTCGGCAGCGGTCAGTTCCAAGGGCACGGCGGAGCACACGGGCATGGAAGAAGAGCGGCCCATCTATCCGTGGTGGAGAACGAAGTGACGGGGCCGGCTTCCCGCACGGGCCGTCGGCTCGCCCGGGCCACAGCCTGAGCATTGGACCCGGTGAACCTTCCAGGTCAGAGCCAAATTACTCGTCAGGCGTTGGAGTGAACACCGATGCCACCGGAGACGGTGAGGTTGTCGCCGGTGATGTAGCCGGCGGCGTCCGAGGCGAGGAAGGCCACGGCTTCGGCGATGTCGGCGGGAGCGCCCACGCGGCCGAGCGGGACGTCCCGGGCCCAGGAGTCGATCACTTCCTGGGAGACACCCATCTTGCTGTAGACAGGGGTGTTGATCATTCCCGGGCTGACCGCGTTGACGCGGATGCGGCGGGGGGCGAGTTCGAGCGCGAGGGACCGCATGAGAGGCAGCAGAGCGCCCTTGGCCGCTGTCATCGCAGCCCCGAGCACTTCGGCGGCACCCACGGTGAACACGACCGAGGCGCCATCGTTGAGGAGGGGCAGCGCCTTTTGCAGGGTGAAGAAGTTTCCCTTGACGTTGATGTCGAACAGGGCGTCGAAGGCGTCTTCGTCGGTTGATTCGATCGGGCCGGGGCGGGAGATGCCCGCGTTGAGGAAGAGCAGGTCGAGGGAGCCGAGTTGCCGGCGCGCCTGGTCCATCGCCTGGTCGATGTCCGGCAGGGACCGTGCGTCGGCCCGGACAGCCGTGACGTCTTCGGGAAGTCCGGCGTCGGCGACATTGCCGAGGCCGGTGACCATGACGCGGTAGCCGCGGGAGTGAAGCAGTTCGGCCGTCGCTTTGCCGATGCCGCTGGTTCCACCAGTGATCAACGCTGTGGGTGCATGCATCTGCGCTCCTTTGCATACTTTTGGGCGGGAAGCTCTGCCCTGTGGGGCAGTGGGCGGTGCTGCGGCGCCACCCTGGCAGCGTACGGCAGCCTGACAGTGACTGCCAATCGGTTAGTGACTGTCGGCCTGGCAGTGCTGGGCTAGTCTGGTGACATGAAGCAGGAAGCCAAGTCAGCGACGGGCGCACCGACCACACTGTGGGACCGGACACGGCAGCTGGCTTCCCAAGAGATCCTCGAGACGGCGCTGCGCCTGTTCACCGAGCAGGGCTATGACGAGACGACCATCGCCCAGATCGCCCGAGAGGCCGGCGTCTCCCAGCGCACCCTCTTCCGCTACTTCGGCACCAAGGAGGACCTCCTCGGCGGCGGCCAGGACCGGTTCGGGCAAGTCCTGATGGACACGATCAGCGAACAGCCTGCCGATGCCGGTGTCTGGGAGGTCCTGCGCGCAGGGGTTGCTGCCGTACTGGCCTTGCACGACAGCCGAGAACAGGCCCTGGAGCGGTTCCGCCTCCTGCACAACACCGCCTCGCTGCGTGCCGGTTGGCTCGAAAAGCGACTGCGGTTCCAGGAGAACCTGCTGCCGCTCATCGAGACCCGTATAGACGCAGCTACCGGCAACGAGGGTGCGAAGTCCCGCGCGGTGATCGCGACGGCGTTCGCATGCCTGGATGCCGCATCGATGACTTGGGTCGCCAACGGCGGCAAGGGCGAAATCATGGACCTATACGACGAGTGCATGACTGCGGTGCGCGGCTGAGACGCAGCGGCCAACCAGCCCGGAAACCGTGGACGGAAACTGGGCACATCCGCTGCCACGGACCGGGTCCACAAATCACCCGCTGTTGCCGAGTCACTGGCGAGACCGGCTCTCCTTCACGGCGGTCCACGTCGATCAGGGGCATGCTCAGGTACTTCACGTCGGACTGGGGGCCATCGACCAGCACTGAGATTTGCACGACCTGCTTCCGCTGCAAGAGGCACGCGCCGATGTTGAGTCCGCTTCGCAATGAAGGGCCAGGCGTAACGGTGGGAGGAGTGCTACCGGCTGGCTCAGTCGATACGTCCAGCACGGCAAGAGGGCTGACGGTTCCCTGTGCCGCCGCCTGCCTCGCACGCATCTGGCGGCCGGTGTGTAGTACCGGGCGTCCGCCGTGCTTCCCCGAGATGAGCAGTTCACGCGGCCATCTCCTCGACGGGACGCGACGCCCGGCCGTCGAGCGGGAAGCCAGAGTCATGGAGGCTCTGTGCGTCTGTCTCGACGTCGAGCCGGAACGAGAGCGCCAGACCCTCCCGGATGGCGCGGGAGCCCGCGAGAGCGCCACCAGCGAGTACCTATAGAGAGCCAATCCGAGGGGCGGTTGTTGCAGGCTCCGAGCTGCGACGGTGGGCACCTGCCAGTCGGAGGGGCGAACTGCCCTCACTTACTGGTGGGAGAACGATCTTGGTTCGTTGCTGGCGATCCGGCGTGACAGCGGTTACTCGACTGTCAGACCCTCGGCCTACCGTCTCTGCATGGACATGAACAACCCGCAAGACGTAGGCGCAGCGTTCGCGGCACAGATGCTCGGCTTCACGATCAGCGAGGAGCCGCCCCCGCCCGACTCGCCCCTCGGCCGAGTGCGCGCCTTCACTGCCCGGTACGGCGAGGATGCACTGAGACCTGAACATGTACAGGCAGCCATCGAGGGTCGGCCGCTCCTGCCCTTCGAGTGAACCCCGGACACGACAGAGCCCCTGCCCCTCACCTTCGGGGGACAGGGGCCCTCGGCTTGCCGGGCTCAGGGCGTCAGGGTCTGTCGCAGGAACTCGGCCGTCTCCTTCGCCTCGGGATCGAGAGACAGGCGTTCACCTCTCAGCCGGGCAACCTCGATCGTGTCGGCGACGGCCCGGCATAGGTAGTGCACGGCCATGCGCAGCTCTGCACCAGACGCGCTCACGTCCTCGGCGAGGGCCGTTGCTCGGGAGGCGTCCACTTCGGCCGTGACCAACATGCTCTCTTCCATTGCGTCGGCCGTCGCAGCGATGAGCGAGGGACCGTCGCCGGTCGACAAGTACGCAGCCTTCCCGTCCTCGGTCCACGGGAGGCGCCGGAGGTGAGAGGGGCCCGGTCGGCTGTCGGTCTCGCTCACGCGGCCACCTCCTCGACTCGGCCCTGTCGGGCCTGCTCCTCGAACGCCAGCAAGTACGCCCGGACGAGTGAGACTTCTTCACCGTCGATCACGTACCGGGGAGGTGTCGGCGCCTGTCGCTTGACGGCCGGCCGGACAGGTGTGCGCTGCATCCGGTGCCGACCTCGGCCGCGGCGGAACAGGGCCAGTAGTGTGCGCATGGGTCGACTCCTCGACAGTCGGTCCGAAGGGTCCTCGGGGCGCTGCATGCCTCGGGGACCCCTTGTCGTTGTGCGCCCACAGAATAGCCGCGTCATGCTGCGTCTGTCTGCGTCATAGCGCAGCCCGCCCGAGCGGGCTCCTGTCTACCGCCGCAGCATGGGTGCATGACAGAGAGCGCAGGACTCCCGCTGTACCGGTGGCAGGAGATCGCCCAGGACATCGCCGAGCAGATCCGCACGGACAGGTTCCCCGTGGGCGCTCGGCTCCCTGGCGAACGGCTGCTCTGCGAGGAGTACGGCGCCGCCCTCGGAACGATCCGCCGAGCCGTGCGGGAACTGAAGGAGCAGGGCTTGATCGGTGTCGTACCGGCCAAGGGGACGTACGTCCTACGGAAGCCGCAAGACAACAACGAGACCCCGCCTGCCAGTGAGTGACAGACGGGGTCTGGTTACGGAGGGTCGACGGCCGACTGAGCGGAGAGTGGTCGGTCAGGCCGTCATCGCCGGGCGCTCCCTGAGCGCTTCGTAGAAGTTCCTCGGCATGGTGAGCTCGACCCTTGCGAAGGTGCGCCGGAACAATCCCTCGCTCTCTCGGAGGGTGACCAGCGGGAGCGTCGCGGGAAGCTCCTCGCCTGGACGATGGCGCGAACGCCAGCCTCCCCGGAGTTCCTTGTTCTTGTTGGCAACCTCGCTCAGCCGCTCGAACCGCTCCCGCCTCCCATCAGGAAGGGGAGGATTCAATTGGTGTCGGCGGCTCTTGTTGAGAGCGCGATGGACCGCCGGGCGGCGCACGGTCTTAGCGTGCGCGGCCCGGCGGCCGGTCAGTTGGCCTCGGCCGGGACCGGGGCGAGGGAACGGGACCGTACGATCAGCTGGGCGACGGCCGTGACCACCAGGTTCGGGACGAGGGCGATGAGCCCGGTGTCGACCGTGCCGACGTCCACGCCTCCGAAGGTGAGCCAGACCAGGACGCCGACGCCGGTCAGGATGCCGAGCAGCGCGGGTACCGCGTCCAGACGGACCTTCTTCGCCAGGCCCATGACGATCGCCGGGGCGAGCTGGGTGAGGCCCCCGTAGGTGAGCAGCAGCAGGTCGGACAGGAGCCCGGGCCTGGTCAGGCCGAGTACGAGGGCGAGGCCGGCGGCCGCGACGACGCACAGGTGGTTGGTGCGCAGCTGCGCGCGTTCGTTGCGGACGCTGAGCAGGTTGCGGGACAGCAGGCTGGAGATGCCCACGACGATGGCCGCGGACGGCACCATCGCCGCCGAGGCAGCGGCGACCGCGACGATGCCGACGAGCCAGCCGGGCAGGGTCTGGCCCGCGAGGGTCAAGGCGACGCCGTTCGCGGGGGAGCCCGGCTTCACCAGCAGGATTCCGGCGAACCCGACGATCACGGGGATGCCGAGCGCGATCTGGTAGAGCGGCAGCCAGACCGCGTTCTTGCGCAGCGCGCGCCCGCTGCCGGCGGCGAGAACCGGCGGCCACAGGTGGGCCATGGTGCCGAGTCCGCCGCCGAGGCCGGAGATGATGACGGCGGTGACGAAGAATGTGGCGTCGTAACCGTCCTGATGGAAGGTCAGGAGGTTCGGATGGCTGTTCCGTACGGTCTCGAACAGGCCGCCGATGCCGCCGTTCACGGACAGTGCCACGCCGACGATCAGCACCACGAGCCCGACGATCATCAGGGCGTCCTTGAGGTAGGCGACGCGCGCGATGCCGCGGATGCCGGACCACAGGACGAAGGCGACGGTGAGGACGGTGGCGAGCACCATGCTCAGGTTGCCGCCCGTACGGCTGCCGGTGGCGAGCTGCACGATCAGCCCGAGTCCGGTGATCTGGAGCTGGAGGTACGGCAGCAGGAAGACGGCGCCGACGACGGCGACGACCTTGCCGAGCAGGGGGCTGCGGAAGCGGTCGGCGAAGAAGTCGGCCTGCGTCAAGTAGCCGCCCTTGCGGCCTAGTTCACGCATGCGGGGCGCGGTGAAGTACTGCAGGACGAAGTTGATCGCGAGATAGCACAGCGCGAAGGCCGCGGCGACGCCGCCGCCGAAGGCGATGCCGGCGAGACCGAGGAAGCTGAAGGTCGTGAAGGCCTCGCCCGCCTGCAGGAACCAGGTGGTGAAGGTGGAGAACTTGCGCTTCCCCACGGTCCATTCGCCGAATTCCCCGCGGCTCGGCCGGCGCCCGCTCATGCCGACGACGGCGATGGTGACGATGCCGACCAGGGTGATGGCCATGGTGGTGTTCACGCGGCGACCTCCTCGTACTCGTCGCGCGTCACGTGGTCGTCCTCGTCGGTGTGGTGGGCGAAGTGCTCGACGAGCGCGAGCGAAGCCGTCGTACCCACCGTCCACAGCATGCACCAGGCAAGGACGGAGGGGATGCCGAACCAGAGGTGCGGGCCGTTGACGAAGGGCAGGAACGGTGTACTGAGGAAAGCCACTACGGGCACGACGGCCCAGAGCACGTGCGGTTTTCTCATCGGGGCTCCATACGGTTACGGGAGGGAGGGGCGACGGCGTCCGTGCCCGGTGGCGGCCTCGTAGGCGGCACCGGTCTGGAGCACGGTCCTCTCGGCGCGGGGTGGGCCCACGATCTGGAGGCCGACGGGAAGCCCGGCTGGAGTGAAGCCGGCGGGGACGGAGAGGGCGGGTGAGCCCAGAACGGTGATGAAGTACGCGGAGCGCATCCAGTCGAGGTAGGTGTGCTGCGGCTCCCCGTCGATGTCGGTGGGGTACTCCGACTCGACGGCGAACGGGGTGACCTGGCTGACCGGGGCGATCAGCACGTCGTACCGCTCGAAGAAGGCGGTGGCGGCGAGGTGGATGCGGGTGTGCCCGGTGGTGGCACGGGCGAGGTCGGCGCCGGTCAGGCGCCGCCCCTCCTCGATGTTCCAGACGAGGCTGGGCTTCAGGGACGCGCGGTCGCTGTCGAGCAGCGCGCCGAGGCCGAGGTTGAACTCGTGGGCGCGCAGTGTGCGGAACACGTCCTCGGCACCGTCCAGGTCGGGGCAGTCCTCGACGACGACGCAGCCGAGGTCCTCGAAGACCTTGGCCTGGCGTTCGAAGACGTCGCGCACGTCGCGGTCGACGGGGACCCGGCCGCCGAGGTCGGGGGCGAACGCGACGCGCAGCCCGGCGGTGTTCCGCCCGAGCGGCGCGCGGAAGCCGGCGCCCGGCTCGTCGAGGGAGATCGGGACGCGTGGGTCGGGCCCGGCCATGACGGACAGCAGCAGTGCGGTGTCGGCGACGGTGCGGCCCATGGGCCCGGCGACGCCGAGGGTGTCCCAGAGGTTGCCGGAGGGGTGTGAGGGGACGCGGCCGGGGGTGGGGCGCAGGCCGACGACGTTGCAGAAGGACGCCGGGTTGCGCAGCGAGCCGCCCATGTCGCTGCCGTCGGCGAGCGGCTGGAACCCGGCGGCGAGCGCGGCCGCCGCCCCGCCGCTGCTGCCGCCTGCGGACCGGGTCATGTCGTACGGGTTCCGGGTCGCGCCGAAGACGGGGTTGAAGGTGTGCGAGCCGGCCGCGAACTCGGGGACGTTGGTCTTGCCGATGCGGATGGCGCCCGCGCCCTGGATGCGCTGCACGAGGAGTTCGTCCTCGTGCGGGACGTGCTCGGCGAAGAGCGGCGAGCCGTGCGTGGTGCGCATGCCGCGGGTGAGGTGGGTGTCCTTGAAGGCGATGGGCAGGCCGTGCAGCGGGCCGAGCTCCTCGCCGCGCGCCTGCCGCTCGTCGGCGGCGGCAGCAGCGGCCAGCGCGCCCTCCGGGTCGAGGGTGACGATCGCGTTGACGGCGGGGTTGTGACGCTCGATGCGGTCGAGGTGGGCCTGGACGACCTCGCGGGCCGAGAGTTCCCCGCGGCGGATGCGGGCCGTGAGGTCGACGGCGTCGAGCACGCAGATCTCGTCCCGGCCGGGGACGGCGGCGCCGGATGCGGCGGATTCGACGGATTCGGCGGAGCTTGGGGCGACGGAGCCGGGAGCAACGGGCATGGCAGTCCTAGGGCAGCAGACAAGGTGGGCGTCGCTGCGGTGATGCTGGTCCGGCCGGTGGCCGAGGCGCGACGCGTGTGGTGCACCACACTGAAGCCGCTGACCCTTTCAGTCAATAGGTGGGTCCTAGTGAAGTTTTAAGACGCGTTAGCGCCGATGTTGAAGATTTCAGTCGCGTTACGAAGGGTTGCGACCGGTGCCCGGGAACTCGACACCACTGCGCTTGAACGACTCGACGACCAGATGGGACTGCACGGCCTCCACGTGCCGCACCCACGGCGAGGCGGTGAGGAACGCGTGCAGCGCGGCCTTCGACGGCTGCGTCACGTCGACCAGGAGCTGATGCTCACCCATCACGACGGCCGCATACCGCACGAGCGGCGACTCGACGAGCAGCCGGCCCACCTTCTCGACCTCGTCGGGCCTCACCTTGATCCACAGCAGCGCCTCGACCGGCAGGCCGAGCAGCGCGGGCTCGACGGCGGCCCGGATGCTCACGAGGCCTTCCCTCGTCAGGGTCTCCACGCGGCGCCGCGCGGTCGCCACGGACACCCCGGCGACGGCCGCCAGGTCCTCGTGCGTGCGCCGCCCGTCCTCGGCGAGCGCCCCCAGGATCGCCAGCTCCTCCGGTCCGACCTCGATGTCCGGGAGCGCGAGCTCGTCGACGATCCCGGACGGTCCCCCGAGCGCCTCGACCTCCCCGGCGTCCAGGATCCCGGGCGACCACTCGTGCACCGTGCGGAAATACCGCAGAACCGGTGACACGCTCTGCGAGACGAGCCCCGGCAGCGCGGGCACCTCGTCGAACATCAGCGACGTCAACCGGCCCGGCGGACACTGCAGTTCGGCCACGCAGTCCACCGGCCCGGCGAGCGCGTACGAGAAGATGCAGTCCGCGCGCCGAGCCGCCGCCACGGCCGCGTCCCGCACGGCGCCCGGCCGGCACGTCATCCGCAGGATCACGGTCTCACCCCGCACGACAAGCCCGCGCACGGCGACGTCCCCGCTCTCCAGCAACCGCAACCCGCGCCGCGCCACCTTCCGCTCGGGTTCCCCGAGGGCCGCCGCGATCCGCCGCCACGAGGCCCGCCCATCGATCTGCAGAGCGGCGACGATCCGCCGGTCGAGCCCGTCGAGAGGGCCACCGTGCGCGCCGGCGGATCGTCGCCGCTCT
>NZ_MUBM01000188.1 GCF_002154505.1 Streptomyces carpinensis | reverse complement strand
CGCCGAGCACCTCGAGGTGCTGCGCCTGCGGGAACTCTCCGCCTACATCGCCTACTTGGCCGGTGACCCCCTGCGTGCCTTCCGTCTCTCACTCGACCTGGCCCGCATCCACCACGGTGCCCGGGACGCGGAGGGCGCCTACGACAACGTCCGGAGCGCGGCCACCGCCTGGCGCGCGGTCCGCGACCCGGAGCAGGGCCTCGGTCTCGGCCGTGACCTGATCGACCTGTGGACCGCGCTCACCGCCGAGGAGGGGCCGGCCGCCGAGGACATCGAACAACTGGAGTCCGCCCGTGCCCGCATGGGCCGCCTCGCCGAACGGGCCCGCACGCGGACACCGCCGCCCGCGCACTGACCCCCAGCCCTACGCCACGCAGAATTCGTTGCCCTCCGGGTCCGCCATCACGACCCACTCCCCGGCGGGCTCCTTCACATGGCGCACCTCGCTCGCGCCGAGGGCCTTGAGCCGCTCCACCTCCTCCGCGCGCCGGCCCTCACCCGGGTGGAGGTCTAGGTGGATCCGGTTCTTGCCGGCCTTCGGTTCCGGCACCCGCTGGAACAGCAGCCGTCGCCCCAGACCGGTGCCGCGCTCGTGGTCGTAGGGGTCGTCGGGATGCCGTACGGCGACCAGGTCACGGAAGGCGGGGCGGCCGTGGAACTCCACGGTGGCCTCGCCCGGCAGCGCGCCGAGCTCCAGCAGTCGCTCGATGAGGGCGCTGTTGTCCTCGACCTCGTAGTGCAGCGCGCCGGCCCAGAAGTCGGCCTGCGCGTGCGGGTCGGCGGAGTCGATGACGAGCTTCCAGTGCACAGGAGTGGCCGTGCGGTCGGCGGACGTCTGCGTCTGAGTGTGTGTCATGCGATCACTTATACGGCGTCAGGCCTCCGCCATGCCCGAGTTCAGCTGAGGAGCATCGCCGGGAAGGGAGCCCGGCACCGGGGCCTGCGACTGTGCCTGCGGCAGCGACTGCCCCTGCGCCTGACCCTGTGCCTGCGGGGGGACCTGGGTCCCCGTCGCCGTCCGGGTCGCGCCGAGTGCGGCGCGGAGCTGGGCCGCCCGGCGCGCCGAGCGCAGCCCGTCCCAGGTCAGCAGCGACAGCGCCAGCCACACGAGGGCGAACCCGGCCCAGCGCTCGGCCGGCATGGACTCGTGGAAGTAGACGACGCCGAGCAGGAACTGGAAGACCGGGGCGAGGTACTGCAGCAGGCCCAGCGTGGACAGCGGCACGCGGATCGCGGCGGCGCCGAAGCAGACCAGCGGGAGCGCGGTGACGACGCCGGTGGAGGCGAGCAGGGCCGCGTGCCCGGCACCCTCGGACGCGAACGTGGAGTCGCCGCTCGTGCCGAGCCACAGCAGGTAGCCGAGCGCGGGCAGGAACTGGACCGCGGTCTCGGCGGCCAGCGACTCGATGCCGCCGAGGTTGACCTTCTTCTTCACCAGGCCGTAGGTGGCGAAGGAGAAGGCGAGGCAGAGGGAGATCCACGGCGGGCGGCCGTAGCCGATGGTGAGCACGAGCACCGATGCGGCGCCGGTGCCGACCGCGACCCACTGCACGGGGCGCAGCCGTTCCTTGAGGATCAGCACGCCCATCGCGATGGTGACCAGCGGGTTGATGAAGTAGCCGAGGGAGGCTTCCACGACGTGCTCGCTGTTCACGGCCCATATGTAGACGCCCCAGTTGACGGTGATCACCGCGGCGGCGACCACGATCAGCCCGAGCCTGCGCGGCTGCCGGAGCAGTTCGCCGGCCCAGGCCCAGCGCCGTGTGAAAAGCAGCGCCACGACGACGAATGCCAGGGACCAGACCATCCGGTTGGCGAGGATCTCCACCGCCCCGGCGGGCTTGAGCAGGGGCCAGAAGAGGGGGACGAGGCCCCACATCCCGTAGGCCGCGAAGCCGTTCAGCAGTCCTGTCCGTTCGCCGCTCGACTTCTCGGTCACGCGCCCTCCTTCATGACTGGTGTGCCTGGCCGGGTCCCAGTGCAGCAAGCAAGAAGGTAGCGCCGAGCACCCCCGCCTGTCATGCCCGTATCGGAATACGGTCATGACAGGCGAGGGTGGCGGGACTGAAGGGGCGAAAGGCCCGTGGGCACCCGAGGGAATCAGGCTCTGATCCGAGCGGAACCCTTGGCCCGAGAGGCTGTGGACTCAGCCCTCGGCCCGAGGGGATCAGCCCTTGAGCGCGGTGGCGATCGCCTCGGCGAGCGGTGTGGTCGGGCGGCCGGTCAGCCGGGACAGGTCCCCGGAGCCGACGACCAGTTCGCCCTTCTCGATGGAGGCGTCCACGCCCGCCAGGATCGCGGCGAGGGGCTCCGGCAGCCCGGCACCCGTCAGGATGCCCTGGTACTCCTCGACGGAGACCTGCCGGTACGTGATCTCCTTGCCGGTCTGCCGGCTCAGCTCGGCGGCGAACTCGGCGAAGCCCCACGCCTGGTCCCCGCCCAGTTCGTAGGTCTTGTTCTCGTGGCCCTCGCCGGTGAGCACCGCGACGGCGGCGGCCGCGTAGTCCGCACGCGAGGCGGCCGAGATCCGGCCCTCACCGGCGGCGTGCACGACGGCGCCGTGCTCCAGGACCGGGGCGAGCTGTTCGGTGTAGTTCTCGTGGTACCAGCCGTTGCGCAGCAGCGTGTAGGGCAGCCCGGAGGAGAGCAGTGCCTCCTCGGTGCCGCGGTGGTCGTCGGCGAGGGCGGCCTTCAGGCTGCCGGGGGCACTGGTGTAGGCGAGCAGCGCGACTCCGGCCGCCTTGGCCGCGTCGATGACGACCCGGTGCTGCTGGACCCGCCCCTTGTCGAACTCGTTGCCGGAGACGAGCAGCACCTTGTCGCCGGCCGCGAACAGGTCGTCGAAGGTCTCGGGCGCGTTGTAGTCGGCGACCGAGATCCGCACGCCGCGCCTGGCGAGGTCGGCGGCCTTCTCCGGGGTGCGGACGACGGCGGTGATCCGATCGGCCGGAACCTTCTCCAGCAGCTGCTCCACGACCAGGCGGCCGAGGTGTCCGGTGGCTCCGGTGACGACGATGCTCATGAGCTGAATCTCCTTGTGGGGGTGCGTCTGCACTAACCGTAGAAGGAGCGCTAACTCAGGGAAAGTACCCACTTTCAAGTAAGGTACTGGCATGGCAGTAAGTACTGTGGGGGCCGCGAGCGCCACCAGGGCAGGGCAGGACCCGGCGATGTGCCCGTACCGCCTGGTCCTGGAGCACGTCACCAGCCGCTGGGGCGTCCTCGTCCTGATCGAGCTGCTGGAGCGGCCGTACCGGTTCAGCGAGCTGCGGCGCGCCATCGGCCGGGTGAGCGGAAGGGGCGTCAGCGAGAAGATGCTGACCCAGACCCTCCAGACCCTGGAGCGCGACGGTCTGGTCCACCGGGACGCCCGGCCCGTGATCCCGCCGCGCGTCGACTACTCCCTCACCGACCTCGGCCGCGAGGCCGCCGAACAGGTGCGCGCGCTGGCCCAGTGGACCCAGGACCGCATGGCGGACGTGGAGCGGGCCAGGCACGCGTACGACGAGGCCCGGCAGGCAAGGGACGGGGCCCACAACAGGTGAGCGACGCCGCCCGGCAGACAGACGGCGAGGCCCGGACCGTTCGGGCCCGGGCCTCGTGAGCTCGTGAGGAGCTGATACGGATGCGTCGGCCAGCCGGATACCCGGCCGGCCGTGCGATCGTCAGCCGACGACCGTCCAGGTGTCCCCACCGGCCATGAGGGCGGCCAGGTCGCCCTTGCCGCGCTGCTCGATCGCCGTGTCCAGCTGGTCGGCCATCAGGGTGTCGTAGACCGGCCGCTCCACGGACCGGAAAACCCCGATGGGCGTGTGGTGGAGGGTGTCGGGATCGGCCAGCCGGGACAGGGCGAACGCCGTGGTGGGCGAGGCGGAGTGCGCGTCGTGGACCAGGATGTCGGCCTCGTTCTCCGCCGTCACCGTGACCACCTTCAGATCGCCGGTGGCCGGGTCCCGCACCACGCCCCGGACGCCGTCGGCGCCGAAGCGGATCGGCTGTCCGTGCTCGAGGCGGATCAGGGCCTCCTCGGACTGCTGCCTGTCCTTCAGGGCGTCGAAGGCGCCGTCGTTGAAGATGTTGCAGTTCTGGTAGATCTCGATCAGCGCGGTGCCCGGGTGGGCGGCCGCCTTGCGCAGCACCTCGGTCAGGTGCTTGCGGTCGGAGTCGATCGTCCGCGCCACGAAGGAGGCCTCCGCGCCGATCGCCAGCGACACCGGGTTGAAGGGCGCGTCCAGCGACCCCATCGGCGTCGACTTGGTGATCTTGCCCAGCTCGGAGGTCGGGGAGTACTGGCCCTTGGTGAGGCCGTAGATCCGGTTGTTGAACAGCAGGATCTTGAGGTTGACGTTGCGGCGCAGGGCGTGGATGAGGTGGTTGCCGCCGATGGACAGCGCGTCGCCGTCACCGGTGACGACCCACACGCTCAGGTCGCGGCGCGAGGTGGCAAGGCCCGTGGCGATGGCGGGGGCGCGGCCGTGGATCGAGTGCATCCCGTAGGTGTTCATGTAGTACGGGAAGCGAGAGGAGCAGCCGATGCCGGAGACGAAGACGATGTTCTCCTTCGCCAGGCCCAGCTCCGGCATGAAGCCCTGGACGGCGGCGAGGATGGCGTAGTCCCCGCAGCCGGGGCACCAGCGCACCTCCTGGTCGGACTTGAAGTCCTTCATCGACTGCCGGGCCTCGGCCTTCGGGACGAGGGAGAGCGCCTCGACCGTGCCGGTGCCCGTGCCGTGACCCGGCCCGGTGCTCGCGCCGTGTGCGGTCGTCTCAGCCATCGATGGCCTCCTTCAGAGCGGCGGCGAGCTGCTCGGCCTTGAACGGCATGCCGTTGACCTGGTTGTACGAGTGGGCGTCCACCAGGTACTTCGCCCGGATCAGCGTGGCGAGCTGCCCGAGGTTCATCTCGGGGATCACCACCTTGTCGTAGCGCCCCAGCACCGTGCCGAGGTTCGCCGGGAAGGGGTTGAGGTGACGTAGATGGGCCTGCGCGATCTCCGCCCCGTTCGCGCGCAGCCGGCGCACGGCCGCGGTGATCGGCCCGTACGTCGATCCCCAGCCGAGCACGAGAGTGCGTGCCTGGTCCGGATCGTCGACCTCCACGTCCGGCACCTCGATGCCGTCGACCTTGGCCTGGCGGGTGCGGACCATGAAGTCGTGGTTGGCCGGGTCGTAGGAGATGTTGCCCGTGCCGTCCTGCTTCTCGATGCCGCCGATGCGGTGCTCCAGACCCGGCGTGCCCGGGATCGCCCACGGGCGGGCCAGCGTCCTGGCGTCCCGCTTGTACGGCCAGTACACCTCGGTGCCGTCGGCGAGGGTGTGGTTGGGGCCCTGCGCGAACTGCACCCTGAGGTCCGGCAGCTCCTCCAGCTCCGGGATCCGCCAGGGTTCGGAGCCGTTGGCCAGGTAGCCGTCCGAGAGCAGGAACACCGGCGTGCGGTAGGTCAGCGCGATGCGCGCCGCTTCCAGGGCCGCGTCGAAGCAGTCCGCCGGGGTGCGCGGGGCGACGACCGGGACCGGGGCCTCGCCGTTGCGGCCGTACATCGCCTGGAGCAGGTCCGCCTGCTCGGTCTTGGTGGGCAGGCCGGTGGAGGGGCCGCCGCGCTGGATGTCGACGACGACCAGCGGCAGCTCCAGGGAGACCGCGAGTCCGATGGTCTCGCTCTTGAGCGCCACACCCGGGCCACTCGTCGTGGTCACCGCCAGCGAACCGCCGAAGGCCGCTCCGAGCGCGGCTCCGATGCCCGCGATCTCGTCCTCGGCCTGGAAGGTCCGCACACCGAAGTTCTTGTGCTTGGACAGCTCGTGCAGGATGTCCGAGGCCGGCGTGATCGGGTACGAACCCAGGAACAGCGGCAGATCCGCCTGCCGGGACGCGGCGACCAGGCCGTACGCCAGGGCGAGGTTCCCGGAGATGTTGCGGTAGGTGCCGACGGGGAACGCCTTCGCCGCCGGGGCGACCTCGTAGGAGACCGCGAAATCCTCCGTGGTCTCCCCGAAGTTCCAGCCCGCCCGGAACGCCGCGATGTTCGCCGCCGCGATGTCCGGCTTCTTCGCGAACTTGGACTCCAGGAACTTCTCGGTGCCCTCGGTCGGCCGGTGGTACATCCAGCTGAGCAGGCCCAGCGCGAACATGTTCTTGCTGCGCTCGGCCTCCTTGCGGGACAGGTCGAAGTCCTTCAGGGCCTCCACCGTCAGCGTCGTCAGCGGCACCGGGTGCAGCTGGTAGCCGTCCAGCGAGCCGTCCTCCAGCGGAGAGGCGTCGTAGCCGACCTTCTGCATCGCCCGCTTGGTGAACTCGTCGGTGTTGACGATGATCTCCGCGCCGCGCGGCAGGTCGCCGATGTTCGCCTTCAGCGCGGCCGGGTTCATGGCGACCAGGACGTTCGGCGCGTCGCCCGGCGTCAGGATGTCGTGGTCGGCGAAGTGGAGCTGGAAGGAGGACACGCCCGGCAGGGTGCCTGCGGGGGCACGGATCTCGGCCGGGAAGTTCGGCAGCGTCGACAGGTCGTTGCCGAAGGACGCCGTCTCCGAGGTGAACCGGTCACCGGTGAGCTGCATACCGTCGCCCGAGTCACCCGCGAAGCGGATGATCACCCGGTCCAGACGCCGGACGCCCTTCGTCCCCGCCGCCCGGCGCTGCTCCCCTACGACGGCTCCGTCGGCCTGCTCCGCTGGACTGCTGACCTGGCTGGTCACTGAACTGGACCTCCTTCGAGGCGGCTGTGTGGGAGCGGCCTTGCCCAAGACCTTTCCCGGTTTCAACCCTACGACCGTCAGGTTCGCCTTCCCCGCACCGTTCGCATGCTGGACGTTCCCGTGAGACGGTCCGATGCCCTGATATGTCACTCCGTGCCGGCCCGTCGGGCCTCCTTCAGGATGTTCCGCGCTCGTTCTCTCGTCGCGCTCGTGATCGGCTCGACACCCCTGACTGACACAGTGTCAACCGGTCAGGAGTTGAGATAGGTGAGGACGGCCAGAACACGCCGGTGATCCCCGTCACTCTGCGACAGACCGAGCTTCAGGAAGATGTTGCTGACGTGCTTCTCCACCGCGCCGTCGCTGACCACCAGCTGCCGGGCGATCGCCGAGTTCGTCCGTCCCTCGGCCATCAGGCCCAGCACCTCACGCTCACGCGGGGTGAGGCCGGCCAGCACGTCCTGCTTGCGGCTGCGCCCGAGCAGCTGAGCGACCACCTCCGGGTCCAGGGCCGTACCGCCCTGGGCGACCCGGACGACGGCGTCCACGAACTCCCGCACCTCGGCCACACGGTCCTTGAGCAGATAACCGACCCCGCGGCTGGATCCGGCCAGCAGCTCGGTGGCGTACCGCTCCTCCACGTACTGCGAGAGCACCAGCACACCGAGATCGGGATGCGCCTTGCGCAGCCGCACCGCGGCCCGCACGCCCTCGTCCGTGTGCGTCGGCGGCATGCGCACGTCCGCCACCACGACGTCGGGCAGCTCGCCCTGGTCGTGCAGCTCGCTGATGGTCTTCACCAGCGCCTCGGCGTCACCGACACCCGCCACGACGTCGTGCCCGCGGTCGGTCAGCAGCCGGGTCAGGCCCTCCCTGAGCAGCACTGAATCCTCGGCGATGACCACCCGCACTCTGTCCTCCACGTTCCTCGGCCCCCCACAGCCTCGCTGCCTCGCCCACTCGGCCGCCCGTATGACGGCGACGACATGGTCCAGCATTCCAGCATTCGGACCACGGCGCGCCCGGGCCGGGCGAAGCAGGGGGGCTCGCCGGAGTCGCCGTGGGGGCGCTTCCACGGCCTGTGGGCCACGACCGCGCGGTCGTGGCCCACAGGCCGAGGCATCTGTTTCCGGGGCGCTCAGCGCCGCCAGGGCAGCTCCGCCGTCACCCGGGTGGGCCCCCCGGCCGGCGAGTCGACGACCAGGATCCCGTCCACCGCGTCCAGCCGCTCGGCCAGCCCCGCGAGCCCCGACCCGGCCGACACGTCGGCGCCGCCCACCCCGTCGTCCGTCACCTGGAGCATCAGCCGGTCGTCGGCCCGCCACACGTCCACCGAGGCGGACCGCGCCCCGCTGTGCTTGCTGATGTTCTGCAGCAGTTCGGACACCGTGAAGTACGCGATCCCCTCGATCGCCGGCGCCGGCCGCTGCGCCAGGTCCACCTCCACCTGCACCGGCACGGTGCAGCGCGAGGCGACCGCGGACAGCGCCGCGTCCAGGCCCCGGTCCGTGAGTACCGCCGGGTGGATCCCGCGCGCCAGATCCCGCAGCTCCTGAAGCGCGGTCTTCACCTCGCCGTGCGCCTCGTCCACCATGCGCGCCGCCGCGTCCGGGTCCTCGGCCAGCTTCTCCTTCGCCAGCCCCAGATCCATCGCCAGCGCCACCAGCCGGGCCTGCGCCCCGTCGTGCAGGTCCCGCTCGATGCGCCGCAGGTCGGCGGCGGCCGTGTCCACCACGACCCCCCGGTCCGACTCCAGCTCCACCACCCGCGCCGACAGCTGCGACGGCCCGAGCAGCCCGTGCACCAGCACCCGGTCCACCGTCGTGAGCGCCCGCACGATCCACGGCGTGGCCAGCGTGAACAGCAGACCCACCAGCGCGGTCATCGTGATCTCGAACGGGTTGTCGAGGTAGATCCGGTGGTGCTCGTCGCCGTAGAGCTGGATACCGCCCTGGCCGGCCCACATCGGGAAGACCCAGAACCACAGCGGGTACGTCAGCAGCGACCAGCCCACCGACCAGAAGGTCACGGCGACCGCGAAGGAGAACACCGCCCAAGGGAGCTGCAGCACGGCGTAGAGCAGGGCCCGCCAGGAGGTGCCGCTCTTGAGCACGGCCCCCGTCCAGGCCAGCGGCCCGTTGCCGTTCTTCGGGCGCAGCGGCTCCGGCTCGGCCACCTCCAGACCGAGCAGCCCGCGCGCCCGGGCCCGCTCCAGCACACCGAATCCGCGGCAGCCGGCGAGGCCCGCCGCCAGCACCGGGATCCCGAGGAACGTCACCAGCAGGCCGGCGCCCGCGACCCCCATCGTGACGGCGTAGGTGAAGAGCAGAATGCCGATCGGCAGGCCGAGGAGCACGTACCCGAACTCCCGCCAGCTGCGTGCCTCGAACGGCGCCCGCAGGCCGGCGGGCAGCCGGTGGCGCCGCGAGCCGGTGTCCCCGTGACGGGACCCGGTCCCGCTGTAGGGCCCGTACCCGTACTCCTGTCCGTACCGCGATCCGTACTGGGTGGCCATCGGCGTCGTCCGTTCCCCTAGTCCTGCTGTCTGCTTCCGCTGGTTTCGCTGTGTCCTGCGGGTCTCTGCCGTGCTTCCAGCCTGCTCGACCGCGGGTGGCGGGGCCATGGAGCGCGTCGGCGTTCCGGTCGGGGGGTTTTCCCTACCCCTTCCGGGGGGTGCCCTTGCCGGAGCTGCCGGAGCCGGCCGGCCGGTCCCGCCAGGGCAGTTCCGCCGTGACCGTCGTCGGACCGCCCTCGGGCGACTCGACGACGAACAGCCCGTCGACGGCGCCCAGCCGCTCCGCCAGGCCCCGCATGCCGGTACCGCGGTCCAGGCTCGCGCCGCCGCGGCCGTCGTCCCAGACCTGGATGAGCAGCCGGTCGTCGGACCGCCACACGTCCACCGAGGCCGACCTCGCCCCGCTGTGCTTGCTGATGTTCTGCAGCAGCTCCGAGACCGTGAAATAGGCGATGCCCTCGATGGCCTCGGCGGGGCGCGCGGTCAGGTCGGCCGTCACCTTCACCGGCACCGTGCAGCGCGAGGCGACCGACGACAGCGCCGCGTCCAGGCCGCGGTCGGTCAGTACGGCCGGGTGGATGCCGCGGGCCAGGTCGCGCAGCTCCTGAAGCGCGAGCTTGACCTCGCCGTGGGCCTCCTCGACCATCGTGGCGGCCGAATCGGGGTCCTCCAGCAGCTTCTCCTTGGCCAGGCCCAGGCCCATGGCCAGGTTGACCAGCCGGGCCTGCGCCCCGTCGTGCAGGTCCCGCTCGATGCGCCGCAGGTCGGCGGCGGCCGTGTCCACCACGACCCCCCGGTCCGACTCCAGCTCCGCGATCCGCCGCTCCAGCTCGTCGGAGGGCGACAGCAGCCCGCGCACCATCGCCCGGTCCACGTTCGCCAGGCCCCGCGCGATGAACGGCAGCACGGGCCACAGCACGAACAGCGACGTCAGGGTGACGGCGAAGGTGAGGATGCCCCAGGGCAGCCGGATGAAGTCGTACAGCGCCGTACGCCAGCCCACCGGGTCCTTCAGCATCAGCCACAGCCGGTTGAGCCAACCCGTCGTGCGGCCCAGCGGCAGCGGACTCGGCTCGTCGATCCGCACCCCGAGCAGCGCCCGGGCCCGCCCCCGCTCCAGCCTGCCCAGCTGCCGGGCCCCCATCAGCCCGGCCGCGAGCAGCGGGAAGCCGATCACGGTCACGGTCATGGCGGTCCCGGTGACCAGTACCGACACCACGTAGACGAAGCCGAACAGCGACACGGGCAGGTTCGCCAGGAGATGCGTGATCTCCTTCCAGGTGGACAGGTCGTAGGCGAAACGAGCCGGCGGCAGCCGGTCCAGGTCCTGGTCATCGACGCCGGAGGACGCCGGGCCGGTGGAAGGGATGCGTACGGTCATACGAGTCAGCGTGCCGTGCGACGGGCCCGCGCGCCATGAGGTCGGCCGCCCTGGCCGACGGGGGAAAACCCCACCTCGTCTCATGGTGCGACGGCCTGCTTACCCTCTCTTTATCAGGGCCTAGACTCCCGTGCGTACAGATCGTCGAACACGACCGTGCGCACAGATCGTCGATCCTGACTCGTCGGGCATGACGACGCGAGATCGACGACACGAGCATTCACAAGCACGACGGACACCAAGAGGTCAGGGAGCGAGGGACGGACGGTGCCTGAGACGTTGCCGGAGACGGTGCGGGGGTCGACCGTCGTAGCGGCGGACTACTTCCACTCCTACTCGGTCGTGGGCCTGCTCGCCGTCGTGGGAGTGCTGTTCGTCGCCGTCGCTTTCGGCGCGGGCCGTCTGCTGCGCCCGGTGGTCCCCACGCCCGAGAAACTCCTGACGTACGAGTGCGGCGTCGATCCCGTCGGCGAGGGCTGGGCCCACACCCAGGTCCGCTACTACGTCTACGCCTTCCTCTACGTGATCTTCGCCATCGACTCGATCTTCCTGTTCCCCTGGGCGACCGTTTTCGCCGCCCCCGGATACGGCGCGGCGACGCTGGTGGAGATGTTCATCTTCCTCGGCTTCCTGGCCGTGGGCCTGCTGTACGCATACAAGAAGGGCGTCCTGGCATGGACGTGAACCCCTCGACCTCCGAACCCGTGTACCTGCCGGACCCGGGGGTGGTTCCACCCGTCGAAGACAGGGGGAGGCTCGGCGCGCTCGCCCGCCTCGCTCCCGAGCCGATGAAGGTCGTCCTGAACTGGGGCCGCCGCTACTCGCTCTGGGTCTTCAACTTCGGCCTCGCCTGCTGCGCGATCGAGTTCATCGCCGCGTCCATGGCCCGCCACGACTTCATCCGCCTCGGCGTGATCCCGTTCGCGCCCGGGCCGCGCCAGGCCGACCTGATGGTGGTGTCCGGCACGGTCACGGACAAGATGGCCCCCGCAGTCAAGCGCCTGTACGAACAGATGCCCGAGCCGAAGTACGTCATCTCCTTCGGCGCCTGCTCCAACTGCGGCGGCCCGTACTGGGACTCGTACTCCGTCACCAAGGGCGTCGACCAGATCATCCCGGTGGACGTCTACGTCCCCGGCTGCCCGCCGCGCCCGGAGGCGCTGCTCCAGGGCATCCTGAAGCTCCAGGAGAAGATCGCGCGCGAGTCGCTGGGGGAGCGGTACGGGGCCGGGACGGCGTCCGGATCCGGGGCGGGGTCCGCCTCCCGGACGGCGGCCGCTCCGAGGGCTTCGGTCGCGGAGCTGCAGAGCGGGCTGGTGCGGCCGCCCGCCGCCGGGACCGCCGACGAGGGGGACGCGCGATGAACGCCGTCGGCTGGCTGCCCGCGCCCGCCGAGGAGCTCTTCGGCGCCGAGGCCACGGCGGAGGAGTCCTACGAGGTCCTGACGGTCGACGTACCGCCCACCGCGTGGGTGTCCGCGCTGCGGACCGCCCGCGACGAGCTGGGCTGCACCTACTTCGACTGGCTCAGCGCGGTCGACGAACCGGGCACCGGGTTCCGGATCTCCGCCCACGTCGTGGCGCTCTCCCCGGTACGGCGGCTGCTGGTGCGCACCACGGTTCCGCACGAGGCGCCGGTGCTGCCCACCGCGGTGGACGTCTACGCCGGTGCCGCGTGGCACGAACGCGAGACTCACGAGATGTTCGGGGTCGGCTTCGAGGGCCACCCGGCCCTGGACCACCTCCTGCTGCCGGAGACCTTCGAGGGCCACCCCCTGCGCAAGGACTTCGTCCTGGCCGCCCGGGTCGCCAAGGCGTGGCCCGGGGCGAAGGAACCCGGCGAATCGGACCACGGCGGTCCCAAGCGCCGCCAGATGCTGCCCCCGGGTGTCCCCGACCCCAATGAGTGGGGCCCGATGAAGGGCAGGCTCCCGGCCGCCCCGGCCCGCCCGGCGAGGGGCGCCGGCCGGGCGGCGGGCGAACGTCCGGCCCGCGCGGCCGGTGACCGTCCGGCACGGCGCACCCGCACGGCGGCCGAAGGCTCGGCGAGCCAGGCGACCACGACGGCGGGAGCGGGGGCCGATGCGGGGACTGCCCAGGTCGCTGGGGCCGGCGGGACTGGCGAGGCGCGGGGTGGGCAAGAGGCTCAGGCGTCTGGTGCGGCGCAGAACGCTGCGCCCGGGGGTGCCGCCGCCAGGCCGCGCCGGATGCGGAGCGCGAGCCAGGGCTCGGTGAGCCAGACGCCCTCCCCGTCCGGAGCCGCGCCGGAGAGCGCCGCTGCGGAGAAGCAGGAGGCGGCCGAAGGCGCCACGCCGCAGACTCCGGCGGCGGAAGGGCGGGCCGCGGAGGCCTCGGTGGCCCACGAGCCGACCGCTCCGGCCGAGGGGGCGGCTCCGGCGGCCCCGTCCAGGCCCCGCCGGGCGCGCAGCGCGAGCGAGGGCTCGGCCTCACAGCGGGCGCGGGCGGCGGCTCCGGACGAGTCCAGGCCGTCCACGCCACCCACGGCCCGCCGCAGCTCCGACGCCCCCTGGCACCATGCCCGCCCGGCCTTCGAGGAAGTCGAACAGAAGCCCGAGCGGACACCCGAGGACACCGGAACAGAGGAAACGGCACAGGCGGCAGAGCAGGCAGAAGAACGGACGGAGCAGACGGGACGGACCGGACGGGCGGAACAGGCCGAACGGTCCGACCATGCCGAACAGGCGGAACGCGCCGACCAAGCCGAACGCGCTGAACAGACCCGACGGGCAGGACAGGCGGATGAGGCCGAACAGCCGGTAGAGGCCGAGCAGGCGGAAGAGGCCGAACAGGCCGAACAGGTGGAGCGAGCCGAACCGGTGGAGCGGGCGGAACGCCGCGCCCCTGAACGCCCCGATCGCCAGGGACACCCCGAACGTCCCCAAGAACCCGAAACCCCCGAGCACCCCGAAGGAGGCCCGCAGTGAACGACGCGGTCGACGTCGCCCTGCGACTCCTGATCGTCTTCGTGGTCTTCCTCACCTTCCCACTGATCGTCGGTCAGACCGAGCACAAGGTGATGGCCCACATGCAGGGTCGCCTCGGCCCGATGTACGCGGGTGGCTTCCACGGCTGGGCCCAGCTCGTCGCGGACGGTGTGAAGTTCGCGCAGAAGGAGGACGTGGTCCCGGCGGGCGCGGACCGCCGCATCTTCCAGCTCGCTCCCGCCGTCGCCCTCCTGCCGTACCTGCTCGTCCTGCTCGCCGTCCCGATCGGGCCGGGCGAGGGCGCGGTCGGGCAGGTCGTGGACGCGGGCATCTTCTTCGTGCTCGCCGTGATGGGCGTGGGCGTCCTCGGCTCCCTCATGGCCGGTTGGGCCTCCGCCAACAAGTTCTCCCTCCTCGGCGGCCTGCGCACCGCCGCCCAGCTCCTGGCCTACGAACTCCCGATGCTGCTCGCCGCCGCCTCCGTCGCCATGGCGGCCGGCACCGTCTCCCTCCCCGGCATCCTCGACGCCTTCCACTGGTGGTGGCTGCCCTGGCAGATCGTCGGCGCGATCGTCTTCTTCGTCGCCGGGCTCGCGGAGCTCCAGCGCCCGCCGTTCGACATGCCGGTCGCCGACTCGGAGATCATCTTCGGCGCCTACACCGAGTACACCGGCCTGCGCTTCGCGCTGTTCCTCCTCGCCGAGTACGCCGGGATCATCGTCCTGTGCGGTCTGACCACCGTCCTTTTCCTGGGCGGCTGGCACGGCCCATGGGGCGCCGACGGCCTCGGCTGGGTGTGGACCCTGCTGAAGGCGGCCGTCCTCGCCTTCGTCGTCATCTGGCTGCGCGTCACCTACCCGCGGCTGCGCGAGGACCAGCTCCAGAAACTGTCCTGGACCCTCCTCGTCCCCCTCGCCCTCGCCCAGATCGCCCTCACCGGCATCGTCAAGGTGGTGATCTCCTAACCATGGCCGAGCCGTCCCAGCCCACCCGGTCCCGCATCCCCGGCGCCGGCCTCGCCAAGGGCCTGGCCGTCACCCTGCGCACGATGACGAAGAAGACCGTCACCGAGCAGTACCCCGACGCCCTGCCCGACCTGCCACCGCGCACGCGCGGCGTGATCGGCCTGTTCGAGGAGAACTGCACGGTCTGCATGCTGTGCGCCCGAGAGTGCCCGGACTGGTGCATCTACATCGACTCCCACAAGGAGACGGTCCCCGCGGCGGCCCCCGGCGGCCGCGAACGCAGCCGCAACGTCCTCGACCGGTTCGCCATCGACTTCTCCCTGTGCATGTACTGCGGTATCTGCATCGAGGTCTGTCCTTTCGACGCCCTGTTCTGGTCCCCGGAGTTCGAGTACGCCGAGACCGACATCCGCGACCTCACCCACGAGCGGGGCAAGCTGCGCGAGTGGATGTGGACCGTCCCGGCCCCGCTCGTGGGTGAGGTC
>NZ_MUBM01000187.1 GCF_002154505.1 Streptomyces carpinensis | reverse complement strand
ACCTCACCCCCCTGCCCCTCGACCCTCCGCTGCCCGCACGCACGGTGACCCTGCTGCGGCGCGGCAGCGGCTACCAGAGCGCGGCCGCGCGCGCCTTCACCCGCCTCACCCACGATGTCGTCCGCTCCCGCGGCTACGCACGGACCGGCGCCGGGGACACCGCGGCAAGCGGTCCGTCACCGCAAAGCTCCTGACAACTACGCGCGTTGACCCTAGGCTTTCGGCCACCTGGTTTGTTCTTGATCCGGTCACGTCAGAGGGGGACCATGTCACCGAACCGTCAACGCCGCCGCGCTCCGCGAAGAGCCTTCTCCGCGGCTCTCACCACGGCCGCCGCGCTGGCCGGCCTGGGCGCGCTCGCCACCGCCGCTCCCGCCCAGGCCGGCCCCACCCAGGACCGCTCCGGCGAGCATTCGAGCCACACCACGGATCTGCAGCTGCTCGCGCTCAACGACTTCCACGGCAATCTGGAGCCGCCCGCCGGCTCCTCCGGCCGGGTCACCGAACAGGAGCCGGACGGCACCACGAAGTCCGTGGACGCCGGCGGTGCCGAGTACCTGGCGAGCAGCCTGCGCACCGCGCGCAAGGGGCACGCGCGTTCCCTGACCGTCGCCGCCGGCGACATCGTCGGCGCCAGCCCGCTGCTGTCCGGCCTCTTCCACGACGAGCCGACCGTCGAGGCCATGAACAAGCTCGGCCTGGACGTCACGAGCGTCGGCAACCACGAGTTCGACGAGGGCAAGGACGAGCTGCTGCGCCTGCAGAACGGCGGCTGCCACCCGGTCGACGGCTGCTACGAGACCGGCCGCACCTTCGAGGGCGCGGACTACCCGATCCTGTCGGCCAACGTGATCGACGTGAAGACCGGCAGGACGCTGCTCAAGCCGTACACCGTGAAGAACGTCAAGGGTGTGAAGGTCGGGTTCATCGGCGTCACCCTGGAAGGCACCCCGGACATCGTCTCGGCCGAGGGCGTCAAGGGGCTGAAGTTCCTCGACGAGGCCGAGACGATCAACAAGTACACCAAGGTCCTCCAGCAGCAGGGCGTGCACGCGATCGTCGCGCTCATCCACGAGGGCGGCTACCCGGTGTCGGCGGCGTACAACTACGACTGCGACGCGGGCGGCAGCGGCTCCGGCCTGAGCGGTCCCATCGTGGACATCGCCAAGAAGGTCTCGCCGGAGGTCGACACCCTCGTCACCGCCCACACCCACAACGCCTACGTCTGCACCATCCCCGACCCGGCGGGCCACCCCCGCCTGGTGACCAGCGCGGCCTCCTACGGGCGGCTCTTCACCGAGCTGGACATGAAGTACGACTGGCGCACCCAGGACATCGTCCGCGCCTCGGTGAAGGGTTCCAACCACGTCGTCGACCGCACCCAGCCCAAGGCCCCGGACCTGACGCGGCTCATCGACCACTGGAAGACGCTCGCCGACCCGGTCGCCGGCAAGTCGGTCGGCTACATCTCGGCGGACATCACGCGCGGCGGCGACGGCACCGTCGAGTCGCCGTTGGGCGACCTGATCGCCGACGCCCAGCTGGCGTACGCCAAGACCGTCGACAGCGGCACCGACCTGGCCCTGATGAACCCCGGCGGCATCCGCGCGGACCTGGTCCACGCCGCCTCCGGCAGCGAGGGCGACGGTGTCGTCACCTACGGCGAGGGCTTCGCCGTGCAGCCGTTCAGCAACACGGTCAACATCAAGACCCTGACGGGCGCCCAGCTGATCACCGTGCTGCGCCAGCAGGTCAGCGGCGGCAACGCCGCGGTGCCGAAGATCCTCCAGATCTCCGACGGCCTGACCTACACCCTCGACCTGTCGAAGTCGGGCGCCGACCGCGTGGTGGCGAACTCCGTCAGGCTGGACGGCGCGCCGATCGACCCCACGGCCACCTACCGCGTCGCCATGAACTCCTTCCTGGCGGGCGGCGGCGACGGCTTCACCGAGCTGGCGAACGGCACCGACCAGCTCGTGGGCGAGGACGACCTGGCCGCGCTGGTCGACTACCTGACGGCGCACTCGTCGCCGTCCGCGCCGTACGCGCCGACGGCCGCCGACCGGATCACCGTCCAGCGGTAGCCGCAGGACGCGCCCTCGGACAAGGGCGGGTCCCGTACGGGGCCCGCCCCTGACGACCTCGAGCCGGCGGGGGTGGCGCCCAGCAGGGTTCGACGGGCCGCCTCACAACCCGAGGCGGTCTCGCCCCCCGACGCCGCCTCACCCGTTCGAGGCACCCGGTGAGGCGGCTGCGCGCCTCCCGCGTGCGCGGGTCGCTCGCCGTGCGCACCGTGGGACCCACGGGCCCGTGACGACGGTGAGGGGCAATGATCGTATCGGTGGTGTCGATGCCGGAGGGGATCGTCACTCGTACTGACCTGTCGCAAGCGCGTGAGTGTCTCGCCGTGTCGGACTTCGTCCTGGTCGACCTGCAACTGCCCCAGCAGGAGGCGCCCGAGGAACCACCGGTCGCCCTCCGGCTCGGCCTTCCCGCCGAGAACCCGCGTGCTCCTCGGGCATGTCGGTGTCCCTCGTTCGCCTGCGCCACTTGCTCGCGGAGCGCCACGTTCTCGTGGAAACGGCGGCACCCGTCGTCCGGCACCACTATCCGTCGGAGCCGGAGAGCCGGCCCGGCGGGTACGGCCGTTGGGGTCACCGGACCCGCCCGCCCCGCCCGCACGTGCCGGGCCGGGCCGGGCCGTGGGGTGCCGACAACTCCGGGCGGAGGACACCCACACGCGTCGGACGGCCGCCCCGGCACGGCGGCGGCCGCCGACGCGGTGCCTGCTACGGCGCGACGCAGTGCGTGCCTGCTACGGGCCGCGCGGCGCGGTCCCGGCGGGAGCGGGGGGCTCTTCGGCGGGCCGTGCCACGCACAGGGCCCAGATGACGAACCCCGAGAAGGCGATCGTCACGACCGACCACACCGGGTAGTACGGCAGGGACAGGAAGTTCGCGAGGATGATGAATCCGGCCATGGCGACGCCCGCGACACGCGCCCAGGTCGCCGTCTGGAAGAGACCGAGGCTGACGATCACGGCGAGCGCGCCGAGGACCAGGTGGGTCCAGCCCCAGCCGGTGAGGTCGAAGTGGAAGACGTAGTTGGGCGTGGTGACGAACACGTTGTCCTGCGCGATGCCCATGATGCCCCGGAAGATGTCGAACACCCCGGCGATCATCAGCATGACGGCGGCGAAGGCCGTCAGGCCGGTGGCCCATGCCAGCTTCGCCGTATGCGGGCGGGCGGTCTGTGTCGCGGTCATCTTCTGCCTCGTTTCGTCTCGTGCGGTCTGCCGGGCTCGTACGGTGCGCTCAGCCACCGGGAGTGGGGGTTCGGGTGGTGCCGGGAGCGTTCTGCGTGCCGGTGACCGACGTGGCCCGGCCCCCGGGGACGGCGCCGACGAGGACCATCTCCTTGGCCCGGGCGAACTCCTCGTCCGTGATGTCGCCCCGGGAACGGAGATCGGACAGCCGGGCGAGCTCGTCGACGCTGCTGGTCCTGCCGCCGCCCGCCGTCTCGCGGATGTAGGCGTCGACTGCGTCCTGCTGTGCCCGCGCCTGCGCGATCTCGCGGCGGCCCATGCTCCTGCCGCGGGCCACGATGTAGACGAAGACGCCGAGGAACGGCAGCACGATGCAGAACACCAGCCAGCCCGCCTTGGCCCAGCCGTTCAGGGAGTCGTCACGGAAGATGTCGAGGACGACCCGGAAGAGCAGGACGAACCACATGACCCACAGGAAGAACCAGAGCATCGTCCAGAAGGCGCTCAGCAACGGATAGTCGTAGGCGAGGTACATGTCGCTACTCATTTACTGCCTCCGTTCCGGTCCATGTCGGACTTCCACCCGGTGACCGATATGTCCGCTTCCTAGGGTCGGCGCGGCGGGCCCCGGGCGCCTCACCCGGTCCGGGTGACCGCCAGACGAGGGCGAAGCCCGGTTCGGCCACACCGAGCAGGACGAGCCACAGGCCGAGCAGGACGAGCCACAGGCCGAGCAGCCGGGGCAGGGCCAGTGCCGACTGGGTGGGCAGGGCCGGCACCACGGTGCCCGCGACGGCGCCGAGCCCCGCCACGCAGAGGACGAAGCCGCGATGGGCCAGGTCCTCCATGGCCGGCGCGGTGTAGGCGGTCAGCGTGCCGGACACGAGCCGGACGATCCCTACGATCAGCGAGAGCGCCACGACGGTCTGCGGCCGATGCCTCAGACACAGCACCCCGGCCAGCACGAACAGCACCGAGACGAGCAGCCGCGGGAGCCGTTCGCCCTGCCCTCGGGGGAGAACACGGCGACGAACCTGAACGCACCGACCGCAGCAGATACAGACCGACGGCGACCGCCTGGACGTGAAGGGTCTCGTCCGGCCAGACCGGCACGGTGATCCCCGGTGTCAGCGTCGCCACGGCGAAGGTCAGCAGCCAGGTCCAGGAACCGCCGAGGCCCGCCGGCGCGTCGGCGGGGTCGCCGGGCGCCCCGCGGTCCGTGCCGTCGGGCCGGGGCCCCCGGTCCGGCGCGCGCCGCCGAACCGCGCGAAGCGCTCATGATTCCTCCTCTCGGCGCCTCCCGCACGCCGCCACGGCAGGCCCGCGCCCCTCGGCCGCCGGCCTCACTCCGGGACGCGGCGCATCTCCAGAACCCGCAGTCCCAGCGACTGGCAGCGGGCCAGCAGCCCGTACAAATGCGCCTCGTCCACGACGGGACCGAACAGGACCGTCTGGCCGGACATCCGCACGTGCTCCAGCTCAGGAAATGCCTTGGCCAGCGTCTCCGACATGTCCCCGTCGACGCGGATCTCGTAGCGCATCAGCTGTTCTCCCGCGGTGACTCGAGGACAGGTGCGCCCCCTCATTGCGATCGTCCGTCCGAGCCGGTCGCCGGGCCTCACCCTGCGCAGGTGATACGGGGTGGACGCAGCGGACCGGCCGGCGGCTCGGGCGAGGAGCGGGCGATGGCCGCTGCGTTCCGGAGAGGACCGGACCCCCAGGAGTGCGCTCACAGGAGCCCGCGTTCGCGGGCCCGGCGGACCGCTTCGCCGCGGCGGTTCACGCCGAGTTTGCGATAGGCGTTCTTCAGATGGGTCTTCACCGTGTTGACCGATACGAACAGGTCCGCGGCGATCTCCTCGGTGGACATCAGCTGAGCGAGCCGCCGGAGCACGTCGCGCTCGCGACCGGTCAGCTCCTCGACGATCGGCGTCCGCGCCGGGAGTGCGCACGGCTCGGCCCCGGTCGCCCGTGCGCGGTGGGCCGACGGCGGGTCCTGACCCGGTCCGTGCACCGGGTCGGTGCCCAGCAGCCGGCGGACCCACGGGCCGGACTCGACGAACGGGCCCTTCAGCCGGTCGTGGCCGGCGTCGAGGAGCGCCCTGTCGACCAGCCGGCGTGCCGTGCCGTGGTCGCCCGTCCGGTCCGCGGCCTCTGCCCGGACCAGCATGGCCCGGACCGTCACCGCGGGCCCGGTGTCCTCCTCGGCGGGAAGCCCGTCGAGGAGGTCCAGCGCCGCCTCCGGATGCCCCGCCGCGAGGTGCGCCCGGGCGGCGGCCACGGCGCACGCGGCCCGGTGGCACGCCGGGTGCTGCACCACCTTCACGGCCGTCTCGGGGCGGCCCTCGGCCAGGTGAGCGGCGGAGATGACCAGCGCGGTGTGGTCCTCGGCCCAGGGTGACGCCGCCACGGAGGGGACGATCGACTCCGCCGTCTCCACGGCGTCCCGGGTCCGGCCGCGGGCCAGCTGGAGACGCGCCCGGGCGATGAGGCGTGCGGCGGCCGTCACGGGGTCCGGGGGGACGGGCTGCTCGGCCGTCGCCCGTTCCAGCAGGGCCTGGGCCTTGTCGAGCTCGTCGCGTTCGACGGCCACCGCGGCCAGGACCAGGCGCCCGAGGCCGGAGCCCCACGACTCGGACAGACCGAACCGCTCCGCGTCGGCGAGGGCGGCCAGGGCCCCGCGCTCGGCCCGCCCTGCCCAGCCGTTCAGATAGTCGATGAGGGCCAGTTGGCTCAGGGACTCCTCCCGGGGCAACGCCGTCTGCACCCCCTCGGAACCGGCGGCCGCGGCGCACAGGGCGGACCGGGAGTCGTCGAAACGCCCCGCCCACAGCCGGGCCGAGCCCAGGTGGGCCTGGAGCAGGACCGTGAGTTCGGGATGCCGGTCCAGGAGTCCGGGCGCGATGTCCTGCTGGATCTCCCGCGCCCGTGCCGCCGCGTGTTCGGCCCGACCCGGAGCACCGGTCAGCCGGGCGGACAGGGCGTCCAGCAGGGCGCAACTCAGCCTTGCCGCCGCTCTGCCCCGGCCCTCGCGGTCCAGCGCCCGCCGGGCGCGCTCCAGGTGGGGCCCGGCGCGGCCCGGGGCGCCGCGGGACAGCTCGCGTGCCGCGCGGACCAGGTCGGCCTCCGGGCCGGTGACGTCCGGTGCCATCCGCGAGAAGAGCTCGCCCAGGTCGTCGGAGCGCAGGCCCGTGAAGAACTGCCCGATCGCCAGGTCGTCCACCAGGGCACGGGCGGTGAACTCCCAGTCGCCCGCCGCCGCACCGTGGGCGAGGGCGGCCGGCAGAAGACCGGAGTGCCTCAGCCATCGGGCGGCCCTGCGGTGCAGCTCGCTCTCCAGTCCTGGCAGCCGCGCCCTGAGGTGGGCGCCGAGTATGTCCGCGAACAGCGGATGCAGGCCGTACCAGTCGCGGCCGAGGTGTTCGACGAACGCGTTGGCCCGATGCAGCTCGGCGAGGATCGCTCCGGCGTCCCGCCGGCCGGAGAGCTCGTTCGCCAGGTCGGGGCAGAACCGGTCCAGGACGCTGACGCGCAGCAGCAGGTCCCGCGTCCGGGCGGGCTGCCGTCCGAGCACCTCGGTCAGCAGGAAGTCGGCGATCGTGCTGTGACCGGCCTCGAACTCCTTCAGGTAGGTCTCGGGGTCGCCGCTCTGCTGTGCCGCCAGGGCGCACAGCCGCAGACCGGCCGCCCAGCCGCGGGTGCGAGCCACGAGGGCGCCGACGGCGCCGCCGGGGAGCCGCAGTCCGTGCCGTGCCAGCAGCGTGGCCGCCTCCTCGTCGGTGAACGCCAGTTCGGCATCCCTGACCTCGGTCAGGGTGCCCTCGGCGCGGTACCGGTGCAGGGGCAGCACCGGTTCGGTACGGGTGACCAGGACCGTGCGCAGACCCCGACCGGCGTGATGCAGAACGAAAGCGAGCTGGTCGGCGATCTCCGGGGCGGTCACCCGGTCGAATTCGTCGAGGACGACGATCGCGGGCCGCTCGCGTCCGCTCAGCTCCGCGGCGAGCCGGCCCAGCAGGGTGTGGTCCACCGAACCGGCGTCCGCCGGGCAGCCAGCCCACCTTGCGCACCTCCTGCACCCCGCAGGCACGCAGGGCCTGCAGCACATGGGCCCAGAAGAGGCCGGGTGACTGGTCGGCGGCGTCCAGGGTGAGCCAGGCGACCGGCCGTCCCAGACCGGCGGCCCAGTCGGCGACCAGCAGGGTCTTGCCCGCACCGGCGCTGCCGTTGACCATCGTCAGGGGCGTGTCGAGCGCGTGGTCGAGGTGCTCGCGCAGCCGTCTTCGCCGCAGGAAGGTGGCGGGCCGCGACGGCACGGCGAACCGGGTACGCAGGAACGGGTCCCCCAGGGGGTCGGGCTCCGCGGCCGCCTGGCCGGGTCCGTTGTCACTGGATGCGGACACTGCACTCACCACCGCAGTCCGTCGGATCACGGGCAGCACACCGACTGCCCCGAAATCCGGTGTTCGCACGCTCACGCACGGCGATGACGGGACGGATGGCCCCGCGGGAGGGCCGGGCGGCCGTCCCCTGGCGCATGACGAGGTCAGCAGGTCCGGGGTGAGCCCGGAAACCGGTCGAGGGCCGTACCGGATTGCTCCGGTACGGCCCTCGACCCGCGTTTCCGCACGTCGGGACGACAGGATTTGAACCTGCGACCCCTTGACCCCCAGTCAAGTGCGCTACCAAGCTGCGCCACGTCCCGTTGCCCGTCTGACCTGGGGTTTCCCCCGGCCGATCGCGCAGGAAAACAATACCGCACTCGGGTCGATGGTCGCGCACCCCTTTTGACCGGCCCGCTCTGCTCTTGACCGGCCCGCCCGGCGTCGTCGGCCCAGGGACCAGGCGGCACTTGACCTCAAGTTTGGTTGAGGTCGCACGATCGTAGGCATGACGATCACCGAAGAACTCGGGCGCACCCACGGGTACGCCGACCTGCCCCGGCTGATGGGGCTCATGACGGGCGACGAGAAGCACGGACCGGCCGCCACGTCCACGCTCGACGTGCTCTGGGTGCTCTACGACCGGGTGCTGCGGGTCCGTCCGGAGCAGTGGGACGACCCGGAGCGGGACCGGTTCCTGCTGTCGAAGGGGCACGGCCCGATGGCGTACTACGCGGTCCTCGCCGCGAAGGGCTTCGTGCCGGTGGACTGGCTGCCGGACTTCGGCGCGTACGACTCCCCGCTCGGGCACCATCCCGACCGCACCCTCGTGCCGGGCGTGGAGATCGGCAGCGGGTCGCTGGGGCACGGACTGCCGATCGCCGTCGGCACCGCCCTGGGGCTGCGCGCCCAGGGGCGCGAACGGCCCCGGGTGTGGGTGCTGACCGGGGACGCCGAGCTGGACGAGGGCAGCAACCACGAGGCGATCGCCTTCGCCGGGCCGGCGGGACTCGAGCAGTTGCACACCGTCGTCGTCGACAACGCCTCCGCCAGCCATGCCCGCCCCGGCGGGATCGCGGCCCGCTTCGAGGCGGCGGGCTGGTCGGCGCTGACCGTCGACGGCCGCGACCACGAGGCGCTGTACGCCGCCTTCATCGCACCGCATCCGGGCCGGCCGCACGTGGTGGTGGCCCGGGTCGAACCGAAGAACTCCTGATGACCTCACCAGCGCATGACTTCACCACTGCCCCTCGCTTTCGCCCCGACGCAGAAGGACTCGACCTCCATGGACACCATGCGTGACCGTTTCGCCCCCGTCGTCTCGCGCCTGCTCGACGAGGATCCGCGGGTCGCGGTCGTCCTCGCCGAGATCGGCAAGGACGGCTTCGCCGAGGCCCGGCGCCGGCATCCCGACCGGGTGATCAACGTCGGCATCCGTGAGCAGCTCCTGGTCGGGGCCGGCGCGGGGCTGGCACTGACCGGGATGCGGCCGGTGGTGCACACCTTCGCGAGCTTCCTCGTCGAGCGGCCCTTCGAACAGGTCAAACTGGACCTCGGGCACCAGGGGGTGGGCGCGGTGCTGGTGAGCGCCGCCGCGTCCTTCGACTGGCCCGCGGGCGGCTACACCCACATGGCACCGGGCGACGTGGCCCTGCTGGACACCCTGGACGGCTGGACCGTCCATGTGCCCGGCCATCCGGACGAGGCCGAGACCCTGCTGCGGCACGCGGTCGCCGCGGGTGACGACAAGGTGTACGTGCGGCTCTCCGTGCAGTCGAACGCGCAGGGGCGCCCGGTCGACGGGGAGCGCTTCACGACGGTGCGGGAGGGCCGCTCCGGTGTCGTGGTCGCGGTCGGGCCCATGCTCGACGCGGTGCTCGACGCGACCGAGCATCTCGACGTGACCGTGCTCTACGCGACGACCGTGCGGCCCTTCGACGCGGCGGCCCTGCGCCAGGCCACGGGGACGGCCCCGTCCGACGTCGTCCTCGTCGAGCCGTATCTGGCGGGCACGTCGACGGCGGCGGCGAACGACGCGCTGGCCGACGTCCCGCACCGCGTCCTGGGCCTCGGCGTGGGCCGCGCCGAACTGCGGCGCTACGGGACCGTCGCGGAGCACACCGCCGCGCACGGGCTCGACGCACGGTCGCTGCGGGAGCGCATCTCGGCGTTCCTCGGCGGCGCAGCGGCCTCGGGGCGAGCCCGATAGACGCCCGCGCCCGGTGAGGCCCGAGGCGAGGGGGCGTCGTCAGCCCTTCTCCGGTTGCGCCCGCCCACGTCCCGGCGCCACCCCCAGGCGGGGCGCCGGCCGCGCGTCGGCGCGTATCAGGTTGCGTATCGCGGGGACCGAGAGCAGCGCGGTCGGCACGACCAGGCTGATCGCCGCGGACACCAGCAGCACGTGGCCGGCGCCCAGGGCCGAGGCGGCGGGCCCGGCGAGGGCCTGGCCGACGGGCATCATGGCCAGGGAACCCGCCACGTCGTAGGCGTGGATGCGGTTGAGGACGTCCGGCTGGACCTGCGTCTGGACGCTGGTCGCCCACATCACGCCCCAGAACGACATCCCCGCCCCGGCGACGGCGGCGCCCGCGGCCATGGCGGGTACGCCGAGGCCGGCCCCGACGGTCGCCGGGAACGAGACAAAGGCGAACAGGGCGAACGCACCGGCGCGCAGCATCCGGTGGGGCCGCAGCCGCAGCGCGAGGAAGCCGCCGACGACGGTGCCCGCGCCTAGGGCGGAGTTCACCAGTCCGTAGGAGCGCGGGCCGTGCTGCTGGACCACTTCCGTGGCCACCCAACGGGACGGTCGGGCCCCAGACGGCGATCATGTAGAGGCACCAGACAGCGATGACCCCCCACAGCCAGGTCCGCGACCGGAACTCTCGCCATCCTTCGACCAGGTCGGCCTTGAAGGTGCCCGATCCGTGTCGACCGGCCGCCGGATCGCCGCCCGGCAGGAGCGGGGGCAGCCTGAGCAGCAGCAGGCACAGGGCGCTGACCGCGTAGGTGGCGGCATGGGCCGCGAACACTCCGCCGGGCGAGGCGAAGCCGACGAGGAGGCCGGCGACGGCGGGCCCCGCGAGCTGGGCGGCGGACTCGGCGATCCGTATGGCGCCGTTGGCCCCCTGGATGTCGGCGGCGAGCCGGGGCACCGTGCTGGCCACGCCGGGCTGGAACACCGCGCCGGCCACACCGTTGACGAAGCCGATCGCGCAGATCTCCCAGAGCACCACGTGCCCGGAGTAGAACAGCACGGCGGCCAGGGACTGGGTGCCGAGCCGGACGAGGTCGGCGCCGATCATCAGCTTGCGCGTGCTGAACCGGTCGGCGATGACCCCGCCGAAGACCACGAGTCCCGCGAAGGCGGCGGCCGTCGAGGCCATGGCGAGGCCCACCGCGCCCGCGCCGTACCCGTGTTGCAGCAGGCCCGCGGCCAGGGCGACGGGCAGCATCGTGTCCCCGAGCCGGGCGACGGCTCGCGCCACGAAGAACAGCGCGAAGTCCCGCGACCAGACCGGCCGCGCCCGCGCGCCGTCCTCGGCTCCGGTCTCGACTCGCGCTCCGGCTCCGGCTCCGGCAGCGCTGTCATGCCCTCCTGCCGGCGCCTCCCCTGGTGACGACTGCGACGACGTCCCGGTCATCCTCTCGACGCTCCCCTCCCCGGCCGGACCCCACCCTGCTC
>NZ_MUBM01000186.1 GCF_002154505.1 Streptomyces carpinensis | reverse complement strand
GGCGACTACCTGCGTGCCATTGTCAGACGCCCGAACGTGAAGATCTGGGCCCGGACTTCCGGACCTGCTCCGCAGTTACGTCACGGAGGAGATGTAGCATCTTGAGCAGTACCGAACAGACCGCCGCGTCGGGCGGATCCCGCAGCACCTACCACGGCGCGGCGGCCCCGGTCGGCGACGCACTGACCCGGGAGGCTGCCGCCGCGAGCCGGATCTGGTCCGTGGCGGAGCACCTCGACGACATACTCGCGCACATCCGCCCGCTGGAGCCCCGCGAGCTGCGCCTCCTCGACGCCCAGGGCTGTGTCCTCACCGAGGATGTCACGGTCCCGGTCGCGCTGCCGCCGTTCGACAACAGCTCCATGGACGGCTACGTGGTGCGTACCGCCGATGTGCAGGGCGCCTCCGAGGAGTACCCGGCCGTCCTCACCGTCATCGGAGACCTCGCCGCGGGCAGCGGCGAGCTGCCGACCGTCGGCCCCGGCGAGGCCGCCCGCATCATGACGGGCGCCCCGCTGCCGCCCGGCGCCGAGGCCGTCGTTCCGGTCGAGTGGACCGACGGCGGTACGGGCCGACGGCCCGCCACCACCATGCGCTTCCACTCCTCCGCTCCCGAGGGCGCCGGCGGTGAGGTCCGGGTCCACCGCGCCGCCGAGGCCGGGCAGCACATCCGCCTCCGCGGCAGCGACGTGCAGGCCGGAGACCTCGCCCTGGAAGCCGGTACGGTCCTCGGCCCGCCCCAGATCGGACTGCTCGCGGCCATCGGCCGCAGTACCGTCCGGGTCCGTCCGCGCCCGCGCGTGGTCGTCATGTCCACCGGCAGCGAGCTCATCCAGCCTGGCGAGGAGCTGACCCCCGGCAGCATCTACGACTCCAACAGCTTCGCGCTCACCGCCGCCGCCCGGGACGCCGGTGCCATCGCCTACCGCGTCGGAGCCATCGCCGACGACGCCGAGACGCTGCGCACCACCCTTGAGGACCAGCTGGCCCGCGCCGACCTCGTCGTCACCAGCGGCGGTGTCAGCGTCGGCGCGTACGACGTGGTGAAGGAGACGCTCTCGGAGTTCGGCGGGCGTGCGGACGAGGGCTCCTCCGTCGCGGAGGGCCGGGTCGAGTTCCGCAAGATCGCTATGCAGCCGGGCAAGCCGCAGGGCTTCGGCCGCATCGGCCCCGACCGCACCCCGTTGCTCGCCCTCCCCGGCAACCCGGTCAGCTCCTACGTCTCCTTCGAGCTGTTCGTCCGCCCCGCGATCCGCGCCCTCATGGGGCTGGAACCGCGTGAGTGCAGGATGGTCCGGGCCCGCCTCGAGATCAGCGAGCCGCTCACTTCGCCGGCCGGTAAGCGGCAGTTCCTGCGCGGCAGGAACGAGCCGCCCTCGCAGGGCGAGGCGGTCGGCCGCGTCACTCCCGTCGGGGGAGCCGGGTCGCATCTGGTCGCCGCCCTGGCGCGCGCGGACGCACTGATCGTGATCCCGGAGGACACCACGGCGGTCGAGCCCGGTGTCGAACTGGACGTCGTCCTCCTCGGCTCAGCTTCCTCGGCTGGGGGCTGGTGAAGGCGATGCCCGAATCCTGGGGCGACGATCTGGCCATTGCGGGTGATCCCGACGAGTGCGCGGAAAAGCTGGGCCGCCTTCTTGTCGCAGGGTCTGACTCCGGCGACGTCTTGCCCGGCTCAGAAAACAAGGACTCTGATGACACACCGCGTCTTCTTCCTCACGTCGGATCGAGCACACCCGAGGAGACGGCTGCGTCCATCGCTGCGGAAATCATCCAGATGCGCCAAGGCGGAAAGGCGGAACGGGCCGGCGCCAGCACCACCATGCTCGGGCCATGGGACGTGGCAGCCGGGCGGGAGCGCGCCAGGTGAGGAGCCCGTGGTGTGGCCGCCGCCGTGTCCTGTGGCGGGGCAGCTTTTCCTTCCGGGAACAGCGTCCGCCGTCGGGGCACGACTGCCGTGCACGCCGCCCGCATGTCGGCGGATCCCCGACCACCACGACGTCCCGCAAGGCGGCCCAAAGACGCGCCGCGCTCCCAGCCATTGCGGCCGTGCCCCGCGTAACCCTGTTGTATCCACGAGGAGTTATCGATGACCACCCCTTCGCCCGCGACCGCGCTGGCCGAGACCATCGCGTCGCTGATGCCGCGCGCCAGGACTGAGCTCGCCGAACTGGTTGCATTCCGGTCCGTGGCCGACCCCGCCCAGTTCCCGAAGAGCGAGTGCGAGGCCGCCGCGAAGTGGGTCGCCGACCTGCTCCGCGCGGAGGGGTTCAGGGACGTCGCGCTGTTGGACACCCCGGACGGTACTCAGTCCGTATACGGGTGTCTTCCCGGCCCTGCGGATGCCCCGACCGTGCTGCTTTACGCCCACTACGATGTGCAGCCACCACTTGACGAGTCCGCCTGGCTCTCGCCCCCGTTCGAGCTTACTGAGCGCGACGGGCGCTGGTACGGGCGTGGCGCGGCCGACTGCAAGGGCGGCCTGATCATGCACATGCTCGCGCTGCGTGCACTCAGGGCCAACGGCGGGATACCGGTTGGTGTCAAGGTTGTCGTAGAAGGCTCGGAGGAGCAGGGCACCGGAGGCCTGCAGCAGTACGCCGAGCAGCACCCGGAGCTTCTTTCGGCCGACACGATCGTCATCGGTGACGCCGGCAACCTCCGTGCCGGGCTGCCGACAGTCACCGCGACTCTGCGCGGCATGGCGTTGATGCGCGTAGAGGTGAACACCCTTGAGGACAACCTCCACTCAGGCCAGTTCGGTGGAGCCGCGCCCGACGCGCTCGCCGCGCTGATCCGCGTCCTTGACTCGCTGCGGGACGAGGACGGCTCGACGACCGTGGAAGGACTGGCCGCGGACGGAGTGTGGGAGGGGCTGCAGTACCAGGAGCAGAACTTCCGGCGGGACGCCGGAGTTCTCGAAGGGGTGGCACTGACGGGTAGCGGAACGATCGCGGACCGTCTATGGGCGCGGCCGTCCGTCACTGTGCTCGGCATCGACTGCCCGCCGGTGACCGGCGCCACGGCGTCCATTCAGGCGTTCGCATGCGCACTGGTCAGCCTGAGGGTCCCGCCAGGGACGGAAGTGGTTGAGGCCGCCGCACTGCTGACCGCGCACCTCGAGGCCAAGGTCCCTTGGGGTGCGCGGGTCGCGGTGGAGCAGGTTGGCCAGGGGCAGCCGTTCCAGGTGGACACCACCAGCCCGGCATACACGTCGATGGCGGAGGCCATACGGGTCGCCTACCCGGGAGACGAGATGCAAATCGCAGGACAAGGCTTCTCAATCCCGCTGTGCAACACACTGGCCTCGCTTTACCCGAAGGCAGAGATCCTATTGATCGGCCTGAGCGAGCCGAAGGCGCAGATCCACGGAGTGAACGAGAGCGTGTCGCCTCAGGAGTTGGAGCGGCTCTCGCTCACCGAGGCGCTGTTCCTGATCGGCTACGCGGATTTGAAGAGGAGTTGTCCGGATCAGTCGGATGAGGGGCAACACCGCGACCTCGCGCTTTCGCGAGGTGGGCTGTCCGGTCCTTGAGTAAACAAGCGAGCGGTGCGTTTGATTTGCAATGCCGGTGAGCCAGGAAGTTTCCGCAGGTGACCTGGCTGAAGGCGGTGAGGTCGCGGATGTGGCTCGGCGCCTGGAGATCTCCGAGGCGTCCTGTCACCGGTGGCGGGCTCAGTTCGGTGGCATGAAGGCTGACGACGTCAAGCGGCTGAAGGAGTTGGAGGCCGAGAACGCCCGGCGGAAGCAAATCGTCGCCGACAAAGAGTTGGAGATTGATGCGCTGCGGGAGATCGCCAAAGGAAATTGGTGAGCCCGTCGCGGCGCCGCCGGGCCGTGGCCATGCTGCAAGAACGGCTCGGATTGTCGCAGCGGCGGGCGTGCCGGATCGTGGGCCGGCCCCGTTCCACCCAGCGCTACCAGCCGGCCGACGCTGAGCCGGACTCCGATCTGCGGGAGTGGCTGCGCCGGTTCGCGCGTGCTCATCCCCGGTGGGGATACCGGCGGGCGCATGCCGTGCTGGTGCGGGAAGAGCTTGTGGTGAACCGCAAGAAGATCCAGCGGCTGTGGCGGGAGGAGGGCCTGCGCGTCCCGGCGAAGCGGAGCAAGCGCCGGCGCCTGGGCGAGTCCGTCGCCCCGGCCGCGCGCCGAGCGCCCGGACCACGTGTGGGCGCTGGACTACCAGGTCGATGTCACCGCTGTGGGGCGCACCGTCAAGATCTTGCATGTGGTGGACGAGTTCACCCACGAGTCACTCGCCGACCTGGTCGCTTATTCGATCGACGCGGACGTTTGACACCCTGCTGAAAGCCCAGGTCCTTGTCGCCGACTGGCGAGAGGAATACAACAACTACCGTCCCCATTCCGCCCTGGGCACGCTTGCCCCAGCCGAGTTCGCCCAGCGATGGGTCAGTACTTCGTTCTGGCGCTGTGTCTGTTCCGCAGCTCGGACAGGTGCCGGTCTCCCGGATACAGGGTGGTCCTGCGGTCTTGACCGAGAAGCTGCGGCACCTGCCGGGCGGATTCGTGCAGCGGCAGCCAGCTCAACGCTCATCAGGGCCCGTCAGCGTCTGGGCGGCAAACCGCTGCAGGCGCTCTTCGAGCGTCGATGCGGCCCACTGGCGCCGCCTGCCTGCCCGGCGCACCGGCCCCAGGACCGGCCGGCGCAGGCGGAGAAGTTTCGCCTGGCGACCAGTCCCCTGGATCACCGGCACGCGCCCGCACGGCAGTTGGACCAGCTCTACCACGAACGCCGGGAGATCGAGAACGGTCTCGCCGAGCTCAAAAACCGCCTGCGGGGCGCCAGCTTCATCCTGCGCTCCAAGACCCCCGAGCTCGTCTGCCAGGAGATCTACGCGTCACCGTCTATCAAGCCGTGTGCGCACTCAAGGCTCACGCCGCCGAACAAGGCGAGGTAAATCCCGAGCGGTCTCGTTCATCACCACGGTCCAGCTCGCCCGGCTCAAGAGATCACACGCCCCTGTCTCCAGGTGTCCACGATCAAGGGGAAGCTTCACCACGCCGATCCTCCTGGCCTCCCCACGCACAGACCGTTCCTCCGTCCCCACCCCACCCCGAGAACCCGTACCTCAGCCCGTAGCATCGGGCGACAGCGCCACCGGGGCGGCGATGAACCACGGCCGGACCCACCTGCGGACTCACCAGCAGTTGACTGGCCTGCGCTGACCGGTCAATTGCTGGTGAAGTACCAGCCCAGGAATGCCAGGAGGGCGATGAGCAGTGCCACGCCGGCAACCCTGGGCACGATCCGCCTCGCCACGGGACCGACCGCATCGAGCAGGTCCAAGTGGTCGTCCGCGGCACGGAGGTGAGTCCCAGGGGCGGCGGGAGCCGTGAGCTTGGCCGCAACGCCGCTGCCGTTGGACACCGGTGTGGGGGTCTGCGACACACCACCCTGGTGGGAGTCTGTCTGGCCTTGCGAGTCTGTCCGGCCTTGCGGCCCAGAGGTAGTGAACTCGGCGGACAGGGCCTGGGCGAACCGGTCGATGAGCGTTGACGACACATCCTGTATGGCGCCGCGACCGAACTGCGCCGGCTTCCCGGTCAGCTTGAGCACGGTGACTACACGGACCTCGGTCTCGTTGCCGTGGTCGTACAGGGACGCCTGCACCGTCGCGCTCACGGTCCCGGCGCCCTTGCTGTCCTTTCCGGACGCCTCGATGACGACGCGGCGAGCGGCCTCGTCCCTCTCCACGAAACGGGCCCGGCCCCGGTAAGTCATCATGATCGGACCGAGCTTCACACGCATCCGGGCCGTGATGTCATCGCCGTCGACTGAGTCCAGCGTCGCCCCGGGTACGCACGCCACCACCCGCTCGACTTCGAGCAGGACCGGCCAGGCCTGGTCAGCGGGCAGGGGTACGGTAAACGTGTTTTCGAGCTGCATGGATCACTCCCTGAGATCTGCCTCTGCCAGTGATGCGGTCGGTCGGGCACTTGCGTGGTGAATGGGTCCGTCGGTCCTCGACAGTCGCTCGCCGGTTCCACCCGTGCGGGTCTGGATGATCTCCGCCGCGATGGATATCGCGGTTTCCTCCGGGGTGTGCGAACCGATGTCCAGACCGATCGGCGATGCGAGCCGCTGCAACTCGTCGCCGGTGACCCCTTGCTCCCGGAGCCGGTCGATCCGGTCGCGGTGGGTCCGTCTGCTGCCCATCACACCGATGTAGGCGGCTCGCGTCCCGAGGGCGACTTGGAGCAGCGGTACGTCGAACTTGGGGTCGTGGGTGAGCACGCAGATCACTGTGCGCTCATCGACAGCCGTCCGGGCCAGGTACCGGTGCGGCCACTCGCAGACCACCTCATGAGCCTCGGGGAACCGCCTGCGCGTGGCGAACACCGGTCTGGCGTCGCACACGGTGACGTGGTAACCGAGGAAGACTCCGATTCTGGCCACCGCGGAGGCGAAGTCGATCGCGCCGAACACCAGCATCCTGGGAGCGGGCGTGTAGGACTGCAAGAACACCGACACTTCGTCGTGACGTCGCTCCCCGTGCAGCCCGTAGTGCCGAATGCCGGTCTGCGCCTGGGCCAGCATGGCGCGGGCGTCCTCGGTGACCGCGTGGTCGAGCCGCTTGTCGCCGAGTGATCCGGAAGCGTGGTCCGGCCACAGTACGCGGCGGGCGCCGATTTGGCCGTGGCCGTCGACCACGGTCGCCACCGCGACCGGCTCGCTCCGCTCGATCGACGCGACGACCTCCCCGAACTGCGGGAACGTCGTCCGGTCGACCGGCTCCACGAAGACGTGGATGATCCCGCCGCAGGTGAGGCCGACAGCGAAGGCGTCGTCGTCGCTCACTCCGTACTTCTCGAGCGCCGGTTCTCCGATCTGGACGGCGAGTTGGGCGGCTTCGTACACGGCGCCCTCGACGCAGCCGCCCGACACGCTGCCCACCACCTCGCCGGCGCCGGAGACGGCCATGGTCGCTCCGGGGCCGCGGGGCGCGCTGCGGGAGGTATGAACCACGGTGCCGAGTGCGAACCGCTCCCCGGAGTCGTACCAGCCGGAGATGGCGTGCAGGACGTCACGCATGGGTCGCTTCCATGTGCCGAGGGGCCGCCGAGCGGCGGCCGGTCACTCGATCACTCCACCGTGGACCGCCTCGGAGGAGGCGATGAACTCCGACCATTCGCTGAGGAGTTGCTTGAACTCCGGCGTGTCCAGCGCCTGTCGGTACTCCTCGATTCCGACGACCTCCAGCACCTCGAGGTAGTCGTAGGAGGGGGAGCCGTCGTCCAGCGTCGACTCGAGCCTGGTGACGTCGTAGCGCTGGATCGCCGGGTTCGCGCGAGCGACGGGGTAGTCGGTGCGCCGGATCCAGCTCTCGTAGTCGACCGGGTCGACACCTTCGCGGAGCTTGTTGAGGAAGAAGACACGGTACGGCATGAGGGTCCTTTCGTCAGAGCCGGGGGAGTACTTCGCGGGCAGTGAGCTGGGCGACCTCGCCGGCCTGGTCCGCCGGGAACAACCACAGCCCGATGGAGTCGGAGCCCGCATCGAGCAGACGGCGCAGCTTCTCGGCGCATTCGTCGGGGTCGCCGGCGACCGCCAGGTCGTCGACCCAGGCGTCGGGCATGTCCCGCGCGACGGCTTCGGCTCCGCCGTCCGCCAGCAGCTCATTGAGCTCGTCCTGGATCCCGTACACCTGCGACAGGGCGCTGTTGGGCATCGCCGCGAGGTAGAAGGCGATGGATTCCCGCACCGCGGCCCTGGCGACCTTGGAATCGGAGTTGACCGAGAAGAGCGTGTAGGTCACCAGCCGGTGCGGGTCGGTGCGCTGGGCCTTTTCGGCGCCTTCGGTGATCCGGGCCCTGGCCCACTCGACGTAGGCCGGGCTGGCCAGGACCGACAGGATCGTGCCGTCGGCGACAGCGCCCGACACCCGCAGCCCCTTCTCGTTCACCACCCCGGTGTAGAGCGGCACGCGGGTGGCCGCCGGGTACGTCAGCTCAATGTTGTCGAACTTGAAATGTCCCTCTTCGGTGAGCGATTTGCCGTCGAGCAGCTGCCTGACCGCGGTCACGCATTGGCGGAGGGTTTTCAACGGCGCTGGCGACATGAGGCCCATCTGGTCCAGCCAGGCAGGCACGCCGTGCCCAATGCCGCCATAAATGCGGCCCGGAAACAGTACGTCGAGAGTGGCGAGTTCCATGGCCAGGATCGCGGGGTGCCGAGTCACCGCGGAGACGATTCCGAGACCGAGCGGCAAGTGGTTGGTCCCGGCAAGCGCCGCGGCGGCTCCGGCAATTCCACCGGAGAAGAAACAGTCCTCGGAGAACCACATTTCTCCGAAACCGAGATCTTCGGCCTGGCGGGCCATCGCCACGATGTCCTTGGCGGGCATGTGGCTTCCGAGGACCAGTCCCACCGGCATGTCAGTCGCGGCGCTCATCGCACGCCCACCCGTGGGTGCCGCATCGCAGGTTGCTCAAGCATCGCTCCTCCTGAAGTGAGGGGGCCGGGGACAGACGCCGAAGGGGATCAGCGGTGGCCGGGGAGGTGCCCCGGCCCCATGTCCCGGAAAGTTAGGGGCCGCCGGACCTGCTGGTCTTCGGTGCTTCCCACAATTCCTCGCGAGATCTTGTGCATCTCGCAAGGATGGCTCCGCAGCCCGGCCGAAGCAGCGCCCCGCGTGGTCGCGGGCATGCCGCCGACAACCTCTCACTCTGCGTGACGCCGCTGGCCGGCAGGCCGCGTCGGGCGAGTTGCACAATTTCCGGCTTCACTGGTCGCAGAAAGCACAATGACCCGTCGGCGCGCCGAATCTAAGGTCAATTCAGGCCGTCGGTATATGCGTTCGTTCGCGGACAAGCCGCGAGGCTGCGGCTACGGACAAGGCACGAGGTCGAGGTCTGATGGACACAACAATGGAGAGCCGATGCGCATTGGCATTGACGTAGGTGGAACAAATACCGACGCGGTCCTCATGGACGGCGATCGGGTGTGCGCGCATACCAAGATTGCAACCACCGAAGATGTGACGACGGGCATCGCCGAGGCTGTGAAGACCCTCCTGTCGGGCACGCAATACGAACCATCGGCGATCCAGGGCGTCATGATCGGCACGACGCATTTCATCAATGCGATCGTGGAGGGAAACCGCCTCGCCCCGACGGCCGCCATCCGGCTGGGGCTGCCGGCGACCGCCGCCCTGCCCCCGATGTCGAGCTGGCCCGAGCGCCTGGTGCGGGCGATCGACGGCCGGGCCTACATGTGCCACGGCGGGCACGAGATCGACGGGCGGCGGATCGCTCCCATGAACTGCGACGAGCTGGCCAGGGTGGCCGAGGAGATCGCCGCGCAGGGAGTGCGCAGCATCGCGATCTCATCGGTGTACTCCCCGGTGAACGAGGAGTGCGAACGTGAGGCCGCCGAAATCCTCAAGGAGCTCCTTCCCGGGGCGTCGCTGAGCCTGTCCCACGAGATCGGGCGTATGGGCCTGCTGGAGCGTGAGAACGCCACCATCATCAACGCCTGCCTGAGCGAACTCGCCGACCACATCTGCCGCGGCCTGGCCGAGGCCGTGAGCGGCGCGGGGATCGACGCGCCCCTGTTCCTCAGCCAGAACGACGGCACGCTCATGGACGTCGACTACGCGCGCCGCTACCCGGTCGCCACCTTCGCTTCCGGACCGACCAACTCGATGCGCGGCGCGGCCTTTCTGTCGGGCCTGCGCGACTGCGCCGTGGTGGACGTCGGCGGTACCACGACGGACGTGGGCATGCTCCGCAACGGCTTCCCGCACGAAGCCTCGACCGAGGTCAGCGTGAGCGGCATCCGCACCAACTTCCGTATGCCCGACGTCCTCTCGATCGGTATCGGCGGAGGCAGCCGCATACGGTCCGAGCCGTTCGGCGTCGGCCCCGACAGCGTCGGCTACCGGCTGACCGAGAAGGCGCTGGTGTTCGGGGGCGACACGTTGACCTGCACCGATATCGCGGTGGCCGCCGGGATCGCCGACATCGGGGACCGGAGCCTGGTCCGTCATCTGGACCGGACGTTCATCGACGCCGTGCTGCAGCGGATCTCCGAGGACATGACCAACGTGGTGGACCGGGTGCGCACCAGCTCCGAGCCCATCGCCGTGGTGGCCGTCGGCGGCGGCAGCATCCTCGTCCCGGAGAGCCTTCCCGGCGTAGGTGAGGTGCGGCGGCCGGAGTTCTTCGCCACCGCCAACGCGATCGGCGCGGCGATCGCGCAGGTGGGCGGCGAGGTCGACCGCATGTACTCGATCCAGCCCGGCCAGCGGGACGCCGTGCTCGACGATGCCAAGCAGGAGGCCGTCGACAAGGCGGTGTCGGCCGGTGCGAGCCGCTCGTCGGTGCAGATCGTGGATGTCGACGAAGTTCCCCTGGCCTACCTGCCGGGCAACGCGACACGGATCCGGGTCAAGGCAGTGGGAGATCTCGTCCTCGCCCGGTGAGGCGGTGCGGTATCGGGCGATCGAAAGGACAGAGGGAGACATGGCATACACGCTTGAGCTCGACGACTTGGAAGACCTGGCGCGGGGCGCCGCCCTGCTGGGGACCGGGGGCGGCGGAGATCCCTACATCGGGACCCTGCTGGTGGCCGAGGAACTGCGGCGCGGCCGCACCATCCGGCTGATCGAGCCGGACGAGGTCGACGACGAGGCGCTGGTCATCGCCAGCGCCTTCATGGGCGCACCGACCGTCGTCATCGAGAAGATCCCCGGCGGGGACGAGCCGGTGACGGCACTGCGCCGGCTGGAACGGCATCTCGGCAGGAAGGCCGACGCCATCATTCCGATGGAGTGCGGCGGCCTGAACTCGATGGTTCCGCTGCTGGTCGCGGCGCGCACCGGGCTGTCGATCGTCGACGGCGACGGGATGGGACGCGCCTTCCCCGAGCTGCAGATGGAGACCTTCGGGGTGTACGGGGTCGCGGGCTCACCGATGGCGATCTGCGACGAGCGCCAGAACGTGACGATCATCGACACCGGCGATGACAACCGCAGCATGGAGTGGTTCGCGCGCGGAGTGACGATTCGGATGGGCGGCGTCTCCTACATCGCCGAATATCCCATGAGCGGCACCGACGTGAAGCGCACCGCGATCCCGGGGACCATGACGCTGGCCCTCCGGCTCGGCAGGGTGATCCGGGAAGCCAGGGAGAGCCAGCAAGATCCGTTCCAGGCGTTGATCGACTACCTGTCCGGCACCATCTACGAGCACGCACGCATCCTGCTCGAGGGCAAGGTCGTCGACATCGAGCGCCGCAGCGCCGACGGGTTCGTCCGCGGCACCGCGACCATCGCGACGTTCGACGGCGCGACGAAGGTGGAGCTCACCTTCCAGAACGAGCATCTGGTGGCCCGCAGCGACGGAAAGCTGCTCGCGATCGTCCCGGACCTTATATCGGTGCTCGACGCCGAGACCGCGACGCCGATCACGACCGAGGCGCTGCGCTACGGGCAGCGCGTCCGGGTGATCGCCATCTCCACGCCGGCGATCATGCGCACCCCCGAGGCACTGGACGTCTTTGGTCCCCGGGCCTTCGGCCTGGACGAGGACTGGACGCCGGTCGAGAAGCTCGCGCCGCTGTGACCCGGACCATTCACCCCCAGGAGCACCCATGCAGTCGCAGACTTACTCCATCGGCGTGATCGGTGGCACGGGCCCGCAGGGCAAGGGACTGGCGTACCGGTTCGCCCGCGCCGGACACCGGGTCTTCCTCGGATCCCGCTCGCCCGAGCGGGCACAGGAGGCGGCCCAGGAGCTCAACGCCAGACTTCCCGCGGACCAGGCAGTCTCCGGGACGTCCAACGCCACGGCCGCATCGGTCAACGAGGTTGTACTGCTGGCCGTTCCGTGGAACGGCCACGCCGAGCTCGTGGCAGATCTGCTCGACCACCTGGCCGGCAAGATCGTGATCAGCTGCGTCAATCCGCTGGGGTTCGACAAGCGCGGCCCCTACGGCCTGCCGGTGAGCGACGGCAGTGCCGCCGAACAGGCCGCAGGGTTGTTGCCGGACAGCCGTGTGGTCGGGGCCTTCCACCACGTGTCCGCGGTAAGCCTGCTCGGCGACGCCGAGTACCTCAAGGACGAGGACGTCCTCGTCTGCGGTGACGACGCGGCCGCGAAGGGCGTCGTGCAGGAGCTCGTCCGTGCGGTCACCGGCCGCATCGGAGTGGACGCCGGGGCGTTGCGTCTGGCCCGCCAGCTCGAACCGCTGACGGCGGTGCTCATCTCGATCAACAAGAAGTACAAGACGCACTCCGGCCTCGCTGTCACCGGCCTGACCAGAAGTCACTGAACGAGGAGGTGCACATGTCTCTCATCCTCAAGCCCGGCACGGCCTATGCGGACGCCTACGCACGCTGCGTGGCCGTCGCCCCGGAGGCATTCCACGACGACCGGGTACTCAACCTATGGGGCGGCCAGTGGCGTCGCGACGGTGCTCCCATCCCGGCGACCTCCGCGGTTGACGGGACTGAGATCGCCGGGCCGCCGTTTCTGAGTCTTCAGGAGGCCTCCGCCGCGGTCGCTGCCACCGCGCAGGCGCACCGCGAGTGGCGTCAGGTGCCGCTCGTGGAGCGCAAGGCCAAGATCACGGCCGCGCTGGACGCGCTTCAGACCCACCGGGACCTGCTGTCCCTGCTGCTGGTGTGGGAGATCGGCAAGCCGTGGCGCCTGGCCACCAATGACGTCGACCGCTGCATCGACGGAGTGCGGTGGTACGTCGAGGAGATCGACCGGATGCTCGTCGGCCGCGCGCCTCTGGCCGGACCGGTCAGCAACATCGCGAGCTGGAACTACCCGATGAGCGTGCTGATGCACGCCATGCTGGTCCAGTTGCTCGCCGGCAACGCCGTGATCGCGAAGACGCCGACCGACGGCGGATTGGCCTGCCTGACGCTGGCCTGTGCGCTGGCGGCACGCGAGGTCCTGCCCATCACGCTGGTCAGCGGTTCCGGGAGGACGCTCTCCCCGGCCCTGGTGGCGGCACCGGAGATCGGCGGCGTCTCGTTCGTCGGCGGACGTGCGGCCGGCAGCCAGGTGGAGAGCCTCGTCGACCAGGGGAAGCGGCACATCCTGGAGCAGGAAGGTCTGAACTGCTGGGGGGTGTGGGAGTTCAGCGACTGGAAGACACTGTCCGGTCATCTGCGCAAGAGCTTCGACTACGCCAAGCAGCGGTGCACCGCCTACCCCCGCTACGTGGTGCAGCGCTCGCTGTTCGACGACTTCCTCACGGCCTATCTGCCCGTGCTGGACGAGGTCCGGTTCGGGCACCCACTCGCGGTCGCTTCACCGGACGATGCGCTGCCCGATCTCGACTACGGGCCACTCATCAACGCCGCCAAGGTCAAAGAGCTGAACGACGCCGTGGCGGAGACCCTCGACCGGGGCGGTGTCCCCCTCTACCGGGGCGACGTCGGCCGCGGCCGCTTCATCGACGGCCAGGACCGCTCCGCCTACCTGGCGCCGGTCGTGGTCCTGAGCCCGCCGAGCTCGTCCGCGCTCTTCCACGCCGAACCGTTCGGCCCCGTCGACACCATCGTGCTCGTGGACACCGAGGCCGAGCTGCTCACCGCGATGAACGCCAGCAACGGAGCGCTCGTCGCGTCCCTCGCCTGCGACGACGAAGCGACGGCCCAGCGGCTGGGCAGGCAGCTGCAGGCGTTCAAGGTGGGGATCAACAAGCCGCGGTCCCGCGGCGACCGCGAGGAGGTCTTCGGCGGCAACGGAGCCTCGTGGCGCGGCGCGTTCGTGGGAGGGGAGCTGCTCGTGCGCGCGGTCACCGACGGCGCGCCCGACGACCCGCTGCACGGGAACTTCCCGTCCTACACCCTGCATCCCGCAACCTGAGACGAGGCACCGCATGGAGCGGATCACTGGTCAGGCACCGATGCTCATCGACACCTACGGTCGGGTGGCGACCGACCTTCGGGTGTCGCTGACGGATCGTTGCAACCTGCGCTGCACATACTGCATGCCCGCCGAGGGACTGGACTGGCTTCCCAAACCCGAGCTGCTGACCGCGGACGAGATCGTCCGACTGATCCGCGTCGCGGTGACGCGGCTCGGCGTCCGGGAGGTCCGCTTCACCGGCGGCGAGCCACTCCTGCGGCGCGACCTGCTCGATGTGATCGGCCGGGTCGCCGCGCTTCAGCCGCGGCCCCAGATCTCGTTGACCACCAACGGCATCGGCATTCCCCGACTCGCCCGGCCGCTGCGTGAGGCGGGCCTCGACCGCGTCAACGTCTCCCTGGATACGTTGGTGCCCGAGAGGTTCCGCAAGCTCGCGCGGCGGGACCGGCTGGCCGATGTGGTCGCAGGCCTCGCGGCGGCTGACGCCGCGGGCCTGCGGCCGGTCAAGGTGAACGCGGTGCTCGTGCGCGACGTCAACGACGACGAGGCGCCCGAGCTGCTGCGCTGGTGTCTGGAGCGCGGTTACCAGCTGCGTTTCATCGAGCAGATGCCGCTGGACGCCCAGCACGGCTGGAGCCGTGACGCCATGGTGACCGCCGCGGAGATCCTCGACTCGCTGTCGGCTGCGTTCGACCTGACCCCGGAGGACGAAGGGATTCGTGGCAGCGCCCCGGCGGAGACGTGGCTGGTGGGCGGTGGTCCGGCACGGGTCGGCGTCATCGCCAGCGTGACCCGGCCGTTCTGCGGCTCCTGCGACCGGACTCGGCTCACCGCGGACGGTCAGATCCGCAACTGCCTGTTCACGCGGGAGGAGTCCGACCTGCGCACCCCGCTGCGTGGCGGAGCCACCGACGAGGAGCTCGCCGAGCGCTGGAGAGCCGCGATGTGGACGAAGAAGGCGGGCGCGGGCATCGACGACCTGGGATTCCTCCAGCCGTCCAGGCCGATGTCCGCCATCGGGGGCTGAGAGCTGCTCCCGGGCAGAGGAAGAGGACATGCATGCAGATCCGCGTGCTGTATTTCGGTGCGCTGCGCGAACGGTTCGTTGGTACCCACCGGGAGGACGTCACCGTCACCGACGGAACGACTCTGGGCCGGCTCATCGACCGGTTGTGCCACCTGCACCCCGGCCTGGAGGGTGTCCGCCGCCACGTCAAGGCGGCCGTGAACGAAGACTTCGCGCCACCCGAGCGGCCACTGACCGATGGTGACGTCGTCGCCCTGATCCCCCCGGTGGCCGGTGGTGCCGAGCCCTACTGCCGCCTCACCGAACAGCCCCTCAACGCGGACGAAGTCCTGGCCGCTGTCACCGGCCCGGGGCAGGGGGGCACCGTCGTGTTCGTCGGCACCGTGCGCGACCACAGCCACGGCAAGCAGGTGACCCGCCTGGAGTACGAGGCCTACCCCGGCATGGTCCTCAAGACCCTGGCCGACATCATCCACCGGTGCCAGTCCATCGCGTCCGGTGTCCGCGTCGCGGTCGCCCATCGCACCGGCCGACTCGAGATCGGCGACGCGGCCGTCGTCATCGCCGCATCCGCCCCGCATCGGGCAGAGGCCTTCGAGGCGTCCCGGATGTGTATCGAGTTGCTCAAGGAAGAAGTGCCGATCTGGAAGAAGGAGATCTCACCTGACGGCGCCGAGTGGATCGGTATGGGTCCATGAGCCGCGGGGTTTCGGACCCCTCGGTGCGGCAGCGGGTGTCGCCGCTCTGGCCACGTCTCCGCTGGAGACTCCACAACGAACAACACCGCGAGGTGATGTGGTGAGTACGACCACGAAAGGCTGCGAAGTACTACCGGCCACCTCGGTCGACGAGGCGGTGCGCGCACTGGCCGATCTCGGTGACCGCGGAGCGGCCCTGGCCGCCGGAACCTGGGTGATGCGCTCGTCCTTGCGAGGTGAGGACCTGCGTCCCCGCTACGTCTCGCTGAACGGCATCGCAGAGCTGCGCGCGACCGAATCGGGCGAGGAGGTTTCGCTGGGCGCGCTCACCACGCACACCGACCTCGCGTCGCGCGAACTGCCCGCCGCGCTGGCGGGGCTGGTCGGCGCGGCGGGTCAGTCCGCGTTCCCGCAGGTGCGGAACGTGGCGACACTGGGTGGCAACATCGGCGCGACCGGATTCGCGGAGGCGGATCTGGTCCCTGCCCTGCTTGCTCTCGACGCCCGGCTCGAGACTGCCTCGCTGCGGGGCCGGGCGACCGTGCCGCTCGGCGAATACCTGCCGGAGCGCGCTCAGCGGCCTGCGGACGAGATCGTTGTGCGGGCGCTGGTTGCGGCGCCGGCCACCCGTCGCTCCGCGTTCGCCCGCCTGACCGTGCGCGGCGGGGGTGAGTACGCCATCGCCAATGTCTGCGTCTGCGTGGATCTCGATCCCGACGGAGTCGTCAGCGCGGCGCGCGTGGCGATCGGATCCGTGGAACCTGTCGCGCGGCTGTCGCACGCCGCGGTCGATGCGCTGGTCGGCAACCGGCCGTCGGCGGCCGCCGGTGAGGAAGCGGGCCGGCTGGCCGCAGCCGACTGCACGCCGAGGGACGGTCTTGACGCTCCCGGTTGGTACCGCCGCGAGGTGCTGCCGTCGCTGGTGCGCCGCGCGTGCGCCGAGCTTGCCGTCTAGGAGGATGTTGTGTCATACGCGTTCACGCTCAACGGCCGAGGCGTCGACGTCGACGTCCCGGGGCTGACGCCGCTGCTGGAGGTGCTGCGTGAGCACCTCGGCCTCACCGGAGCCAAACCCGGCTGCGGCGAGGGACGGTGCGGCGCCTGCACCGTCCTGCTCGACGATCAGCCCGTCGTGTCCTGCCTGCTCCCCGGGTCCGCCGTGGAGGGACGTTCGGTGCGCACCGTGGAGTCGCTGGCCGGAGCGGACGGCCCGCTCAGCCCCGTCCAGGACGCGCTGCTGGACGCCGGCGGGGTGCAGTGCGGGGCCTGCATACCGGGGATGGCGATGACTCTGACCGCGGTTCTGGAGCAGAGCCGCGACCTGTCGGAGGAGACCGTGCGCCAGTCCCTGACCGGCAACATCTGCCGCTGTACCGGCTACCAGAAGATCGTCGATGCGGCACTGCGCGCCGCCGGAACCGACGGAGGTCACCGATGACAGTGGTGGGTACCAGCGTCCGCCGAGCGGACGGGGACGCCAAGGTGCGCGGAACCGCGGTTTACGGCATGGACTACACCGAACCGTGCGCACTGGTGGTCCGGGTGTTGCGCTCCAGCGTGCCGGCCGCGCGGATCACCCGGCTGGACACCAGCCGAGCGGAGAAGATCCCGGGGGTCCGGGCGGTCGCCACCGCGGCCGACACCCCGGGGCTGTCCGGCATGCTCGTCCTCAAGGACCAGACGGTGTTCGCCCGCGACGAGATCCGCTACGTCGGCGAGCCGATCGCCGCTGTCGCCGCGGACACCATCGAGCAGGCCGACGCGGCGATCGCCGCGATCGAGTTGGAGGTCGACCCGCTCGAACCGGTCTACGATCTCGAGGCGTCACTCGCCGACGACGCCAGGGTCATCCACCCCGACTGGGAGAGCTACGAGACTTTCCTCGACGGGCCTCGCGGCGGGAACCTGGCCTGGGAGGCCCGTGTCGAACGGGGCGACGTGGAGGCCGCTTTCGCGTCGGCGCACCTGGTGGTCGAGGACGAGTACCGCACCCCCCGCCAGCATCAGTGCTCGATTGAGCCGCACGCCGCCGTCGCGCGCTACGAGCAGGGCCGCTACATCGTGCACACTCCGACCCAGTTCCCCTTCCTGGTGCGGGGGCGGGTCGCGGAACTGCTCGGCGTCCGCCCCTCCGACGTGCGGGTCGTGGTCCCCGCCATCGGCGGCGGATTCGGCGGCAAACTGGACGCGATGCTCGAGCCGATGGCCTGCGTCCTGGCACGCAAGGCAGGGCGTCCGGTCCGCGTGGTGAACAGCCGCGCCGAAGAGCAGGCCACCTGCGGTCCGAGGGAGAACGCCATCGTGCGTCTGCGTACCGCGGTGGCGAAGGACGGCACCATCCTCGCCCAGGAGGGCGTGATTCTCTGCGACAACGGCGCGAACTCCAGCGGCGAGACCGTGGCGTGCGCAAACCTGGCACCGCTCGCCCTCGGCGGAACCTACCGGATCCCGAGCGCCCGTTACGTCAGCAAGGTCGTCTACACCAACACCGTGCCCACCGCTGCGTTCCGGGGCGTCAACGGCAACTACTGCGTCTTCGCCCAGGAGATGCACCTGGACCACATCGCCAGGGAACTGGGGATCGATCGGCGGGAGTTGCGGCTGCGCAACGTACTGAAGGCCGGCGAGCAGATGGTCAACGGCCAGCAACTCGACGACGCCTTCCTCGAGCAGGCATTGGCCAAGGCCGACGAGATCGCGCCTTGGGAGGAGCTGACCGCCGCGCGCCGGCCGCTGCGTGGCGTGGCGGTGGTGCCGATGACCTGGATCACCAACCCCGGTCCGTCCGGAGCGACGGTCAAGCTGGGCGAGGACGGCACCGTCACGGTGACCTGCGCGGCCGCCGAGATCGGCACCGGCGGGGTGGCGACCGGAATTCGCCAGATCGTCGCCGACGAGCTGGGCGTGCCGTTCGAGGATGTGCTGGTCACGCCGGCCGACACCGACGCGGCGGGCTACGACCACGGCGCCCAGGGCAGCCGGACGACCTTCGGGACGGGCAGCGCGGCGCTCGACGCCGCGGCGCAGGTCCGCGAGCAGGTGCTGGATGTGGCCGGCGGGATGCTCGAGGCCTCTCCGGAGGACCTGGAGCTGGTCGACGGCCACGTGGGTGTGGTGGGCGTCCCGGGACGACGGGTGAGCCTCGCGGCGGTCGCCGCGACCGCGATGTGGTCCTCCGGACCGATCTCGGCGGCCGGCAAGTTCGTCGCCCCACCGGTGCCGTTCGACGCGGGCTGCATGGTGGGTGCGGCGCTCACGCACTTCAGCGCGGCCTCCTACCACGCACACCTGGCCGAGGTGGAGATCGACCCCGACACCGGGCGGGTACGGGTCACCCGCTACGTGGTCGTGCAGGACGTCGGCCGGGCCATCAACCCGCAGATGATCGAGGGTCAGATCCAGGGGGGTGTGGCGCAGGGCATCGGCTACGCCCTCTACGAGAACCTGCGGATCAGCGACGGGGTGGTCGTGGACAGCGGCCTGGAGACCTACCGGCTGCCGACCGCACTCGACGTGCCGCCGATCGAGATCGCGATCCTGGAGAACCCCTGCTCTTACGGCCCCTTGGGGGCCAAGGGAGTTGCGGAGCCGTCCATTATCCCGGTGGCCGCCGTCATCGGCTGTGCCGTCGCGGACGCGATCGGCACGCCGCTGCAGTCGCTCCCGCTCACGCCGTTCGACGTGCTCGCCGCGCTGCGCCACCGGGACCAGGAGATCAGCCCTCGCGACTGACAGCTGGTCACCATCGAGCTCGACACGAACAGGAGGCGGCGACACCCGTGTTCGCACCCATGCCGAAGAAGAGGCCGGCGTCCACCGTGCCGACGTGATGGGCCTGACAGTGGTCATCCTGGTCTGGGTCAGGCAAACCAGGATCAATACCGCCAATTTCTACGTTGCGACCACCAACCTGGAGAACGTGGCCGCCCGCGTCCTCAAACTGAAGTTTTCGCGGGTGACGTGGGCGATCGTCGTGGGCGTCATCGTGTACGTGGTGGTGCTCTGCCGGTAACGCCCGTGGTCCTGTGCGCCCTTGTGCCATGCGGCTCAGGCAAGTCCGCGAGCTCGGCAGGCGAGCTGCAGAAGCAGCCAGTCGTCGGGGTTGTCCGGGTCGACGTCGAGTTCGGAGAAGATTCGTTCAATCCGGTAGGCAACCGAGTTGCGATGCAGATGCAGCGCTGTCGCGGTCTTCGACAACGAGCCGTGGTTGTCGAGGTAGACCTGCAACGTCTTGATCGCCTCCTCGGCTTTGCTGTTGCTCATCCGGTCCAGCGGTGCGAGTACTGTGGCGATGGCTTTACGCGCGGTGTGCGAGGCGTACCACTCCACGAGTGTGCGCCGCAGGCCCAGGTTGTCGAAGGCCATGGCGACGCCCGGCCGGTTGCGGGTCCGGGAGGCGGCGACGGCCGCTCTGGCTTCGGCGGCGGAGTTGATCATCCCGAGCGAACCCGAGTGCGCGGTGCCGACGCCGCAGTACAGCACCGCATCGGGGAACCGGCGTATCGCCTCCTGCAACGCCTGGTTCGCCGACTTCGTGGCATGGGCTCCGGCGGAGGGCCCTGGATCGTTGCGGCACATGCGGATGACCAGCACTGAGCGTTCCGTCCAGGCCAGGTGCCAGGTGCCGCCGGTGGACCGGACGGCGTCCAGGACTGTCCGGCCGAGCAGTTGGCGTGCCTCGAACCCGGCGACCTCCTCCCGCCACAGCTCCTCGGCGTTGTCGTGCTCGATTCGCACCACGACATGCCAGCCGTCGATCGTCAGGCCCATGGCTCGTGCCCGCCGCAGCAGCTCCGAGCGGCCATGCTCCGAACTGTCCAGAATCTCGGACAGCAGCTCGGCACGGGACCGGATCGGCAGCTCCTCGGCACGGCGGGCGGCGTCCGCCGCGAGCGCCAGGGTGTCCGCGAGCAGCCTGCCGACCAGTACAAGCTCGGGGCGAGACCGGGCCGAGGCGTCTCGGACGACGACCCACCGGTCCGGTTCGCCGTCCACCTCGACCGGATACGAGAGTTCGCCATCCGGCTCCGATCTGACGACTATCTCCGCAGCTGCTGCCTTGGCGACGTCTTCGACCATCGCCGCGGGATCCGGGGCCATGGCGGTGGTCCGCTGGAAGGCCTCGACCGCCCGGCGCAGGGCCAGCTCCGCCGACCCGCGCAGTCCGGCATCGAGAGTGGTGACGAGGTCCGCCAGGTTCACCGGATCCGTCTGGCGAAGAATGGCGATCCCGAACCGGCGTGCGGTTTCCACGGAGGTGGAGGTCAACGGGGGCGTGCTGGGCTCGGAGAGGACGAGAGCGGCCACGCCTCGAGCCACGGCCATACGCAACGCGATGTCAAACTGGTAGCCGTCCACGGCCGCGCAGACGTGTGAGCCAAGGACTGCGACGGACTTTGAGGGCGCGTTCTGCAAGTCGAGCAGCCGCTCAGCTACAAAGACGCATTCAACGTCCGGATCGTCGGCGCCACGGGCCACGCATTCGAGCCGCAGCCCGGGCGCGTCCTTCAGGTCGGCGAGCATCGTCATACGACTCTCCCTCGGCGAAGTGCACGAAAACATAGAAGCGTTTTGTGCCCGACGTCAATGAACCCGGGAATGTGAGAGCCCTAGGTTCGATGCCGTGGTGTTGGACACGGCAAACATCGAGGCGTTCGCGCTGGGCTGCGCGATCCTGAGCGCCGGCGGCGGCGGAGACCCCGGCATCGGGCTCGTCATGGCCCGCCACGCCATCGCCGAAAGCGGGCCGGTCGAGATCATCGATCCCGACGCGCTGGATCCCGAGGCCCTGATCATGCCCTGCGGGCTGATCGGCTCACCCACGGTCGCCCAGGAGCGGGTGTGGAGCGGCGAGGAGGGCGCGCAACTGGTGGCTGCTGTCGAAGGCAGCACCCACTCCCCGGTCAGCGCGTTGATGTGCTATGAGATCGCCGGGGTGAACGGCCTGCTGCCGGTGATGTGGGCATCCCGGCAGGGGAAGCCACTGCTCGACGCCGACGGCATGGGACGGGCGTTCCCCGAGATGCAGCAGCAGGCGATGCATATCGCCGGCATTGCCGCGAGTCCGGTCCTGCTGACCGATGGCCGGGGCAATGTGATCGTCGTCAATGCGGCCGGGAATCGGGATGCCGAACGCCTCGTCCGCAGTTGTGCCGCCACGTTCGGTGGGACCTGCGCCGGAGCCCTGTACACGATGACCGCCCGTTCTGCCGCCAAGGCCGCGATCCGTGGATCCGTCTCCAAGGCACTCCGGATCGGTCAGATGATGACAAAACGCCGAAGCGGATGGCCGGAAGCCCTGGCTGACGAAACCGCCGGCCGTGTCCTGATCAAGGGACGGGTCACCGAGATCGAGCGGCGGACAGGCGCCGGATTCAGCCGCGGTCATGCGGTCGTCGACGGCACCGGCGCCTGCTCTGGGCGGCGACTGCGCCTGGAGCTGCAGAACGAGGTGCTGGTCGCTCTCGAGGACGGCGAGGTGCTGGTCACGGTCCCGGACATCATCGCCATGCTCACCCTCGCGGACGGCCACCCGGTGGGTACCGAGCGGTTGCGCCACGGGCAGCGGGTCGGAGTCGTGGCCCTCCCCGGACCCGACGTGTGGCGAACCGAAGAGGGCCTGCAAGTGGTCGGTCCGAGGTCGTTCGGATACGACATGGATTATGTACGGGGAGTCACGGGTGCCGACCACTGAAGAGCTGCGCCTGGGCGTCGACGTAGGCGGCACCAACACCGATGCGGTGGTCGTCGATTCGGCGGGGATGCTGGTCGCCAAGGTCAAGATCCCGACCACGGACGACTTGTGCGGCGACGTCGAACAGGGGATCGCGCGGTTGCTCGAGGATCCGGCCGTCGATCCCATGCGGGTCCGCTGCGCAACGCTGGGTGCCAGACGCGCGACGAACGCGATCCGAACCGCCTCGGGCCTGCGCCGCGTCGCCGTCCTGCGCATCGGCGCCCCGCTCACTTTCGCGATACCGCCGCTGGTGGCCTGGCCGCCGGAGCTGCGCAGCGCAGTTCACGCCGGCAGCGCGACGGTCGCCGGCGGATGCGAGTTCGACGGCGAACCGCTCGCGGCCCTTGACGAGGCGGGGATTGTCGCGTTCGCGTCCGCGGTCGGCTCCGGTGCCGCTGCAGTCGCCATCACGTCCGTGTTCTCCCTGGTGAACCCGGCGGACGAGCTGCGGGCAGCTGAGATCATGCGCCGGAAACTGGGGGACGTCCCCGTCTCGATGAGTCACGAGATCGGCGTCATGGGGCTGGTGGAGCGGGAGAACGCCACCGTGCTCAACGCTGCCCTCTCCGGCGTAGCAGCCGAGGTCGGGCGCTCGTTCCAGACCGCGGTCGAGCGGACCGGCCTTGAGGCGGAGTGCTACATCACCCAGAACGACGGCACCCTCATGGCACTGGAGTACTCGCTGCGGTTCCCGATGCTCACCATCGGCAGCGGCCCGGCGAACGGCATGCGTGGTGGTGCGCACAGCAGCGGAGTCACCGACGCCATCGTTGCCGACATCGGAGGCGCGACGACCGCGGTCGGACGGCTGGTCAACGGCTTTCCCTGGGAATCGCTGCCGCCCAATTCGATAGGCGGTGTCGACACCAACTTCCGGTTGCCGGACGTGCTCAGTATCCCGGTCGGCGGTGGCTCCGTCGTCCTGGGCGCAGCAGAGCAGTGGGCGAACGGCCGGATGAACGTCGGCAACTCACTGGTCACTGAAGCGCTCTGTTTCGGCGGACCGACACCCACCATCACGGATGCGGCCGTCGCCGCCGGGCGCGCCACGACGGGCACCTGCCCCGTCCCGGCCAAATGGCACGCCGGACTGGCCCAGCACTTGGAGCTGTGGGACGGGTTGCTCGCCGAAGCCGTCGACCGGGTCCGGCTGGGGGCCGACGATCTCCCCCTGATCGTGGTCGGCGGAGGCGGCGACATCGCACCGGACAGCTTCCCCGGCGTCCGCGAAGTCATCCGGCCACCGCACTTCGAGGTCGCGAACGCACTCGGCGCCGCCATCGCCCCGGTCAGCGGGCACGCCGAGCGGATCTGCGCGAGCCGTCCCGACCGGCTTCGGGCGGCCGTGGACGAGGTCTCGACAGAAGCCGTGGGGCGGGCCATCCAAGCCGGTGCCGACCCGGCACATGTACGGGTCGTCGACGTCGAGGAGATCCCGCTGACATACCTCCGCGACCCCGCGGTCCGGATCAGGGCTCGGGCGGTCGGACCTCCCGTGACCTTCACCCCAAAGTCATCAGGAAGCGCAGAACGAGCCAGGAGGCACTTGGCATGACCTCGCTCATCGGCCAGAAGTTCGTCCGAGGGGACGGGCTGGAGAAAGTGACCGGTCAAGCCCGGTACACCGCTGACTTGGCGTTCACCGGCCTGCTGCATGCCAAGTTCTTGTACGCCGAACGGGCGCGCGCCCGGATCGTGGACATCGACATCACTGCGGCGCGCGCCATGCGCGGGGTACACGCCGTGGTCACCCAGGCCGATGCCCCGATGGTGCGCTATGGCATGTTCGTCAAGGACCGGACGCTGTTCGCCCATGAGGTGGTCCGGTTCGAGGGCGAGATCGTGGCCGCCGTCGCGGCCGAGACCCCGGAGCAGGCCGAGGCCGCCTGCGCGGCGATCCGCGTGGTCTATGAGGATCTCGACCCGATCCTCGACGTCGAGGAGGCTCTCAAGAGTTCCTCGCCGCTGGTGCACCCGGACTGGAAGAGCTACCAGACGCAGAACGGCGTGGAACGGGGCCCGAACGACTGCGGCCATATGACATCGGTCAAGGGGGATGTAGAGGCAGGATTCGCCGAAGCGGACCACATTCTGACCGAGACCTACCAGAGCGACATGGCACACGCCGTCCCGATCGAGCCGCATGCCGTCGTCGCGCAGTGGCAAGGTGACAAGGTCACGATCTGGAGCACAAGCCAGGTGCCGTTCCCGGCCCGCGCCGGCGTGGCGGAGACGCTGCAGATACCGCAGAGCAACGTACGGCTCGTGGTTCCGCACCTCGGCGGAGGATTCGGCGGGAAGTGCGACTTCCACTTCGAGGCCCATGTGGCACTGCTGGCCAGGCAGGCCCGGCGACCGGTCCGGCTCGTCTTCACGCGCCGCGAGGAGTTCGTCGCAACGGACAAGGTGCGACACGCGTCGAAGATCGAGCTGACCACTGGCGTCAAGGCGGACGGGACCATCACCGCGCGGCGCGCGCGGATATTGCTGAACTCCGGCGCGTACTGCGGAGACGCACTGTTCACGACGGAGATCGGCCTGATGATGGTGGCCGGGCCCTACCGGGTGCCGAACCTCCACGCCGAGGTGCACACCGTCTACACCAACCGGACCCCGGCTGGCAGCGTCCGCGCCCCCGGCGGGCCGGAGACCTGCTGGGCGGTGGAGCAGCACACCGACGAACTCGCCAGGCGCGTGGGACTGGATCCGCTGGAGTTCCGCCGCCGCAACCTTGTCCAGGCCGGAGACACAGGTCAGACCGGTCAGCGGTTCATCAGCTCAAGTGCGAAGGAGTGCCTGGAGCGCGCGGCGGAGATCGCCGGGTGGCCCGGCAAGGACTTCGCTCCCGGCGAGGCCCTGGGGATCGCGGTGGGCTGGTGGTTCAGCCTGCCCGCGAGCTCCGGTGCGTACGTGAAGCTCAACGCCGATGGAACGGGCACGATCGTCACCGGCGCGCAGGAGAACGGCAGCGGCTCCGTGATGGGCCTGGCCACGCTCGCCGCCGAGGAACTCGGCATGCGGCCCGACCAGTTCTCGATCGTCTACCAGGACACCGAGTCCGGACCTTTCGACCTTGGCAGCGCCGGCAGCCAGACCACGTTCAACAACGGACGGGCGGTGATCGAGGCCGCCGGAGAGGTCCGCACAAAGCTCCTGCGCAAGGCGGCCGAGATGCTGGAGGCCGCTGAGGAGGACCTTGAACTCGTCGACGGCGCTGCCCGCGTCCGCGGCGTTCCGTCCAAGGCGCTGCCGATCGCGAGCGTTGCGGCGGCGTCGCAGACATCGTCCCTGCTGATCGGCAGCGGTTCGGGCAACCCGCCATCACTGCCCGAGCACGACCTGAGCGGTTGTGGGGGCCGGCTCGGGTACTCCGCCTTCCTCGCGCCCTCCTTCTTCTGCCACATCGCCAGGGTCCGCGTCGATGAGGAAACGGGCACCGTCTCGGTGCCCGAAGTGACCGCCGTGCACGAGTTCGGCCGCATCCTCAATCCGCTCGGCGCTCAGGGCCAGGTCGAGGGAGGGGTGATCCAGTCCATCGGCATGGCGGTGCTGGAGGGCAGCCAGTACGACGGCGGCCGCCAGCTCAACCCCGGCCTGCTCGGCTACAAGCTGATCACCGCCGCTGACGCTCCCCGAGTCAACGTCGAGTTGCTCGAGGACCCCGTCGACCACGGGGGACCGCACGGTGCGAAGGCGGTGGGCGAACCGCCCGTCGTCGGCACCGCCGCGGCGATCGGCAACGCCGTCGCGGCAGCGGCCGGCACCCGGGTCCGCGCCCTGCCCATGACGGCCGAACGAGTGTGGACGGCACTTCACGAGCAAGAAGGAGAGCTGGCATGAGCCGCTATTTCGCGCCCACCACCGCGGCGGAGGCCGCCGCGCTGCTGGCTGAGCACGGGGGCGCGCGCGTGGTCGCGGGAGGCACCGACCTGGTCGTTGCCGCCAGAGGCGGCAAACACCGGATGCCCGAGGTGCTGATCGCCATCCACGGCGCGACCGACCTGGCTTCCCTGGTGGAGAACGAAGACGGTGTGCGCCTGGGAGCCCTGACGTCGCACGCGTGGATCGAACGATCACCTCTGATCGGCTCCCATTGGTCCGCGCTGGCCGACGCGTCCGCCCTGGTCGGCTCACCTGCCACCAGAGCCAACGGCACACTGGGCGGCAACCTGATGAACGCCTCGCCCGCCATGGACACCGGTGCCCCGCTCCTCGTCTTCGAGGCCGACGTCGAACTGCTGAGCCTTCGCGGGACTCGCACCGTGCCGGTCGCGGATCTGCTGGCCGGAGCCGGCCGCACCACGGCAGAGCCCGACGAACTGCTCACCTCCGTGCGCCTGCCGGATCTGCCCCCCGCGACGGGGAGTGCGTATGTCCGTCTGGAACACCGGCGCGCGATGGAGATCGCGGTCGTCGGCGCCGCCGCGCTGGTCACACTCGGGGACGACGGCCGGGTGGCCGACTGCCGTGTCGCACTGAGCGCGGCAGCACCCACGTGCGTGCGGGCACGCGAGGCCGAAGACCTCTTGCGCGGACTCCGGCCGGACGGCGCCTCCTTCCGCGACGCGGCGGCACTCGCGACCGGGGCCGTACAGCCCATCACCGACGTGCGGGCGAGCGCCCGGTACCGCCGGGCGATGATCTCGGTCGTCGTGAGCCGGGCGCTGGCGGTTGCCGCCGCGCGCGCCGCGGGCACCGACATCGCCGTCCCTGCCAACCGCAATCTGCCCACGGTCACCGCCGGGAGTACAGGATGAAGTATCCGCTGAATGTGAGGGTCAACGGCGTCGAAACGTCCGTGGACGTCGAGCCGCACCGATCGCTGCTGAACGTGTTGCGGGAGGATATCGGCCTGACCGGGCCGAAGGAGGGGTGCGACGACTCCGAGTGCGGCGCATGCATGGTGCTCGTGGACGGGCGGCCGGTGAACTCCTGCTCCTATCTCGCCCTGCAGACCGACGGGCGGGAGATCACGACCATCGAAGGTGTGTCGGAGCCCTCCTGCCCGCACTCGATCCAGCAGGCGCTGCTGGAGGAGGGCGGTGTGCAGTGCGGCTTCTGCACACCGGGCATCGTGATGTCCGCCAAGGCCCTGTTGGACGCCAACCCGTCGTGCGACGAGGACGAGGTCCGGCTGGCACTGGGCGGAAACCTGTGCCGCTGCACGGGCTACCAGAAGATCGTCCGGGCCGTACTGCGGGCAGCTGAACAGCTGCAGGACCGGGCCGGCACGACTGGATAACTAAGGGCAAACCGCAGCAAACACACCCAAAGACCCCCGAGTGCACCGTTCGGGGGACTTTGCAACGTGCCTTGCGTAGTGACGTCGCTCATGACCGGCAGGGGGAACGCCTTGTGCAGATCAGACAAGTGGCCTTCCCAGCTTCGGCTGAACGCCTAAAGATGCAATGTCGCCGGGCCACTAATCTCGCAGGTCATCAGCTCAATCCGGTGCGGCGGGCCCCTGTCGAGTGATGTAAGTGAGCTCGCCTGAAAGCTTCCGAATCCGAGCGCTCGCAACCTGGGAGACCACCACCCATGAAGCCACCTCCGTTCAAGTACCACGCCTGCCGAACGATCGATGAGGCAGTCGGCATCCTCGATTCCGACCCGGACGGCTCGAAGGTGCTGGCTGGAGGCCAGAGCCTTGTTCCCGTGCTGAATCTCCGGCTGGCCGCTCCTGACAACCTCGTGGATATCAACTCCATCGAGAGTCTGGACCACATCCGTGTCCAACCGGATCATGTGGCGATCGGTGCGGGGACACGACAGTACGTCGTGGAGCGCTCCGACCAGCTCCACTCGGTGCTACCCGTGGTGCGGGAGGCTCTTTCCCATGTCGGCCACTCGCAAATCCGCAACCGCGGCACGGTCGTCGGGAGCATCTGCCACGCGGATCCCGCCGCCGAAATGCCGGCGGTTTTCCTGACCGTCGGCGGTGAGGTGACCGCCCACAGTGCCGCGGGAACCCGCACCATCGGCTCGGACGACTTCTTCGAGTCCTACCTCACCACCGCGCTCGAACCCAACGAGATTGTCACTCAGGTGAAGTTCGACATTCCGAGCGGGCGGACCGGGTGGTACTTCGAGGAGGTCGCCCGGCGCCATGGCGACTTCGCCATCCTCGGCGTGGTGGCCCTCGTCTCGCTCGAGGGTGACACCGTGAGCAGGGCGCGGATCACCATTTTCGGCGGGGGTGCCACCCCGCTTCGGATGACCGCCGCCGAGCAGTTGATCACTGGCGCGAAGGCCAGTGACATCGGCGGTGACCTCCTCGAACGTGCGGCGATCGAAGCCTCGGCCGCGGTGCGGCCGACCGACGACATCCACGCCAGCGCGGACTACCGGCGCCACGTCGCGGGACTGCTGACGCGGCGGGCCGTCACCCGGTCACTCGAACGAGCGGGATCTCCCGCGTGACCACCTCGGGCACGGCGCACAGCCCGCTCGCGATGTCCGACCAAGGCGAAGGAGAAGCACCATGGCAATGAGCTCGAAGCAAATCGTGGAGCTGAATGTCAACGGAATTCCGCACCAGCTGCTGGTCGAGCCGCGGAAGACACTTGCTGACGTTCTCCGTGACGATCTCGGCCTCACCGGCACCAAACTCGGTTGCGAACACGGCGTCTGCGGGGCGTGCACCGTCCTGGTCGACGGCCGTGCCATCCGGGCCTGCCTGATGTTCGCCGTCCAGGCCCAGGGACCAGAAATCACCACCGTCGAGGGACTCGCCTCGGACGGCGAACTCGACCACATCCAGAAGGCTTTCGCGGAAAACCATGGCCTGCAGTGCGGATACTGCACGCCCGGGATGCTGATGACCGCGCACGCCTTCCTCGCCGAGAACCCGGAGCCCACTCGGGAGCAGATCTGCGAGGGGATGAACGGAAACCTCTGCCGGTGCACCGGCTACCAGAACATCATCAAGTCGACCGCGGCAGCCGCGAAGGCGGCGAAGTAGGAAGTCCGGTTTTCATGGCCGTAATTCCCCCGGTGCAGAGCAGGGCGACGGCAACACCTTCCGGCGAGAGGAAGAGCTCACATGTCTGAAACGTTGGACCTCAGGGAACAGGCGATCCGAAAATGGGGAAGCGACAACCGCGCGATCCGTAAGGGGAAGTGGATCGGAAAGCCGGCCAGGCGTCTTGAGGACCCGCGGTATCTGACGGGCGCGGCCCGCTACGTGGCGGACCTCGAACTGCCCCGGATGCTGCACGCCGTGTACGTCCGCTCCCCCCACCCGCACGCCCGCATCGTCTCCATCGACAAGTCCGTGCTGCCAGGGCTCGGCAAGACCGTGTTCGCCTTCACGGGCGAGGACCTGCGCGATGTGCCGCCGCTGATCGACCACGTCGCGCTCGACAACCTCCTGAGGACTCCCCAGCCGGTCATCGCCATCGGCAAGGTCCGGTTCGTCGGCGACGCGGTGGCGATCGTCCTCGCAGCGGACCGCTACGCGGCGGAAGACGCGGCTGAGCTGCTCAGCTCCGTCGTCGAATACGAGGAGCTGCCGCCGGTGCCGAATGTGGCGGCCTCCGGTGCGTCGGACGCCGCGCTGCTGTTCGAGGAACTCGGCACGAACGAGATCTACCGTGAGGCGATCACGCACGGCGAGGTCGACGAGGCGTTCGCCAAGGCCGACCGCGTGTTCAGCACCCCGTTCGAGCACAACCGCTACATGGCGGCGCCCATGGAGACCAGGGGTGTGCTGGCCGACTACGACCGGGCCGACCAGCAGCTCACCGTCTGGTCGTCGACCCAGATGCCGCACTTCCTGCGCTCGGTGATCGCCGGCCAGCTCGGTCTGCCCGAGAACAAGGTCCGGGTGATCGCACCTGAGGTCGGCGGCGGGTTCGGCATGAAGATGTGCACGGTCCCCGAAGAGATCGCCATTCCGTTCATCGCGACCCAGCTCGGGCGTCCGGTCAAGTGGATCGAGGACCGGCACGAGCACCTCATCGCGGCCACGCACTCCAAGCAGCAGTCTATCAATCTCGAGGTCGCCGTCACCAACGACGGCAAGATACTCGGTGTCCGCGGAGAGTTCGTCGGTGACGGCGGCGGCTACTCCTTCAACACCGAGAGCGCGCTGATCGAGCCGGCACTGGCCGCGAAGGCGCTGCCCGGCCCCTACCGGATCGAGAACTACCGGGAGGAGGTCGGCGCCTTCCTGACCAACAAGAGCCCCGTCGCGGCGTACCGCGGAGTGGGCTGGACCGCCGCGAACACCGCGCGGGAGCTCCTCTTCGACGAGGCCGCGCGCGGCCTCGGCATCGACCCGGCGGAGTTCCGCCGCCGCAACATGCTGCGCTCCGACGAGCTGCCGTACCTCTCGTGCACCGGTCAGGTCTACGACAGCGGCAGCTACCTGGAGTCTCTCGACAAGGCCCTTGAGGCCGTGGACTACCAGGCGTTCCGCCAGAGGCAGGAGGAACTGCGCCAGCAGGGCCGCTACATCGGTCTGGGCATCAGCTCCTATGTGGAGCAGACCGCGTGGGGCAGCGAATCCTCGGCCCAGGCCGGAACGCCGCTCCCGTCGCACGACAACGCCACCGTCACCGTCGATCCGTCGGGCAAGGTGACCGTCGCGGTCAGCGTGTCCAGCCACGGCCAGGGACACGAGACCTCGCTCGCCCAGATCGCCGCCGACGGCCTCGGGGTGGACATCAAGGACGTCGTGCTCCTGCACGGCGACACCTCGAACACGCCGTACGGCCTCGGCACCTACGCCAGCCGCAGCGCGGTCATCGGCGGTGCCACCGTGGCCAGGGCCGCCGCGGACGTCCGCGAGCAGATCCTGCAGGTGGCCGGGAAGATGCTCGAGGCCAGCCCGGAGGACCTGGTGATCGAGGACGGGAAGGTCTCCGTCGCGGGCACCCCGTCGCGGTTCAAGACCCTGGCCGATGTGGCCTACGCCGCGCACTGGGACTCCGAGGTGCGCAACAGCGAACCGTTGCTGTCGGCCACCCGGTTCTATGACCCGCCGGCCAACTACGCCAACGGCTGCGTCGTGGCGCTGTGCGAGGTGGACGCCGACACCGGCGTGGTCACCCTGGACCGCATCGTCGCGGTCGAGGACTGCGGCATGGTGATCAACCCCATGATCGTGGAAGCGCAGGTGCACGGGGCCATCGTCCAGGGACTCGGCGGCGCGATGCTCGAGCACCTGATCTACAGCGACGAGGGCCAGCCGCTCACCACGACCTACATGGACTACCTGGTGCCCACCTTCTCCGATGTCCCGCCGATCGAGGTGATCAGCATCGAGACGCCGTCTCCCTTCACCGTGGGCGGTATCAAGGGTATGGGCGAAGGCGGCCAGATCGCCGCTCCCGCCGCCCTGGCCAATGCGGTGGCGGACGCTCTCGCCCCGTTCGGAGCCCGCATCGAGAAGCTGCCGATCACGCCCGACTACGTGCTGCGGCTGATGGGCAAGATCGGTTAGCCGGAGAACGCGGCGAGTTGCACAGCAATTGCATTCGAGCAAAGTCGGTGCCGGGGTTGCCGAGGCCGAGGTCACGGCAACCCCGGCATCAGCCGGAGGGGCAGCGATGAGCATCGAGCAGCACCAGGGCGGCGGGCCGTCCGGTATTCCGTTCGACACCGTCGACGAAGTGCAGGAGGTCCTGCGCGGACGCAACTACCTGGCGGGGCGTGGCTTGGCTACCGCGATCCTGCTCTCCCTCAAGATGGGCCGGCCACTGTTGCTCGAGGGGGAGGCCGGGGTCGGTAAGACTGAAATCGCCAAGACACTCGCCGGTGTCCTCGATACCGAGCTCATCCGCCTGCAGTGCTACGAGGGCATCGACGCCTCTCAGGCGCTCTATGAGTGGGACTACGGACGTCAGTTGTTGTTCGCCCGCGCCCTGCAGGACGGCGAGGTCGATGCCGCGGACCGGGTACGGCAGCTGTACGGCCCGGACTTCCTGCTCGCCAGACCGTTGCTCCAGGCCATTCGGGCCGAGAAGCGGGTCGTACTGTTGATCGACGAAATCGATCGGGCCGACGACGAGTTCGAGGCCTTCCTGCTGGAGGTGCTCTCCGACTTCACCGTGACCGTTCCCGAACTGGGCACGATCCGGGCGGTGTCACCGCCCGCGGTGATCCTCACTTCCAACCGCACCAGGGAACTGCACGACGCGCTCAAACGGCGGTGCATGTACCAGTGGATCGAGTTCCCGGAGCTCGAGCGGGAGGCGGAGATCGTGCGGCTGCGGGCCCCGAACGTGTCGGAGCCACTTGCTCGCTCCGTCGTCACCGCCATCTCGCGCCTGCGCGAGCTCGACCTGATCAAGCGGCCGGGCAGCGCGGAAGCGATCGACTGGGCCAATGCGCTTGCGCTGCTCGGAGCTGAGGCCGTCACCAGTGAAGAGGGTCGCCTGACGCTCGGCTGGGCCATCAAGAACCAGGACGACATGCGCCTGGTCGAACCGCGACTTCACGAGCTCCTCAGTGAGTGACCCGGTAGAGCTCGCCACCCGTTTCTGCAGGGTGTTGCGTGCGGAGGGCTTGGCCGTGGGCACCGGCCAGATCATCGACTTCTGCCGCGCTGCGGCCGAACTCGGAGAGCTCTACTGGGCAGGCCGGGCCACGCTGGTCAGCGATCGGGAAGAAATCGCTGTCTATGACCGCGTCTTCCGGGCCTTCTTCAGCGGCCACGAGTCCATGTCCATGCCCGAACCGCAGCGGGACGCTCCAGCCGTCATGCGGACCGCGCACACCGCGGGGCTGGCCGACCCGTCCGATGAGGACGCCGACCAACAGGTGGCCATGGCCAGCCACGTCGAGCTGCTGCGAAAGAAGTCCTTCGCCGACTGCACCGAGGACGAGCTCCACGCGTTGTTCGCGGTCGGCGCGCGCCTGCCGGTGGCCACCCGGCGTTCCCGGCGGTACCGGGCCGCCCGCAAGGGGTCACCCGACTTCCAGCGCACTCTGCGGGCCTCCTTCCGTACCGGAGCGGAGCCGGTACGCCGTGCGTGGCGTGTGCGCAGGCTCCGCCCCCGCAGGGTCGTCCTCCTCCTCGATGTCTCCGGTTCGATGGCGGCCTACTCGCGCGCACTGCTCTTCTTCGCCCACGCCGGAGTGCGAGCGCAGCGGGGATGGGAGGTGTTCTGCTTCGGTACCCGGCTCACGCGCGTGACGCGCGAGCTGGCGCAGGGCACGCCGGATGAAGCGCTGCGACGGGCCGCCGAGGAAGTCGTCGACTGGGACGGTGGCACGCGTATCGGCGAGTCCCTCAAGCGCTTCCTCGACGGATACGGCCACGGCGGTCTCGCCCGAGGGGCGTGGGTGGTCGTCTGCTCGGACGGGCTCGAGTTCGGTGACCCGGAGCTGCTCGGACAGCAGATGCTGCGGCTGTCCCGCCTCGCCCACCGAGTGGTGTGGCTCAACCCCCTCAATGAGGACCCGGCGTACGAGCCGCTCGTACGCGGAATGCAGGCCGCACTGCCCCACATCGATGTCTTCTCCAGTGGGCACAACCTCGCCAGCCTGGTCGAGGGATTGGCCAGGGCGCTTGGCCCACGATGACTTTCCTCGGTCCTTCAGGCCCTGTCCGGCCGATCCATGTCTGACAGAATTGCGCGCGTGCTGCATGAAAGATGTGACGTGGTGGACACCAACGGTGGTCAGCAGTCGACGATCACCGTGGTGGCAGCGGCAATCGTAGAGCAGGGGCGGCTGCTCGTGGTCAGTAAGAAGGTCGCTCCAGAGATCTTCTATCTGCCTGGTGGCAAACCCGAAGCGGGGGAGAGCGCCGAGGAGACACTCATCCGTGAACTCGATGAAGAGCTCGGTGTGACTCCCACCAGTCTCACCCTGTTGGGCGACGTCGAGGATGTCGCCGCGATCGAAGGCGTGCCGATGCATATGACGGTTTTCAGGGCCGAGATCGACCAGATCCCTCGGCCAGCCGCCGAGTTGGCTGACCTGCGATGGATCAACCGCAGCGACGAGCACGCACCAATGCTCGCTCCAGCGGTACGGAACCACGTCCTTCCTCTCCTCGTCCGATCAGGCTTTATGCCAAGCCCGGGAAGTCAGTGAACCGCCGTGGGTGGGTCTGTGGTTGCGTCCTCTTGCTCCTATGTCAATCAGGCTGCTTGTTGGAGAGAGGAGCGGTCGTTGAGGATGTGGGCGTCGCTGAGAAGGGCTCGGTAGACGACGTCGGAGAGCCGCCGTCGCAGGGCTCGTATCGCTTCGGTGCTGGTGTTGCCGGCTTCCTTGCGTCGCTGCAGGTAGGCGCGAGCATCGGGATGATAGTGGGCCTGCGTGATCGCGATGCGGTGCAGGGCTGCGTTGAGTTGTCGGTTGCCAGTTCGCGCGAGTCGGTGACGCTCGCGGTTGCCTGACCACACGGGTAACGGTGCGGTGCCGTTGTGGCGGGCGTAGGCGCTCTTGCTGCGGAAGCGTGCGATGCCGGCGGTCTCACCGAGGATTTTTGCTGCGTTCAGTGCACCGCAGCCTGGGATGTTCATAAGACTGGGGGCTGCCTCACTGACCAGTACCTGGATTTCTTCTTCCAGGGAGCGGATCTCGAGGGTGAGGTAGCGGCACCGCTCCAGTAGGTGTCGAGCCAGCCGTGCAACCGTGCCGTCCGCCTCCGCCAGTCGTGCCGTGAGGGTGTTGAGATGCTTGGCGGGGATCAGGCAGCGGGCCGGCGGGTCCAGGGTCGGGTCCAGTTCGTGCAGGTGCCAGCGGAGCCGGTTGATGGCGCGGGTGCGTTCGGCGACCAGGTCGTCGCGGTGGTCGACCAGCAGCCGTAGCTCGCGGGTGTCGCCGTCCAGGCTGGCGGTGGGCAGGTCCGGTTCGCGCAGTGCGGCTCGGGCCACGGCGAGGGCGTCGATCGGGTTGGACTTGCCGTAGGTGCGTGCTGAGCTGCGGCAGTTGGCCATGAGTTTGGGAGGAACTCGAACGATCCGCTCACCGGCGGCCAGTAGGTCCCGTGCCAGACGACGGGACAACTGCCTGCAGTCCTCGATGGCCCAGAGCCGGTCGTCGCCCCATCGCTTCGCCCAGGTCAGCAGGCGCAGGTGATCGCCGCTGGTGGTCCCGGTAGTGCGCTCGCCGAGCTTGCGGCCGCGGTCATCCACGGCAACCGCAGTGTGATTCCGCTTGTGTGCATCGATTCCAAAGACCACCATCAGCCGGGTCCTCTCGCCGTCGATTGGTGTCGGGACCGGCCGGTGGGCACCCCTCAATCAGGGCCTTTGCCGTGCTCCTGACTTGTTGAATCGACCCCAGATGCTCGGTCTGCAGCCGTAGCGTCCAGGGTGTCGGTCGGCACGGGCCCGCAGTGCTCCTTGCCGCCCTCGGGCTGGCTCACTGATAGCGTGCCGCCGCCGGCCACACCCGCGCGGTGTGGCTCGACAGAGGCATGAAGGTGACGCAGTGACTTCAAGTCAGGGTGCCCACCGCACTCCCCGTCCTGTCTCATCGAGTGCGAGGGCAGCAGTCTGTGATCCTAATCGGTGTCGAGCCCCACAAGTCGTCCCACACCGCCGTCGCCGTCGACGTCGCCGGCCACCAGGTGGCCCAGCGCCGGTTCGTGGTGAACTCCGGCACCTTCCGCCAGTTGATGCGCTGGTGTGAGCAGTGGCCCGACCGTCGTTTCGCGGTCGAGGGCGCCGGCGGCCTGGGCCGCTCGCTCGCCCAGCAGCTGGCCGCCGTGGGCGAGAACGTGGTCGACGTGCCCTCCACCCTGTCGGCCCGGGCTCGGCTGCTCGCTACTGGCGGAGACCGCAAGACCGATGCCAAGGACGCCCTCCACGTCGCTCAGGTCGCCCTCTTCCGCTAGGACCTGCGCCTCGTGGTCCAGGAAGACCAGACTACAATCCTGCGGTTGCTGACTGAGCGGCGCGACGACCTGGTCCACGAGCGCACCCGCGTCCTCAACCGACTCCATGCCGTCCTGCGCGATCTCCTGCTCGGCGGAGCACCCACCGGCTTAAGCGGCCGCGGCGACCGCAAGGAACTGGGCAGCTGACCAACGAGCCAGCCCGATAGGCCTCGAGTCACCCCGAGGTCTGTCGCCGTCCATGGAACAGCCGGGCGTCGTGGGTTTGGTGAGTGGAACCAGTTGCCGTCCGCGCTGAACGTGCCGCCGAGGGTGCCTTTCCAAGCGGCCCTGGTGCTCGTCGGTGGAGCCGCCTGGGAACGGTGGGGCACTGGCGGGGTGCGTCCGCCGGGGTTACGAGTCAGCAGCTGGGTGGCCGTTCCGGCTCCCCGTCGTTGGCGGTGAACACTTTGGTGAAGGTGGCTCCGCAGCGGCAATGGGAGTGCTCGATCAGTTCCCCGGCTTCGGACACGCTCAGCCCCTGACTGAGTCGCACGTGCACATGATCGGCCATGAGGAGCTGCTTTCCTTGACGTCCGTTATGCGCCTCAGGGTGACGGCTCGTCGCGTTCGATGGCAATGTCGCAGCTCACACCAAGTGTTTGATCCTTGTGTGCCCGCCAGTCTTCCTTTGCCCCAGCTGACTCCCGGCGGCACCTGTTCGGCGCACCCGCAGGCCGCCGGACTGGTCACTGCCTCCCGCTTGCTCCGGGCGGGCGGAAGTGTTCCACGAAAAATTGGCACACTCCCGCTGGGAGTGCCAATTGGCTGGGTCAGGTGACGTGCTCGCGCGGCCCTGAGTGAAGCGCGTGGTCGCACGGGCGAAACGTCGCGGACGTCACTCTGCTCCGCCATTGTCGACCCAGGCATCGATGCGGAGGATTCACAACAGTGACTGCCAAGATCATCGCCTATGAGGAGGAGGCGCGCCGCGCGGTGACCGCCCCGCTCAAGCAGATCGCCCGCAACGCCGGCCTGGAGGGTGGAGTCGTGGTGGAGAAGGTCCGCACCCTGCCCGTCGACCACGGCCTGGACGCCGCGACCGGCGAGTGGGTCGACATGCTCGCCACTGGGATCATCGACCCCGTGAAGGTCACTCGCTCCGCCCTGCACAACGCGGCGTCCATCGCTGGCCTGTTCCTCACCTCAGAGGCCCTGATCGCCGAGAAGCGGGAGGAGAAGGAGGCAGCGACCGCAGGAGTCGGCGCCGATCTGTGACCGTCGCTGCGTGCGGCGGCAGATCAGGGGGGTGTCGATGGCTGAAGTGCCGTCGGCACCCGCTTTCGCGTCGGTCGACCGATGTCGCCCGAGTGTCGGTGATCAGCGCGAGATCTATCTCCCGATTCCTGCAGAACTACTTCGACCTTCGCGGCCAGAGCGTGGACCGTGCGGGTGGGACGCACCTTGGTCAGCCCATGCCGAGCCAGCCCAGCAGGGTCTGGAGCAGAACGACGGCCGACAGCAGGGCGATGACGGACACGCACACGGAGGCCACGGCGCGGAAGAGGGGGCCGTTGGCGGCTGCGCCCAGGACGCTGCGGCGGTTGGCCAGGGTGAGGACGTAGGTGAGCAGGATGGGGGTGATCAGACCGTTGACGACCTGGGCCCGCACCAGAAGCTGGATCAGGTTGCCGGGGATCAAGGCGATGGCGGCGCCGATGAGGATCTGTGCCGAGAACAGCCCGAGAAACAAAGGGGCTTCGCGAAAACGGCGGGAGACGGAGCTTTCCACACCGACTGCTTCCGCGACGGCGTAGGACGTGGACAGCGGGACCACGGCGGCGGCCAGTGCCGAGGCGCCGAGGAGCCCGAGGCCGAAGAGCTGTGCGGCGAAGCGGCCCGCCACCGGCTTCAGCGCCGAGGCGGCCTGCGCCGCGGAGTCCAGCGGTGCCCGAGTGGCGATCGCGGCGGCCGTGGCGATGATGATGAACATGCTGATGGCGTTGGCGAAGATCGATCCGGCGACGGTGTCGGTCTTCTCCCGCGGGTATTCGGCGGGGCCGATACCGCGGTCGGCGACGGCAGCGGCGACGTAGAACTGCATGTACGGGGTGATCGTGGTGCCGATCAGCGCGACCCCGAGCAGCAGGAAGTCCTTGCTGGCGATGAAGTGCGGCCAGGCCAGCTGGGCTCCGGCCTCACCCCAGTCCGGGTGGGCCAGGACGGCGGCGAGAGGGTAGGTGAAGAACGCCAGCGACAGCACCAGGAAGATCTTCTCCGCGTACCGGTAGGAGCCGAAGACCACCAGCGCCCACAGTCCCGCCGCAGCGATCGGTACCGCCATATAGCGGGAGGCGCCGAGAAGTTCGAGGGCGGCGCCGATGCCGGCGAACTCGGAGACCACCAGGCCCAGGTTGGCGATGATCAGGCATAGCAGGGCGAAGGCGGAGACACGGACGGAGAACTGCTCGCGGATCAGGCCGCCGAGCCCGACACCGGTGTAAGCGCCGAGCCGGGCGCACATCTCCTGCACGACCACCAGCGCGACGGTGACCAGGAGCATGAAGAACAGCGTGCGGTAGCCGTACTGGGCTCCGGCCGAGGCATAGGTGGCGATCCCGCCCGCGTCATTGCCCGCGTTGGCGGCGATCAGGCCGGGACCGGCGACGGCCAGGGCAGTGACCAGGCGGCGCCTCCAGCGCGGCGCGGGCCGGTCCGGCGCAGCCGTGGCGGGTACGTCGGGGGCGGCGGGTGCCGTGGTGGAGTTCCGCTCCATGACCGTGGCCTTTCCTCTCGGATATGTGGGCAACAACGAGGCGCGCGGCTTCGCATCAGGGAACGAGGCGGAAGACACGGAAGCGGCCGCGTTCGGGTACGAGGGCGTCGACCAGGTCGTCGGCGAGGATCCGGCCGACGGGACGGTGCTGGTCGTCGACGACCACGACGGAATGGCGGCGGGTGTCGGTCAGCCGCTCGATCACCTCGCTCAGCGGCGCGTCCGGGGCGACGGTCACCGGGGCCGGCTCTTGGACGAGTTCAGCCAGCCGGGTGCCGGGTTCGGCGAGCAGCAGCCGCACCACCGGCACGTCGTCCACCAGCGCGCCGTCACCGTCGAGGACGCACACGGCGTCCAGGTCGGCGGCGTGCTCGGCCTGCCCGCGCAGCTCGGCCACCACGTCTGCCACCGACCGGTCGGCGGTGGCGGTGACCAGCAGGGACGTCATCAGCGCACCGGCCGTGCCCTCGGCGTAGCCCAGCAGCCTGCGCAGCCGGTCAGCCTGCTGGGGGCGCATCGCGCCCAGCAACCGCTCCCGCTCCTGTTCGGGCACGTCGCGCAGCGCCTCACTGGCTTCGTCGGGCTCCATCTCCTCCAACAGCCGAGCGGCCTGTGCGGTGGGGGCCTCGCGCAGCAGCGCCTCGAGGTCGGCGGCGTGCATCTCCTCCAGCGCGTCCGCGGCCTTGCCGGTCTCGACCATCTGAAGCAGCTCGCTGCGCGGTCCGCGGCCCAGGTCCTCCAACAGGTCGGCCAGCTCCGCCGGACGCAAGGTCTTCAGGGCGGAGTTCGGGGCGCGCAGCCGCACCTGCCTCGCTGCGGTGCCCTCGCGCTCCGGGCCGCCCAGCGCCTGGATAGCGGCCCAGTCCAGCACTTTCTCCGGTGCAGGCCGCCGGTGCAGGCGACGCGGTCCGATGCGGCGCAGCAGGACCTTGAGCCCGACCTCTGCGCCCACCAGGTGCCAGGTTCCGTCCACGCGGGCCAGGTACAGGTCCGAGGCGCGGATCACGCGGACCCCGTCGACGTCCACCAGCTGGTGGTCCAGTACATCGTGGGCGAGGCGTACCTCGCCGTCGCGCACCTGAAAGTCCCGCAGGTCCAGCCGGGCCGAGTTCAGCCGCACGCCGTCGGCGGCCAGGTCCGCGACCGCCGCGACCGGCACATAGGCGGCCCGGTGGCCGACCTTGACCACCAGCCCGGACACCGCCGGGTACCGTTGGCCGCTCCACCGGCAGATCACATCCAGCAAATGGCCGATCTCCTGACCGGCGGGGTTGACGACCACCACGCCCAGCAAGGCCGTCAACGAGACGAGGGCCTCCCGCACAGCTCTTTTGTCAAGGGCCCCGTCCTCGCGACGCTTCGGCCTGGCCGACTGCGGTTCCATTCCGGGCATGTTGAATACCCTCACGCACGCTTCGGATCAGGCAGACACCAACACGCCTGTGGCTGTTGGCTTCGTCCGCGCGGGGCGGAGTCGTGCGGGCTGGGGGATAGCCCGCCTGCTCCCTGTAGCCAGGCTGCCATTACGGCGGTTTCCTGTCCTTCTGGCGGCTCGCCTATCTGGGCAGGTGGAACGGGATGGTCGTGATGACGATCTTCGGCAGTGGTCGCAGAGCCCGCCGCAGTCGGGGGGCGGTCTGGTTGTGGAGGACGCGTTGCCACCAGCGACGCACGACGATCTCGGGGAGGATCACGGTCAGCGTGAGATCGGGTCGCTGGTGGTGCAGGGTCTCGATGTAGTGGACCAGCGGGGCGACGATCGCGCGGTGGGGTGAGACGACGACCTCGAGCGGGAGGTGGTCGCCCCAAGCCGTCCAGTAGCCGCGGAAGCGTTCCGCCTCGGTCTCGGTCGGGCTGAGATGCAGGGCCAGGAGAGGTTGTCCGAGGGAGGCCGCGTATGCCAGGGCGCGCATGCCGGCGAGGTCGAGCCGGGCGATGGGCACGATGACCAGGTGGTTGACCTCCTCCGGGCATTCCTCACTCTCGACTTCCTCTAGTTCCTCCGTCTCGGTGTCCGCTGCCATAGGGGGCATGGCAGTCGGCCGCACTTGCGGTCTGGAACCCGGTGCCGACTGTCGGGGCAGTTCGATGACGTGGGGGCGCAGGGCGAGGGCCTGGGTGCAGAGGTCGTAGTGGCGGCGGATGCGCAGGGCAAGCAGGACGAGGAGTCCGATCACGAGGACGGCGACCCATGCGCCCTCGGTGAATTTGGTGATGCCTGCGGTGACGAAGACGACGGCGGACAGCAGGCCGCCGGTGGCGTTGAAGACCAGGCTCTTGCGCCAGTGGGCCTGAACGCGGTGGCGCAGCCAGTGCACCACCATGCCGGCCTGCGACAGGGTGAACGCCAGGAACACCCCGACGGCGTACAGCGGGATCAGGGACTGCGTGTTGCCGGCGAACCCGACGAAGATTGCGATCGCGGCCAGCGCCAGGGCCAGGACTCCGTTGCTGAAGGCGAGCCGGTCGCCGACGCGCAGGAACAGGCGCGGTGCGTGGCCGCTGCGTGCCAGCAGGAACAGCACGCGGGGAAAATCGTTGAAGGCGGTGTTGGCGGCCAGCAGCAGGATGGCGGCCGTCGCCGCCTGTACATAGCCGTACATGACTCCGGGGCCGAAGGTACGGCGAGCGAGTTGGGAGAGGACGGTCTCGTTGCCGTGCGGCACCAACCCGTCGAGGTGGACCAGCGCGACCGTGCCGCCGAACAGGATGATCAGCACGGTGACCATCCAGGTCAGCGTCGTACGGGCATTGCGCCACTCCGTCGGGCGGAATGCCGGTACGGCGTTGGAGATCGCCTCGATACCGGTCATGGCCGTGGATCCGGAGGTGAAGGCCCGCAGGACCAGCAGCAGGGTGACTCCTTCCGTGACCGGAAGCCGGGGCGTCGGCATGGGCTGGAATCCGCGGCCGGCCGCGTCGGCCATCCCCACGGCCACAAGCGTGAAGACCGCGATGATGAACGCGTACGTGGGTGCCGCGAAGGCGGCACCCGCCTGGCGTACTCCGCGCAGGTTCCCCACCAGCAGGACGACGATCACCGCCACACCGATCACCACCGCGCTCGGGGCGAGTGCGGGCAGCGCTGAGGTGATCGCCTCGACCCCCGAGGCGATCGAGACGGCGACGGTCATGATGTAGTCGATCATCAGGCCGGCGGCGGCGATCACACCTGGCACCCGTCCGAGATTGTCGCTGGCCACGATGTACGAGCCGCCGCCGTGCGGGTAGGCGCGGATCGTCTGGCGGTAGGAGACGCCGACGGCGAGCATCATGAAGGCGATGACCGCGGCGATCGGCAGGGAGTAGCGCAGTCCGGCGGCGCCGCCGAGTACCAGCACTGCCAGCATTGCCTCGGGGCCGTAGGCGACCGAGGAGAGGGCGTCCGCCGACAGGACCGGCAGGGCCACTAGTTTGCGCATCCGCTCGACGGCGATTGCGGTGCCCGCGAGCGGAGGGCCCAGCAGCACCCGCCGGACGTGGTGGCCGACCCGTCCGAGCGGCGACGGTGGGGCCTCAGCTTCCTCTTCTGCCTCGACGGCGGGCAGGCCGGTGAGGGGTACGAAGCGACCGAAACGCTTCGGGCGCACGGCGTCCGGGTAGCCGCCGAGGTTGGGATCCACCGGCAGCACGGATCGCCACACTTCGGGACTCTCCAGCACCTGCCCCCACTCGCGTCCGACGTAGCGCAGGGTCTTCAGGTCTCGGTCACTGAGCTTCGGCAGCAGGGCATCCGGGCTCGGCGCGCCCGCAGCGGAGGTGTCCGCGCTGTCATTCCCGCTGCCGTTGTCCGTATCCGAAGAGCGACCACGCCCGACTTCCATGCGGGATCATGTACCCGATACCTGGACAGTAACCACCTTGTGCCCGTTTGGTCGATCGCTATGCAGCGTGCCGGGGCTGAGCAGCGGTGAAGTCCTTGGTGGAGACCGTCTTGAAGGCTTTCGTGGCAGCGTCATGGAGTCCAGTGCTCAGCCGATGAATCACAGGGTGGTCGCTGCGGGTGACCGGAGCGCCGCGAGGCCGGGTGGGTGAAGAGGCAGGGTAGGAGGGCGACGTCGTCGGGGTAGCGTTCGGTGAGGAGTCCGGCGAGGAGTTCGTCACAGAAGGCGGGCAGGGGTTCGCGGGCGAGGGCAGCGGCGTGCTGGCGCAGTCGGGTCAAGCCAGGCGGTGCAACCGCTCGAAGACCCCGGCCTGTTGCCAGCGGTCCAGGCGCCGCCAGCAGGCCTGTCCGGAGCCGAACCCCAGCTCCAGAGGTTAGAAGTTGCCAGGAGATGTCCTGGTGCAGGACGTACAAGATGCCCTGCAGGCACAGCCGGTCCGGCACCGGCCTCGGCCCTGGCGACCGCTCCGGCCAAGGTGGCAGCAGCGGTTCGATCCGCATCCACAAGTCGTCATCCACGATCCACGGCCGAGTCGTCACACGACACGAACGGCCGGATCATCACATCGGTCACGCCCGACCAGGACACCTCTACAAGATCCTGTTACGAGCTCTTAGCTTGGCGTTTAAGGTC
>NZ_MUBM01000185.1 GCF_002154505.1 Streptomyces carpinensis | reverse complement strand
CCGGCGATCGCCGGGACTTCGGTCGCTTTCATGGAGTCTCCCGCAAGGCGTGGTCGTGGTCGGTCGCCGGGAACAGGGCCGCTGTCAGGGCGGTGAACTGGTGCTCGAGGCGCCGGACCGCGGCCAGGTTCCGCTCGGTGAGGATCCGGCGCAGCTCCGCCGATCTCTTTTCCAGCGCCCGGAACTGCTCGAGCAGCCGGTCGGGGTCGACCTCGCGAGCCGGGTGGCAGAAGGCGTCCAGCCCCATCTGGGCCATGAGCGCGTCGCTCTTCGCCGCGTAGGTCAGTGCGAGCGTCGGCGTGCCGACCTTCAGCGCGCAGATCAGGTTGTGATACCGGGTCGCCACCACGGTGTCGGCAGCCGCCATCTCCGTCATCAGGTCGGCCAGCGAGGCCGGCGCCGCAGCGGTGACCAACGGCGAGTCCACCGCGTCGAGGATCGCGGCGACCACGGGCGCGTCGACCTCGTCGCCGGTGAGCAGCCGGACCGGCCTGCCGTCCTCGACCAACGCGCGGACGAAGCGGGTCGTCCCGTCGAGGTAGCGCCGGTGGATCTCCTCGGCCCGGGCGCGGTCGTCGTTGCCGCCGTGGAAGGCCATGACGCCGACGCAGACTCGGCCCGGCGGGCCCGAGGGCGCGCTCGCCGGCGGCGTCGGGAGAGCGAACGCGACGTCCGGGTAGACCTCGTCGCGCGCGGTGTCCACGCCCATCGCCCGCATCGCGTCGCGGGACGGGGTGTCCCGGTACGACCGGTATGCGGCCAGCCGCGCCGACCAGCGCACCAGGGTCCGGGTCGGGCGGTTGCCGATCGCGGCGGCGCCGACGCCGACCAGCGCGACCCGGGTGCCGAACAGCCGGCCGGTCGCGCAGAGCAGGAACAGCGCGTACGGGAAGCCCCACGGCCGCAGCGGCAGCGTGGCCTCCAGGACGCCCATGCCCGGGACGATCACCACGTCGTGCCGGCGCACCCAGGCAGCGGTGCGGACCACGTCGACGAGTTTGCCCAGAGCCTTCGCCGCGATCGAGCCGGCACGCGACGCGGTCCGGTACTCCCCGCGGTACCAGTGCATCCGCGTCGCGGGGATCCCGTACCGGGCCGTGACGACCTCGGGCCCGCCGCACAGCGCGTCCACGACCACCTCCGGGTGCTCGAGCCGGAGGTATCCGAGCACGGCCTCGAGCGACCCGTCGTTGCCGAGGTTGCCGGAGCCGAGCAGGCCGAACACTCCGACGCGCACCGGGGCCCCGTTCGCGATCGTCATGCCCGCCTCCCCTCACGGCCGGCGACAAGGGCGTCGACGGAGACGGCGAGTCGGCCGGGGTCGACCGGGGCGCGGTCCTCGATCCGCTCGCCGGCGCCCGGCCGGACCCGGCTGGTCATCCACGAGACCAGGTGGCGGTAGCATTCGCGCCGGTCGGCCGGGGACAGCGGCGCCCGCCGGATCGCCGCGACGAAGCCCCAGACGTACTCGGCGAGCAGCCTGGGCGTCGGGTGCAGCGGGCCTGCCCGGCGCGGGTCCAGGTTGACGCACCGGGAACGCTTGGAGGGGTTCGCCCGTTCGGCGCGGGTGGGATGGTCGCGGCGGAAGTACAGCAGCTCCGGCACCTGGTGGAAGGGCCCGTGCAGGCCGATCTCGGTGACGAACGTGCGGTCCGCGTGATGGTAGCTGTCGAGCGGCTTGACCCGGCGCAGCACGTCGGCCCGTATCACCCCGTAGAAGTCGTCGCCACCGGGCTCGAACAGCATGCTGCGGAAGCGCTCCGGTGGGTGCGGCGAGTCGGTGGCCAGCCCGTACTCGTAAGGGACCTTCACCTGGCCGTCGCCGTCGATGACCGCCTGGTCGGCGTGCGCGAGGATCACGTCCGGCCGCTCGTCCAGCGCCTGGACGCAACGCCGCAGCAGGTCCCGGCCGTACAGGTCGTCGTGCGAGGCCCACTTGAACAGCTCGCCGCGGCACTCGGCGAACACACGGTTGTGGTTCGGCGAGGCGCCGATGTTCCGGGGCAGCCGGAGGTAGCGGATGCGCGAGTCCCGCGCGGCGTACCGGCGGCAGATGTCCTCAGTCCCGTCGGTCGAGGCGTTGTCGGAGATGACCAGCTCGAAGTCCTGGTAGGTCTGGCCGAGCAGGGCGTCGAGCGACTCGGCCAGGTACTCCTCGCCGTTGTACACGGGCAGGCCGATGCTCAGCCTGGGTTGGGCGGTCATGAGGTCCTCACTTCGGGGACGGTGTGATGTTGGTACTCGCGCAGGGCGGACCGCAGTTGCAGCCACCACACGGCCGAACCGCTGACGGTCGCGGCGGCGACACCCCAGGCCGAGCCGACCGTGCCGGCCGCGACCGCCCCGCCGAGCCCGCCGCCGACATAGCAGGCGGAGGCGAACAGCTGGCAGCGCAGGCTGCGCCGGGCCGCGGCGAGCGCGCGCAGCCCGGCCGCCGCGCCGGTGCCGAGGCCCGCGCCCGCGACGCTGAGGGTGATCGGCACGATGAGCTGCGAGGCGGAGTGCCAGACGCTGCCGAGCACGAGCTCGCCGAGCCGGTCGGGCATCAGCAGCAGCGCCCCGCCCCAGAGCAGCGCGGCGGCGGCCTGGCCGCCGCCCAGCATGAGGCAGAACGGGCCGAGGCGGTGCGGGGCCTGCCGCCGCACCCGCGCCGCCTCCGGGACGGTGACCAGCGACAGGCCCATCAGCACGGCGAGGAAGGGGCCCATCAGGAGCTCGGCGCCCCGCACCGCGCCCACCGCTCCGACCCCGACGATCGCGCCGAGCCCGTACGCCCGCAGCTGGCTCGCGCCGCTGAGGGCGACGTTCTCGACGAGGTACCGATAGCCGAGGTCGCGCTGTTCGCGAAGCCACCCGCGTGCCCCGGTCATCCGGGGCCGGATGCCGGACTGGAGGCAGCCGTACGCGGCGGCCACCGCGGCGGACGCGCCCCAGGCGAGCACGAAGGCGCCCACGCTGCCCATATGGGCCGCCACCACCATGGCCGGGACGAGCGCGATGCCCCACACGAGGTCGTTGACGAACGCCTTCCGCCCGGTGCCGGCGGCGAAGAACGCGAACCGCCAGGCGTCCTGGAGCAGCAGCCCCGGCAGCATGACGCCGAGGCAGGCGAACGCGGGCCCCACGCGGCCGCCGAGAGCAAGGCCGATCACCAGACACGCCGAGCCGAGGGCCGCACCGAGGCCGAGCGCGGCACCCGACGACCGGGCCACCGCCTCGCGCCAGGATGCGACCGGCACGCCGCTGAAGCGCACCACGAGCGGGTCGGTGGCCAGTCCCCGGGAGACGTTGAGCACCACGCCGTAGGTCACCCAGGCCAGGCTGAACACGCCGAACGCGGCCACCCCCAGCGAGCGGGCCACGTAGATCCCCACCACGAAGTTGGACACGCTGGAGGCCGCCTGGTCGGCCAGTCCCCAGGACAGCCGGCCGACGAGGGCCCGCCGGGCGGATCCGGCCGGTGTCGTCGTCTTCTCCTGCTCGGTGGTCATCGGCGTCATGCCTTGATCAGCCCGGCGCCGTGCAGGGCGCCGGCCGCGGCGGCGACGGTGTCGAACGGCAGCCCGGACCGCTCGGCGACGTCCAGCAGACTGTGCTCGCCGTCGGAGAGGTTGAGTACCCAGAGCATGGCCATCTGGGCCTGCTTGGTGTCGCTGCGGCCGCCGAGCGCGTCGTACAGCCCGCGTCTGCCCAGCTGCGGTTCGCCGTAGGGGCTGAGGTTGAGGTACCGCCGGTTGCGGTCGAGCACGGCGAACGCCTCGCGGCAGACGGCGAGCGTGTCCGCCATCGCCTGAGGGGAGACGAAGTCCAGGTTGTCCGCCGAGGTGTGGTACTCGGGGTAGCCGGCGTACGGGGTCCGGGTGAGCGAGCCGACGCCGAGATCGAACCCGGGCGAGCAGAACTGACGCTCGTCGTAGCCGTACGGAGTGAACTCGTTGATGTGGTGCGGGCGTTCGGAGGCAGCCAGCACGTGCCGCATCACCCGGTCGATCTCGGCGTCGCCGCGCCTGCTCTGCTTGTACGTCAGTCGGCCCGAGTCGCCGGCGCAGGCCAGCACAAGGCCGTGCTTGACCCGTTCCACCCGCTCCGCGTTGCGGGCCAGCCAGGTGATCGCCCCGATGGTGCCGGGCGCGAACAGGAACCGGTAGGTGTAGTACGGCGCCCGCTGTGCCAGCGCCCGGGCCAGGAACGTCGCCACCGCGATGCCGGCCAGGTTGTCGTTGGCCAGCGACGGGTGGCAGACGTGGCAGGAGACGATCACCTCGTCGGAGACCTGCCCGGGGACCACGTGCTCGGCGTAGGTGAGGTGGCCATCGGCGAGGGTGGAGTCGATGCGCACCTCGTACTCGCCGTCCGGCAGCGCGTCCAAGGTCTCCTGGGCCAGGCAGAACCCCCATTCCGGCTTGTAGTAGCTGGTGCGGTACGGCACCCAGGCCGGGTGGTCCGGCAAGGTGTGCAGGTGCCCGCGCAGCTCGGCCAGCGGCATGGTCGCCGACACCGGCACGCTGTAGCCGAGCACGTGCAGGCTGGACGCGGCGAAGTCGACGACCCGGTTGCCGGCCGTGTCGGCGATGTACGCGTCCCGGATGTTCCACTCCTGCGGCACCGTCCAGTCGAGCACCTGAGTCCCGGTCGGCACCTCGTGCACCTGCAGCGGGACGTACTCGCCGACGATCTCCAGGGTGGCGCGCACACCGTCGCCGGTGATGCTCCGGCACAGCGGGTACAACCGCTCCACCAGCGCGTACATCTCCTCGCCGGCGGTGGTCATCGGCTGTTCGCCGGCCGCGGTCATCCGCGCCGCCGCAGGGTGTCGTCCACGGCACCGGCGTCGGACGCCGCGCGCAGCACGGCGAGGCGGGTGAAGCGCCGGTCGAAGTCCTCCCGGGTCAGCCCGTGTTCGCGGTAGGCGTCGGCGAGTTCGAGAGCGCCCTGCTTCACCGTCCACTCGCAGTCGAAGCCGGGTATCGCGGCGCGGAACCGGGAGAAGTCCACCCGGTACGAGCGCGGATCGGCCCCGGTCTCCCCGGTGATCACCACCTTGGAGCCGGACACCGCCTCGGCGACCTGTTCGGCGATCTCGGCGACCGTGACGTTGTTGATCTCGCTGCCGATGTTGAACGCCCGGTCGTGCACCGCTTCGCGCGGCGCGGTCAGCGCGGCCGTGAAGGCCCGTGCGATGTCGGCGGCGTGCACCAGCGGGCGCCAGGGAGTGCCGTCGGAGAGCACCAGTACCTCGCCGGACAGGAGCGCGTGGCCCACCAGGTTGTTCAGCACGATGTCGGCGCGCAGCCGGGGTGAGTGGCCGAAGGCGGTGGCGTTGCGCATGTACACCGGGCTGAAGTCGCCGTCGGCCAGCGCGTGCAGGTCGTCCTCCACCCGCACCTTCGACTCCGCGTACGGCGTCACGGGGCGCAGCGGGGCGTCCTCGGTCACCAGGTCGTCGCCGCCGGCGGCGCCGTAGACCGAGCAGGTCGACGCGTACAGGAAGCGCCGCACTCCGGCGTCGCGGGCCAGCCGGGCGAGCCGCACGGACGCGTGGTGGTTGATGTCGTAGGTGAGCTCCGGCGCCAGCGATCCCAGCGGATCGTTGGACAGGGCGGCCAGGTGGATCACGGCGTCCACCCCGGCCACGTGTTCGGCCGTGATGTCGCGCAGGTCCACCCGATGCCCCTGCGGGTCCGCGGGCAGCGGGCCCAGCACGCAGTCGGCGAACAGGCCGGAGTCGAGGCCGACGACCTCGTGTCCGGCGGCCGTGAGTACCGGCGCCATCACGGTGCCCAGGTAGCCCTGGTGCCCGGTCAGCAGTACGCGCAAGGTTCATTCCCCCAGGTTGAGAGTGAGTTTGGTGACGGCGAACGCCTCGGCGTAGCGCTCGTGGCATTCGATGCCGCGGATCCGTGCAAGGCCGAGGAATGCCTCCCGGTCGTACCAGGGCCGGTGCCGCTGCGAGGGATAGTGCTCCTGCAGCAGCCGGACCTTCTGTTCGGCGATCTCCGGAGACAGCGGCTGGTACGCGGCGGGACGGCCGAGATCGCCGTCCCACTTGACGATCTCGTAGCCGAGGACCAGGTGGTCGCGGAACGCGGTCGGTACCAGCTTCGCCAGTCCGCGGTGGTCCTGGTGCGCGTCGTCGGTACGCGGGGCCAGGATCAGATCCGGCTCGGTCTGCCCGCGCAGTTCCTCGACCGCGGCCTTGGCCTCGTCCCAGTGCACGGGCAGCCGTCCGTCCGGCAGCTTGTGCACGGTCAGCCGCAGGTCGGCGCCCGGGCAGAAGGCGGCGAGCGCGGCCGCCTCCTCCTGCTCGCGCTCGGTGCCACCGCCGGAAAGCACCAGCGCGTCGACGCGGATGCCCGGCCGCGCGTGGCACAGCGTCAGCAGCGTGCCGCCGGCGCCGATGGCGATGTCGTCGCAGTGCGCGCCCAGGGCGACGATCCGGTCCGGGCGCCCGGCGCTGAGCTGGATCATGCGGTCCTCACCCCGGCGTTCGCCCCCGCGCCGTCCCGTTCCCACACGGCCCACGGGCGGTCGCCCCGGGCGTAGGCGTCGTCGAGCGCGGCCCGCTCCTTCACGGTGTCGGTCGGCTTCCAGAAGCCGCGGTGCTGGTGCGCCACCAGCCGGCCGCGCTTGGCCAGTTGGGCGCATCCGTCGGCGACCAGGTCCCCGTTCTCCGGGATGTGGTCGAAGACCTCCTGGCGGAGCACGAAGTAGCCGCCGTTCTCCCACAGCGGCAGTTCGCTCACCGCGGTGATGCCCCCCACCAGGCCGTCCTCGCCCAGGTCCACGCAGTGGAACGAGGACTGCGGCGGCACCACCATCATCGACGCGCCGGCGTCGCGCCGGGCGAAGGAGTCGATCATCTCCGGCAGCGGGGCGTCGGTGAGCACGTCGGCGTAGTTGGCGAGGAACATCTCGTCGCCGTCCAGGTGGTGCCGCACCCGGCGCAGCCGCTCCCCGATCGGTGACTCGATGCCGGTCTGCGCGAACGTGATCGTCCAGTCCGCGATGTCGGTGGACAGCAGCTCGGTCCGCCCGCCCCGCAGCACGAAGTCGTTGGACGTCGTCTCCTCGTAGTTGAGGAAGAAGTCCTTGATGTGGTGGGCCCCGTACCCGAGACACAGGATGAACTCCGTGTGCCCGAAGTGCGCGTAGTAGCGCATGACGTGCCAGATCAGCGGCCGCGGGCCGACCATCGCCATCGGCTTGGGCACGTCGTCGGAGGATCCGTTGCGCATACGCATCCCGTAACCGCCGCAGAACAGGACGACCTTCATCGCTTGACCTCGACAATGCTCAGTTCCGGGATGGGAAAGACGAGCCGGCCGCCCCAGTCGTGCACGAAGGACAGCTGCTCGACCAGTTCGGCCCGCAGGTTCCACGGGAGGACGAGGACGTAGTCCGGTCTGTCGGCGGCTATCCGCTCGGGCGGCAGGATCGGGATGCGGGTGCCCGGGGTGAACCTGCCGTGCTTGTAGGGGTTGCGGTCGACGGTGTACGGGAGCAGGTCGGGCCGGATGCCGCAGTGGTTGAGCAGGGTGTTGCCCTTGCCCGGGGCGCCGTAGCCGACGACCGTCTCGCCCCGCTCGGCCGCCTCGATGAGGAACCGCAGCAGGTCCCGGCGCACCTTGGCCACCCGAGCGGAGAACTCGGTGTACCCGGACAGCTCCTGGAGCCCGGCGGCCTTCTCCCGGTCCAGCACGTCGGCCACCCGCCGGGTCGGCTCGCCGGCCACCTCGGCCGGTCGGGCCCACAGCCGGATGGAGCCGCCGTGCGTGGGCAGCAACTCGACGTCCACGAGCGCGAGTCCGCCGCTCGCCAGCGCCCGGGTCGCGGACGCGACCGTGTAGTACTGGAAGTGCTCGTGGTAGATCGTGTCGTACTGGTTCTCCTCGATCAGGGTCAGCAGGTGCTGCACCTCGATGGAGACCCAGCCGTCGTCGGCGACCAGGGCGCGCAGCCCCCGGGTGAACCCGACCACGTCGGGGATGTGCGCGTACACGTTGTTGGCCACGACCAGGTCCGCCGGGCCGTGCTCGGCGCGGACCGCGGCGCCGGTGTCCGGGTCCAGGAACGCCGTGAGCGTGGGCACACCCGTGTCCCGCGCAGCGGCGCCGACGTTCACCGAGGGTTCGATGCCGAGGCAGCGGATCCCGCGGTCCACCACGTGCCTCAGCAGGTACCCGTCGTTGCTCGCGACCTCGACCACGAAGGCGTCGGCGCCCATGCCCAGCCGCTGCACGGCGTCGGCGACGAACGTGCGCGCGTGTTCCACCCAGGAGGTCGAGTAGGAGGAGAAGTACGCGTACTGCGTGAACGTCTCCTCCGGCGTGATCAGCGGAGGGATCTGCGCGAGCCAGCAGTCGGTGCAGACCCGCAGGTGCAGCGGGTACGCCGGCTCCGGCTGGTCCAGTTGGTCCGCGGCGAGAAAGCTCTCACACGGCGGGGTCGCCCCGAGATCGACGACGCTCTCCATCGCCGCCGAGCCGCACAGTCGGCATCGTGTCATCTACTGCCCCCATCCCGCTCGCCCGGGTGCACCCGTCGCGAGCCAGTTCTTCCGTCCCCTACCGGCGGCGGGCTGTCCCCGCCGCCGGACCGACCCGCGATCGCGGTGCGGTACCCCTCCACCAGGCGCTCCAGCCCGACGGCCGGGCTGAAACCCTGCTCGTAACGGCGCCGGGCCGCCTGGCCCATCTCCTGGTTGCGTGCCGGTTCGGCCGTGATCCGGCGCAGGCGCGACGCGAGCGAGGCGGCATCGCCCGGCCGGTGCAGCAGCCCGGTCACCCCGTCCTCGACGATTTCGACGAAGGCGCCGTGACCGGCGGCGACGGCCGGGACCCCCGCCGCCATCGCCTCCGCGACCACCAGGCCGAACGTCTCCATGGCCATCGAGGGAGCCACCACGGCGACCGATCGCGCGAGGGCCTGCCGGCACTGCGCCGCGTCGTACAGGCCGACGTACCGCACGTCGTCCCGGCCCGCCGCCCAGGCGGCCACCTCCCGCTCCAGCGGCCCCGCGCCCGCGACGACGAGCGGCACTCCCACGCCGCCGTCAGCGGCGATCTCGTCCCACGCGGCCATGAGCAGCCGCACGCCCTTGGCCTCGGCGAGCCGGCCGAGATAGAGCAGGTGCTCGCCCGCGCCCGCTCGGCAGGCGCCCGGATCGGGCACGAAGTTGTGCTTCACCGCCAGCCGCTCGGCCGGCATGCCGGCCCCTACCAGGACGTCGCGCTGCGTCGCGGAGACGCAGAAGAACCGCTCCACGCCGGACCACCACCGCCGCCGGTTGACCGACAGGCTGACCGCGAGCGGTACCGTCGCCAGCCGGGAGTTCCGGTAGCAGCCGTGCCGGACGGCGGGCAGCGCCGCAGCCGAGCCGACGCACTCGGTGCACGTAACGCCGTCGCGCTTCAGCGTGCCGGGCGGGCAGACCTGGGTGTAGTTGTGCAGCGTGGCGACGGCGGGCACGCCGGCGTCGGCGCAGGCGGCCAGCACCGCGGGCGACAGGAGCGGGAAGACGTTGTGGACGTGCACCACGTCCGGCCGCTCGGTGCGGAGCCGGGCGGTGAGCTCAGTGCGGACCGCCGGGTTCCATGGCACCAGCAGCGGCACCGCGGCCTTGCCCAGCAGGGACCGGGCGGCGATGTCGTCGCTGCGCCGCTCGAACACCTCGACCCGGTGGCCGGCCGCGCGCAGCAGTCCCACCTCCTGGTCGACGACCACGTTCTCCCCGCTCGGCTGCGCCGAGGAGTAGCGGTTGTGCACTACGAGGACGTGCATGCTTCAGGCCACCTCCCGATCCCGGGCCCAGAGTGCGATACGTCGTCGGGGGACTTCGGGCGAGGGGGGCGTCGTCAGGGGCGTGGCCGTGGCAGGTGCCGCCAGCAGCGAGGCGGCCAGGGCCAGATGCAGCAGATACGCCGAGGCGTCGCCCAGCCCGACCTCGGTGTACGACGAGATCGCGACGTAGCTGATAAGGAAGATCGCGCAGGCCCTCGGCAGCGACGGTGGCCGCAGCAACGCGACGCCGCCCAGCACGAGGATGATCGCCGCCACGACGGTGACGCCGATCAGACCCTGTTCGTTGTAAACGGCCAGCCAGCTGTTGTCGATCGGCAGCCCGTCGAACGACTTGTCGCCCAGGCCCGTGCCGAACAGCTGCTCGGTGGTGGTCCGGGGCGCTGCCAGCAGGGCGTCCCAGACCTTGGCCCGACCGGTGAAGCTGGCGAAGTTCTCCTGGCTCTGGCCACGCAGGAACCACGCGTGCAGCGCGGAGCTGAACCCCACTGCGGCCACCGTGGCGCACAGCACGGCCCAGGCGAAGAACCGGCGGGCGGCGGCGCTGGTCAGGACCAGCGAGCCGATGGCCAACAGCAACCCGGCGAGCAGGCCGACCGTGGCCGTCCGGGTATGGGACAGCGCGAGCAGGACGAGTGACGGCACGATGATCACCGCCGCACTCGCCCTGTCGGTCCGGCGGCCCAGCAGGAGCAGCACGGTGAGCCCGATGATCACCGCGGCGTACTGCCCGATCTGCGGCGGGGTCAGCGGCCACAACGCGCCGACCAGCCGCCCGCCGTAGAGCTCGGGCATGGCCGCGCCCGGCGAGATGGCCAGGCCGGCGGCCGCCGTCCCGAGCGCCGCGAAGTACATCCGGATGTGGTACCGGACGAACGTCATGCTGCCGTCCCACCAGCGGCTGAGCAGCCACAGCGTGCCGACGAAGAGAGCCAGCCGAGCGCAGCGGAACAGCGCGCCGAACCCGGAGTCCAGCACGCTGGAGATCACGCTCGGCACCAGCAGCAGGGTGAGCAGGAGCAGAAAGGCGCTGGCTCGGACCCGCAACCGGAGATTGAGTGCGAGCGCCAGCGTGAACGCGGCGGCCAGCGCGCCCATGGTGACCAACTGGATGAGGGAGCGGGGCAGCGGGACGATGGTCTTCGCCCCGGCGGAGCCGAGCACGTTGAGGCCCAGCAATCCCCAGGCGATCCCGACGGTCCTCGGTGTGCCGGCGGTGCGCGTCAGTTCCCCTCCCATCTCAACCACCGGCCCGCAGGTCGAAGGTGCTGCCCGCGTCCTGCTGGTACGGCATCCCCTGCCACTGCCCCGAGTCGAGCACCCGGCTCGGGTCGTGGGCCACGAACTTCCATGGCCCGAGGTAGACGTTGTCGTGCCAGCGGTTGTCCTGCTTGAGGGTGATCGCCTCGGCCACCCGCTCGCCCTTGTACGGCGACCAGTCCGGATAGGTGCCGTAGTCGGCCAGCACCGCCATTCGGTCGCACCTCACCGTGCAATCGACGACGGACTTGTCCAGCACGAAGCGGTTGCCGTGGATGTCCACCCGCTGGGTCTTCCACCGGCAGTCGGCGTAGAGCGGTGCGGTGGCGATCGCCGGCTGTTTGCAGCGGTGGATGTCCGGTACCAGCAACGTGCAGTAATCGGACGAGGTGTTGCCCGGGCTGTTGCAGAACCGGTCGGCGCTTTCCCACAGGGTGATCCCGTTCCAGTTGTTCTCCAGCACGTTCCGGTAGATCTCGATCTTGTCCGTGCGGGCTTTGATCCGTGGTTCGCCGCCGGCCTCGGACAGGTAGACGGTCGCGAACGGGAAGTCGTCGCCGAGATCGGCGGACCTGCGGCCCTCGACCCAGTTGTTGCGCCGGATCGTGTTTCTCCGGATGACCGCGTTGTAGCTGATCTCATAGATCAGCGCGGCACCGTCGTTGGCCTCGAGCACGTTGTCCTCGATGAGGAAGTCGTTGTTGTCGGTGTCCGCCCACAGCCCGGTTCCGCGGTTGTCGTGCACCCAGTTGCCGCGTATGTCCGCGCCGTCGACGGCCCAGAACTTGGCGCCTCCGGTGCAGCCGCAGCCCTGCTGCCGCCGTTCCCAGTCGTCGGTGTTGTTGCCCACGATCTCGTTGCCCTCGAGCACCAGGCCGTGGATGGAGTCGCCTTCCTTGTACGCGTTCATGCCGTACTGCCCGTTGCCGCGCAGGCAGCTGGCGCGGACCCGCTGGCGGGCACCGGCCATCAGCCCGGCGCCGGAGTTGTACTGGATCTTCGCGTGCTCGATCACCCACCCGTCGGCCGAGTCATGGTTGACCACGCCCTCGTTCTGCGGCGCCACGAAACCCTGCACGGTCAGGTAGCGGATGGTGACATCGCCGGCGGTGCCGCCGAACGCGTACTGGTTCTTCTTCCCGCCGTCGAGCACCGCGCCCGGTGCGCCGAGGTAGACGTCCCCCTTCTTGGGGAGGACCTGGGCGTAGCGGTCCGGCTCGAGCCTGTGCGTGCCCGGTCGGAGCCAGAACGTGGTGTTCGGGGGGCTGCTCAGGGTCTTCGCCGCCAGGTCACCGACCACCGCGGGGTCGACCGTCACCGCGCCCGCCGGCGCCTTCGCCGGCCCGGCCGCGGGCTTGGCGCACACCCGTGCCACGGATCGGGCCGCGGACGCGGACGGCGCAGCGGTCGGCCCCGCTGCCCGCGCGCCCGGCGTGCTATCACAGCCGGTCGCCGTCAGCAGGGCCAGCGCCAGCGGTGCCGCCGGCCACGCCCGGTGCCGCCACTTGATCCCCAAGCGTCCTCCCCCCTAGCCGCGGAACCTGAGCACGGTGGTGAACTCCCCCGACAGCTCAGTGCCGTCGGTGAAACCGGTGCCGACCAGCGTGGTGGTGGGTTCCTTGCGCCCGAAGCCGGCGGAGTACCAGCCCAGCGGCGGGTCGCTCTCGCCGCGATGCGCCCGCCAGGACAGCTGCCCGGGCAGGTCGAGCGCCGCGGAGCGGTCCTCGCCGTCCCGGGTCCAGGTGAGCGTCGCCCGGTTCCCCACCAGGTCCGCGGCGATCGCCGGGCCGAGGTGGAACGCCAGCTGCACGGCCCGGCGCGGGCCGCGCACCTCGTCCACCACCCTCAGCTCCTGGCTCGCGGTCGCCAGCTCCACCCGGCGACGGTGCACGGAGGGCCGGTAACCGTCGTGCTCGGCGCACCAGCGGGCCGTCCCCCCGTCGGAGGCACCGGAGGTGTCCGCGACCAGGACGCGGCTGCGGGCATGCCGGGTCCACAGGAACGGGCCGCCGGAGACGGACTGGTCACCGCCGTCCAGTCGCAGGGTGTTGTGGCCGAGGGTCGACCGGAAGTACCGCCGCCACTCAGGCTGCCCGTGGTAGCAGAACGTCCCCGGGTCGGCGAGCACGTCGACCCCGTCGTGCCGGACCTCGACGGACAGCGCGTCCGCGTGGGCATGTGCGGCGATGGACAGGAAGCCGTGCGGACCGCCGTCGCACCGGCACCAGATCCCCGCCGGACCGCGCAGGATGGTCATGCCCGCGTCGGCGAAGTGGGCCGGTCGGCTTGCCGGGCGGGACACGGCCGGTGCAGTTCCGTTTTTCGAGTACGGCCGGATGAGCGCGGCCAGCAGCGGGGTGCGCACATCGGTGCCGGTCACTGCCGGCCACCAGGCGAGCCGGCCGAACACGGCGTCCCCGGTGGCGAGCAGCGAGGCCCAGCGCTCGGTGCCCGTGCCGTCCACGACCAGACCGTGCCCGTCGTCCGCGTCCCCCTGGCGCGGCGGCCGCAGCCGGCTGTCGACGATGGCCGCGAGTGCGTCGGTCATCCGCAGCAGCACCAGCCGGATCGACGAGGGGACCGGCACGCCGGCGGCGTCCGCCTCGGCCACCGCGGCCAGGCCGAGCTCCAGCACCAGTCCGTGATACTCGGTGGCCAGCTCGCGGTTGAGGCCGGAGGCGAAGGTGTTGCTGCGCAGGTGCCGCTCCAGCGACCGCAGCGCGTCGGCCCGCCAACGCGCCGAGGAGGGGAACCACCCGAACGCGCAGGCTGCGGCGAACTGGCCGGCGGCCTCGGCGATGACATGGTTGTTCGCCGAAGACCCCCGGCTGGGGAAGGCGGCCAGCCAGCGCTGGTGGTGCCAGATCTGGTGCAGCGCCACCGGGTTGCCCTCGAACAGCCCGGCCGCGCCCGGCCAGCCGTCGAGCAGCCGGCGGATCCACACCCAGGACAGCAGCCGGATCCCCAGCTCGATGCCGCTGGTCCAGTGCACTCCGCGCAGCGGCGCGTTGGCCGCCCACCAGGACCGCAGGTGCTCGGCCACCCGCTCGGCGTACCGGTCGTTCCCGGTGATCGCGTAGGCGGCGGCGAGCACGGTGAGGTACTGGTGTCGGGACAGCTCCCAGATCTGCTTGATGTCCCCGACCGCGTCCTCGTCGCGGTACGGCATGTCGAAGGCGTAGCCCCACGGAGCCCGGCGCCCGGTCTTCGGGTCGTACCACCAGTCCGGGTCGGCCAGGTCGTCGCGGACCACCCCGAAATACTCGGCGTGCCCGTACATCAGCCGGTCCGCCTCGGCGATGAGACGTTTCGCGGCGTCCGGTGGCACCGCGGCGATCGTCCCCGCCGGCAGTACCGCGGTGAACCGGGCGCCGGTCACGCTCGGGCAGTGCGGCCGTGCCGACCGCCACCGCCGCCTGCGCACTGCGTCGCCCACCCGGCCGCCGACCTCCCGCGGTCCCATCCGGGACAGCCGCCGCAGGTACCAGCCCGGACTCCCCGAGACCACAGTCATCGCGCCCTCGCCAACGTCACCGGCGCACCGTCGGCCAGGCCGGTCTGCACGGCGAGGGTGGCCGCCGTGGTGGCGACCAGCGACTCCAGCGGCACCGGCATCGGCCCTCCGGTCCGCACGGCCTTGACGAACGCGGCCAGCTCGGCGTTCTGGCCCTTGTCCCGGGCCTTGGGCAGCCGCGAACTGACCCACCGCTTGCGGCCGTACACAGCGGCACGCACGAAGTCGTCGAGCCGCAGCGCACGGCCGTCCGCGACCAGGTCCAGCGTCTCCTTCGGGAAGCCGGACGGGCCGGAGGTGACGTAGCTGATGGTGGCGGTGGACCCGTCCGGGTAGCGCAGCACGACCTGGACGTCCTCGTTGCCGGACGGGGCGGTCGCGTACACGGACACCGGGTCGGCGTCGAGCAGCCAGCTCGCCGTGTCGATGAAGTGCCCGCCTTCGCCCACGAACCGCGAGCCTTCGGTGCCCTGTTGGAGGTACCAGCTGCCGTGGTCGAGGCGTCCCGCGTTGACCAGGTAGCGGAGGCTCGCCGGACCGTTCCGGGTGCCGAACCGCTTCCTGGCCTCCTGAAGCAGCGGCGCGAAACGGCGGTTGAAGCCCACCTGCAGCCGGTCGTTGCCTGACTCCTCCACCGCCGCGAGCACTCCGGCCAGTTCGTCCTCGGTGAGGGCCAGGGGCTTCTCCACGAACACCGTCTTGCCGGCCAGCAGTGCCTTTCGGGTCAGTTCGGCGTGCGAGCTGTGACGGGTGACCACGAACACCGCGTCGATGGACTTGTCGCCGAGGACGGCATCGAGGTCGGTGGTCGCCTCGGCGAAGCCGAACTTCCGCTGCGCGTTGGCCGCGGACAGCGCCGTCGTGGTGACGACGGTCGACAACTCGACGCCGTCGCGCTGTGCCAGGTGCGGCAGCAGCATCGACGTCGCGTAGTTTCCCGCGCCGACGAACGCCAGCCGCACCGGCGTTCTGGCGGCCCGGACCGGCGTGGACACGCCGCCGCCGGGTCGCTTCACCGCGGGCACGGCCACCGCCGGGGCCCCCGCTTCCTCCGCTTCCCCTACGGGTTCGGGGTAACGGAACAGCACAGCCACGGCCTTCAGATCGCCGTCCTTCAGGCGCTGGTACGTCTCGACGGCGTCATCGAAGTCGGCGACGTGGGAGACCAGGGGCTCCACGTCGACGCTGCCGCGGGCGACGAGATCGAGGAAGCACGCCAGGTTGCGGCGCTCGGTCCAGCGCACGTAGCCGATCGGGTAGTCCCGGCCCTCGAGCTCGTACTCCGGGTCGTAGCGGCCGGGGCCGTAACTGCGGGAGAACCGGACGTCGAGCTCTTTCTCGTAGTACGCGTTCCACGGCAGGTCCAGGCGGCACTTGCCGATGTCGACGACCCGGCCGCGGTCCCGGCAGAGCCGGGCGGCCAGCTCGACGGGCTGGTTGCTGCCTCCGCCGGCGGCCAGGTACACCTGGTCCACGCCCAGGCCGCCGGTGAGTTCGGCGACGGCGGCTTCCACGGCCGCGGACGCGGGATCGCCGCAGGCCGCTGCGCCCAGGCGTTCCGCGAGCTCGCAGCGCACCGGATCGGGGTCGACCCCGACGACGCGCACTCCCGAGGCGGTAAGGAGCTGCACCACCAGCTGCCCGATCAGCCCCAGGCCGATGACCAATGCCGCGTCGCCGAGCTGCGGCTCGCCGCGGCGGACGCCCTGCATGGCGATCGACCCGACGGTGCCGAAGGCCGCGTGCCGCGGCGCGAGGCCGTCCGGCACCGGGGCGTAGAGGTTCTTCGGCACCCAGTTCAGCTCGGCGTGCAGGGCGTGCTCGTTGCCGGCGCAGGCCACGAGGTCGCCGACCTTCACGTCGTCGATGCCGGTGCCGACCTGCTCGACCACCCCGCACAGCGAATAGCCCAGCGGTGTGTAGGAGTCCAGCTTGCCCATCACCTTGCGGTAGGTGGCGGGCACCCCGTTGGTGGCCACGCTCTGCATGACCTTGGCCACCTGGTCCGGCCGCGAGCGGGCCTTGCCCAGCATCGACATGCCGGCCTCGGACACCTTCATGAGCTCGGTCCCGGTGGATATCAGCGAGTAGGCGCTGCGGACCAGCACGCCGCCCGGCTTGCACCCCGGCACCGGCACGTCGAGCACCGCCAGCTCGCCGCTCTTGTAGTTCTGCACAACCTGTTTCACCCGAACTCCTCTGATTCCTAAGCCGTCAACCGAGTGCTCTGGCCGGACCCAGAGGTCGCGTCGCGATACCAGTACTCGAGGGTCAGCACATGCCACAGATGCTTGGAGAAGTCCCGATGCCCGGCGGCGTCCTCGGCGACGAGCCGCGCCAGCGCGTCGCGGCGCAGGAACCCGCAACGGACGAGCTCGCCGTCGTTCACCACCTCGCGCACCAGCGGTGCCAGGTCCCGGCTCATCCAGGCGCGCAGCGGGGCGCTGAACAGGCCCTTGGGCCGGTACACGATCTCCCGGGGCAGGACCGAGGCGGCCGCCTCCTTGAGGACCGCCTTGCCCTGCCGCCCGACGATCTTTCGATCGCCGGGCACGGTGAACGCCGCCTTGACCACCTCGACGTCCACGTACGGCACCCGCACCTCGGTCGACGCGGCCATGCTCGACCGGTCCGTGTAAGCGAGGTTCAGGCCCGGCAGGAACATCCGGGCGTCGCCCAGGCACATGCGGTTGACGAAGTCGTCGAGGTCGTTGTCCTGGTAGACGTCCGCGTGCTCGGTCAGCACGTCCTCGACCGTCCCGGCCAGGTCCGGATCGACCAGGGCCAGCAGCTCGTCCCGGTCGTACATGGTGTAGCTGCGCCGGAACGCGGTCTCCTCCGGCAGATCGGCGAAGGAGAGGAACCGCTTCGCGAAGCGCACCGACCGGTACCCCCGGCGGCTCGTCGCGACCGGCAGCCGGTCCACGGCCCTGGACAGGCCGCGCCGCAGGGGCCGCGGGACGCGCTGGTAGCGCAGCGCGATCAGGTTGGCCAGGTGCTTGCGGTAACCGGCGAACAGCTCGTCGGCACCCATCCCCGAGAGCATCACCTTGACCCCGGCCTCCCGGGCCGCCGAGCAGATCAGGAACGTGTTGATCGCGGCGGGATCGCCGATCGGCTCGTCCAGGTGGTACGTCATCTGCGGCAGCAGGTCGAGCACGTTCGGAGCGATCTCGATCTCATGGAGGTCGACACCGAACCGCTCGGCCACCCGCCGGGCATAGCGCAGGTCGTCCGGCATCGCCTCGAACTTGGCGTCCTCGGCGCGGAACCCGATCGTGTAAGCGGAGATCCCTGGTCGGTGGCGGGCCGCCAGCGCGGTCAGGTAGCTGGAGTCGAGGCCGCCGGAGAGGAAGGTCGCCACGGGTACGTCGGAGAGCAGATGGCGCCGAGTCGACTCCTCGACGACGGCAGCGACATCCGGCTGCTCACCGGCCCGGGCCCGCTCCCGGCCCTCGGCGGCGACGTCCTTCAGATTCCAGAACCGGCCGCGCTCCACCCGGCCGTCGGGCCGGCACCTCAGCCAGCTCCCCGGCGGCAGCTTCTCCGCTTCGCGGAACGCGCACCGTGAGTCCGGCACCCAGTAGTACAGCAGCGAGGCCACCAGCGCCCCATGGTCCACCTCCAGCCGCCCACCGGTGACGGCGGCGAGCGCCTTGAGTTCGGAGGCGAACACCAGACCCTCGCCGCGCCGCAGCAGGAACAGCGGCTTGATGCCGAGCTGGTCGCGGGCGAGCACCAGGTCACCGGTTCGCTCGTCGAAGATCCCGAACGCGAACATGCCGCGCAGCCGGGGCAGGCAGTCCGTGCCCCAGCGCCGCCAGGCCTCAAGGAGTACCTCGGTGTCCGAGGTTCCGCGGAAGCGCACCCCGCCGGCTGCCAGCTCGGCACGCAGCTCGGGCGCGTTGTACAGCTCGCCGTTGTACGTCAGGACGAGGCCGCCCGAGACCATCGGCTGGGCGCCGGTCTCGGACAGGTCGATGATGGCCAGCCGGCGGTGCCCGAGGTGCACTTCGCCGTCACCGGCGGGGTGACTGTACCGGCCGGCCCCGTCCGGGCCGCGGTGGGCGAGGGTGTCGGTGAGCCGGTCGGTCACGACCTTCCCGTCCGGCCATCGGTAAGTGCCTGCGATGCCACACATGTCCTACCGCGCCTCCTGGTCGCTGTCCGGGACCCGTGCCGCCCACATGGGCAGCCGCTCCGTCGCCCGGCGGCCCGTCCCGTTCTGTCGGGCCGGCCGCTCGCTCCGGCCGCGCAACGCGGTGTGCAGCCCGTCCCACAGCGTGCCGTCGGTCCGGTCACGCGGATCGGGGTCGATCAGCACCACACCGATCACCGGGATGCGCTGGTCCGCGAGTTGCCGCGCCACGGTGTGCAGCCATGCGGCGCTGCCGTGCCCGGCACGCACGACGAGCACGGTCTGCGTGCCGAGGTACTGCAGGTCGGTCCACGCCGTGCCGGGCGCCACGGAGCCGACGCCGAGCCGGCGCTCCTGGGGCGACACGTCCGCGGCTCGCTCGCCGCTGACCACGGTCGGGTCTCCCGGCTTCGGGCGGCGGCCCGTGAGTTGCAGGCCCGGCAGACCATCGATGACGACCACCGGCCCATCCGCCCCCAGTTCCCTGGCGAGGTCCAGGGCGATCCCGCTCGTGCTGCGCGCACAGCCCAGTTCCAGCAGTGACACCGGTTCCGCGGAGTTGCGCACGGTGCGGGCCAGGGAGGTGGTGAGCCGTTCGCGTGCCGCCCGGATCCGTCGGCGCTGCCACAGCCTGCCCGACCGGCGGGGCAGCTCCGCGATGACCGAGGCGCCGAGGTTCGCCGCGATCTCCCGGCGCAGCACGGGCCGGTCCGCCACCACCGTGCCGACCGCGGCCACCGCGAGCCCGAGGACGAGCCCGAGGACGAGCCCGATCGCGGCGTCGGTGGCAGCGGTCCTGGGCAGGGAGTGCCGCACCGCGCGCGGGGCGTCCACGATCTGTGTGCCGGCGATGAGCTGGGGCGTGCCGATGCGCGCCTCATCGGCGCGCTGGCCGAAATCGTTGATCCGCGAGGTGAGGTCGGCCCGGCGGGCGAAGAGCGATTCCAGGTCCGCCGACGCCTTCGCCTCGCTCTTCGGCGATCCGTCTCCGATCGCCTTGTTGACCTGAACGAGTTCGTCCCGCATTCGGTCACGCTGGTCGAGCAGGGCCTTGGCCTGGGCGTTCGCGGCTTCCTGTATACGCCTCACGTGGTCCGCGACGAACGCATCGGCCAGCGCCTTGGCGCGGGCCACCGCTTCCGCGTCGCTGTCACCTGTCACAGTGATCTGCAGCAGGTTGTTGGTCACGCCGACACCCCCGTAGTCCCGCATGAAGTCCTCCGGTTTCTCCGAGGACTTGAGGGACCTCAGGGCCTTGTCGGCGATCCGCGTGGTCTGCAGCAGCGCGACGTCGGTGCGGATCAGCGTTCCGGGGTCGTCCGGCTGGTCCTCCTGATGCGCGACCAGCACCTTGGTCACCGCGGTCGGCGGCGGCGGCAGCAGGACCGCCAGCGCCGCGCCGACGAGCAGCCCCAGCAGCGCCATGGAGCCCCAGAGGCGGCGCCGCCTGCGCACCGCGACCACCAGCGCCTGGAGGTCCAGCAGCGGAGCGGCGTGCGACGACTCCGACGTCGTACTCGGCGCCGTCACCGGGAACCTCCTGTCGCGTCGTAGCCGATTGCGAGCGCGGGCGTGGCGGCATCTCGAGGATGGCCGGCGGACCGCACCGGACGGGCCCGGACCGCGCCGGCGAGGACGATGCCGACCACCTCGTGCTCGGCGTCCGCACATGCCTCGGCGATGCCGGTCAGCTCCCCTGCGGTCCAGCTGCCCGCGCTGAGCACGACCAGGGCACCGGACTCGTTGTCGCGGTCCGGAACCATCGGCTGGGACACCGAAACCCCCACCACCCGCAGCAGCGGATCGCTCCCGGCCTCGGCGACGAGCTGCCCGGAGGCCCGGCGGGCGATCTCGTCGCCGTCCGGGACGACAACCAGCAGTCGCCGGGGGGCCGGCAGCTGGTCCCTGAGGCGGGCGCACACCCGCCGGTAGCGGATCTGCCTGCTGGCCTCGTCGCCGGACGTCTGCGGGGTCGGTATGTCCCACCGGACGTCGACGCCCAGCAGCCGGCGGATACGGGCCCGCGGGCCACGGCCTCCCGGTCGGCGCGCGGGCCGTTCGTCGGGGACGTCGACGGTACCCAGCAGCGGAGAGCCCAGCGTCGCGGCGATCTCCGGCTCGGAGCGCAGTCGGCGACTCATCCGCGCGGCGGCGAGATGGCCGATGACCGCGAGCAGGAGGAACAGCAGCGCCCCGGCGGCGGTGAGCTGAATCCGCGTCGGCGGTGCCTCGCCGGCCGGCCGG
>NZ_MUBM01000184.1 GCF_002154505.1 Streptomyces carpinensis | reverse complement strand
CCAGTGCCTCGGTGACGGCCCGCACGTCCTCGGGTCTGCGGGCCTCGGTCATGTACTGCTTCGCCTGCTCGTAGGCGTCCAGGGCGCGCTCGTAGTCGGCCCGCATGGCGTCGTCCGCGCCGGGCTCAGCCGGATGGAAGTCGAGGCGGTCCAGCTCCTCGCCGAAGGCCGTGATGTCCTCGTCCACGACGACCTTCAGCTTGTCCAGGGCGGCCCGCTGCTCCGCCGCACGGCGGCGGCTGCTGCTCCGGACCAGGGCGTACGCGCCCACACCGCCCGCCACCAGGACCGCGGCGGCGGTGATCAGCGCGGTGCTCGACACCCCGCCGCCGTGCCCGGAGGTGCCCCAGGTGGAGGGAGCCGAGCCGCCCATGTTCGCGAGGGCCCGGCCGGTGAAGTCGGTGAGCTGCGTATTGGCGTTCCTCTCGCCCTGGACGCTGGTGACGAGATTGCCCACGGCGGTGCGCGGCAGCACCGAGGCGTCGGCCCGGGCGTCGAAGCGGTCGCCCAGGCGGATGGCGTAGGCGCCGGTGATGCCGGTGGCGGTGCGCAGATTGGTGAAGAGGTTCTGCGTCGGGAAGCCGGCAGGCAGCACGGCGATGAAGAGGGGCTTGTCCGCATCCTTGATCTGCCGGGCCAGCGCGTCGGCGTCGGCGGACGACAGCTGGGCGGAGGCTGCCGGATCGACGTAGACGGGACTCTTGCGGAGTGCCTGCGCGACCGCCGAGACGCTGGTGGCCGCGGCCGAGGGCGGGGCGCCGGTCGACAGCACGGCCATGACGGCCACCGCGAGCGCGACCAGCAGCTGGGCGGGGGCTCGGGGTAGGGCGACGGCCTTCATGGTTCGAAGCTACCCGAAATATGACAACTCGGTCATTCGGTCGATGGCGGATGCAACGCCTGGTGCTCGGGTACGCCGGTGGGAGGCGCACCGCCGGGTGTCCCGGACGACACGCCTCCCACCGACCGGTCAGGCCTCTCAGGCCCTCCGGTCAGGCCTTGCGCTCAGCTCTCGCAGTCAGGCCCTGCGCCCCACCGCCCGGTACGCCGCCGTCAGCTGTTCCACGGCCGCCGCGTACCGGCCGGTCAGCAGCAGGTGGTCGGCGTCGGCGAAGGGCTTGGCCACCGCCGCGCTCATACCGCTCCCGCCCACCTTCTGCTGGACGATCAGCCGGGCCCTGGTGACGAGGGCTCGGCCGGCCTGGTCGGCGTGCGCCCTCTCGGCCGCCGTCGCCGCCACGCCCAGTGCCCGCAGCGTCGCCGTGCCGCCCGCCGGCACCTTCGTGAGGGTGGTCAGGCCCCAGCCGTAGGGGAACTGCGGGTCGTACGAGGCGTCGCCCACGTTGATCGGCAGTTGCTGTTCCGACTTCGGCCATGTCACCGGGAGCTGCCCGGTGAAGGGACGCCTGCCGTACAGCACGTCGGCGACGCCGTCGCCCTCGGTACCCGGCAGCCAGGAGGCGACCAGGGCGTCGATCTTCCCGAGCCGGTCGCCGATCAGCTGCGGCCGCCCCGAGACGATCAGCACCGCGCACTTCATCGCCGCGCACACCTTGTCCACGGCGGCCTGATCGGCGGCGGACAGCCGCAGGTCGTGGCCGTTGCCGACGTCGCCGACGCCCTCGGCGTACGGGGTCTCGCCGACGACGACCACACCGACGTCGTAACCGTCCGTGGGTGCGGAGGCGTCCTTGGAGTAGGTGACGTCTCCCCCAGCGTTCCTCATGCCCTGCAGGATGGTCGTGCCCTGGGTGTGGGTGCCGGACTCGCCCTGCCAGGTGATGGTCCAGCCTCCGGTCTGGTTGCCGAGGTCGTCGGCGTCGGATCCGGCGACGTACACCTTCTCGCTCTTCTTCAGCGGCAGCACGCCGCCCGCGTTCTTCAGCAGCACCTGGGACTCGGCGGCGGCCTGACGGGCCACGGCCCGGTGCGCGGCGGAGCCGATCTCGGGGGCACCGCTCGTGTCGGCGTAGGGGTGTTCGAACAGGCCCAGCTCGAACTTCTCCGTCAGGATCCGTGACACCGCGTCGTCGACGCGCTTCTCGCTGATCCGGCCCGCCTTCACCTCGTCGATCAGCGTCGTGCTGAAGTCCTTGTAGGTGTACGGCACCATCATCATGTCGACGCCCGCGTTGACCGCCGTGCGGACGTGGGACGCGTAGTCGCCGGGGAGCTGGTCGATGGCGTTCCAGTCGCTGATGACGAAGCCGTCGAAGCCCATCCGGTCCTTGAGCACGCCGTTGATCATGTCGCCGCGGGCGTGCATCTTCACCGGGCCCCGTCCGTCCCCGGCGATGTCGAGCGAGGAGTAGGACGGCATGACCGTGCCGATGCCCCGGTCGACGGCCGTCTGGTACGGCGCCAGGTGGACGGCCTCCAACTGCTGCCGGGTGACCTTGGTGACGCCCTGGTCGATGGTGTACGTGCCGGTGGTCGACGAGCCGTACTCGGTGCCGCCGTCGCCGACGAAGTGCTTGGCGGTGGCCAGCACCTTGTCGCCGCGGCTCAGGTCACGTCCGTCGGCCCGTCCCTGGAGGCCCTGGATGACGGTCTCCATGGACGTCACGAGGGCCGGGTCCTCGCCGAAGGACTCGTAGGAGCGCCCCCAGCGTTCGTCGCGCGACACGCACAGGCAGGGCGCGAAGTCCCACGGGACGCCGGTGGCGCGCACCTCGCTCGCCGTCACCGCGCCCGTCTGCTCGGCCAGTCGGGGGTCGCGGGTGGCGCCGATGCCGATGTTGTGCGGCATGATCGTGGCGCCGGCCAGGTTGTTGTGGCCGTGCACCGCGTCCACGCCGTAGATCAGCGGGACCTGGAAACGGGTCGCCTGCGCACGGAGCTGGAAGGCGTCGATCATCTTCGCCCAGGCATCGGGGGTGTTGGGCGTCGGGGTCGAGCCGCCGCCGGAGAGCAGTGAGCCGAGGCCGTAGGCGGCGATGTCGCCCGGTGCGGACATCGCACCGCGCTCGGCCTGTGTCATCTGCCCGGCCTTCTCCTCCAGCGACATCCGGGAGACCAGGTCCGCGACCCGCTTCCTCACCGGCAGGTGGCTGTTCAGATACGGCAGTCCGTGGGCGTCGACGACGACCTGCGGGGTCTCGGCGGGGGCCTTGGCACCGGTGACGGTGAGCTGGAGCGGGATCGTCTCGGCCGGCTCCGCCGCCCTGTCCCTGAGAGTGGGGACGCTGATGGTCCGTGAGGTCCCGGAGGCGGTGCCCGCGGGGAAGGTGAGGGTGCCGGAGACGGGGGTGTAGTCCTTGCCGGCCTGTGCGGAGCCGGTGGTCGCGGTCCGGTACTCGACGGTGACCGGCTCGTCGATCGGGGCGGAGCCGGTGGTGGCGACGGTGACCTTGACGGTGGCCGTGCCGCCCTCCTCGACCGGGTACACCGGCGCGTCGGTGGTGACGGAGGCGCGCAGCGACTGGTCGGCCCGGCCGTACAGCTCCACGTCGTCCATGGCGAAGCTGCCCTTGATCCCGGTGGGGAGCGTGACGGCGTACCCCCACATCCGGGTCAGGCCCAGGACGTGGTCGATGCCGCCGACGGGCTGGTAGTCCGTTCGGTAGGCGAAGTCGGTGAAGGGTATCTCCACCTGTTTCCAGCCGGTCCAGTCGTCGGTGAAGGAGGTCGTCCACAGCTCGGACGCCTCGCCGTCGGCACCGCCGTCCTTGATCTCGAAGGCGATCTTCTTGCCGTTGTTCCGGCCGTCCCACCAGAAGCGGATGCCCTTGTGCGCGGACCAGTCGTGTGCGGGCCGGCCGGCGGCGAAGTCGTGGGTGAAGCCGCCGTAGCCGCTGATGTCGTAGGTGCCGGACAGCACCTTGGCGCCCTCGGGGGCGTCGGGGCGGGCGGTGAGTTGGAGCGGGCTCTTATACACATCT
>NZ_MUBM01000183.1 GCF_002154505.1 Streptomyces carpinensis | reverse complement strand
GCCACCTGCCTCTACGCCGTCTACGACCCGGTAGCCGGACAGGTCACCCTGGCGAGAGCCGGCCATCCGGGACCCGCCCTGGTCCGTCCGGACGGCACGGTCGTCTTCCCCGACGTCCCCGTCTCCCCACCCCTGGGCCTGGGCGGCAGCCTGCCCGTCGAGACCGCCGAACTGCGACTGCCGGAAGGATCCAGCCTGGTGCTGTTCACCGACGGCCTGATCGAGACTCGCGAACGGGACATCGACACCGGCCTCGCACTGCTGCGGCGGACCCTCACCAATCCCCCGCACGCCCCGGCCCGCGATCCGGAGCACACCTGCCAGGCGGTCTTCGACGCCCTGCGAACGGGCCGACCCCGCGACGACATCGCCCTGCTGGTCGCCCGCACCCGCGCGCTCGACCCCGCCCGGGTCGCCACCTGGAACATACCCCGGGACCCCGCGGCCGTCCCCCGCATCCGCGCCGGTGCCGGCCGCCGGCTCGAGGCATGGGGCCTGGCGGAGATCGGCTTCACCACCGAGCTGATCGTCAGCGAACTGATCACCAACGCGATCCGCTACGGATCCGAGCCCATCCACCTGCGCCTGCTGCACGACCGCACCCTCATCTGCGAGGTTGCCGACGGCAGCAGCACCTCCCCGCACCTGCGCAGGGCCGCGACCACCGACGAGGGCGGACGCGGCCTGTTCCTCGTGGCCCAGCTCGCCCAGCGCTGGGGAACCCGCTACACCGGCCGTGGAAAGATCATCTGGACCGAACAGGCCCTTCACGACGCGCCGGAAGTCGTCGGCCCCCTCCTGGCCGCCGCCCTGCCCGATGAGGTCACTCCGTGACAGCGGCCGGGGCGGCCAGGAACGGAGCGCCAGTGCCGTCCCGCCGCGAGGCGACTGTGCTGGTCGTGGTCCTCAACGAACCGAATACGGCTGGTCGCACCGCGTCTGCGATCGCTAGTCTCGCCGACCGTGAACCAGCGGCGGCGTAAGAAGCTCACCCATCATCTCTTCCAGGCAACTCTGGCGGCCGACCCTGCCCGCGTGAAGGCGCTCCTGCGGGCTGGAGCGGATCCCGGGGGAGGGGACAGCGACGGCGCCACCCCGCTATATCTGGCGTCTGTGCAGGGAGATGCCGAGGTTGTCCGCCTGCTCATGGAGGCAGGGGCCTCCCCTGACACCGAGAGCAGCGGAGCCGGCTCGGAGGGCACACCGTTGTGCGCAGCCGCGTGCTGGGGACACACCGAGACAGTGCGCGAACTCCTGACGCACGGAGCCGACCCGAACCTCCGTGAGGATCGCGGAACAGGCCGGTCCCCCTCGGACTGGGCGAACGACGGCTCCCACACCAAGACTGCCGAACTCCTCATCGCAGCCGGAGCAGGCCCCGCGGAGGCACCCTAAGCTGCACGTATGCGCATGCGTCCGATCGTCGGTCCCGTACCCGACACCGGTATACGCCCCGCCGGCGGGATGGACGAGATCGCCGGGCAACTCGCCGCCGGCGGGGTGGCCGTCCTGACCGGGGCCGGAATCTCCACCGAGTCCGGCATTCCCGACTACCGGGGCGTGACCGGGCGGCACCGACGGCACTCCCCCATGACCTACCAGGACTTCGTCTCGGACGAGGAGAACCGGCGTCGCTACTGGGCCCGCGGCTATGTCGGGCGCCGCGCCATCGCCGAAGCCCGGCCCAACACCGGGCACCACGCCGTGCAGGCGCTGCGCGCCTCCGGGTACGTCGACGCCGTGATCACGCAGAACGTGGACGGGCTGCACCAGGCCGCCGGGACGAGGGACGCCGTCGCCCTGCACGGCAGCCTGGACCGTGTCGTCTGCCTCGACTGCAAAACGATCTCTCCCCGCGACGAACTCGACGCCCGGCTGCTCGCCGCCAACGGTGAGTTCCTCGCGGCACAGGACGCCGCCGGCCTTCGCGTCAACCCCGACGGCGACATGGAACTCCCCGGCGACATCGTCGACACGTTCCGCGTCGTCCCCTGCGAGCAGTGCGGCGGTGTGCTCAAGCCGTACGTCGTGTTCTTCGGCGAGAACGTGCCGCGGGCTCGCACCCAGCACTGCTTCGACCTGATCGACGCGGCCGACTCACTGCTCGTTCTCGGCTCGTCGCTGGCCGTCCTGTCGGGACTGCGGTTCGTGCGCCGCGCCGCGAAGGACGGCAAGCCCGTCTCCGTCATCAACCTCGGCCCGACACGCGGCGACGACCTCGCCCACGCGCATGTGGCGCTGCCGCTCGGCCAGGCCCTCACCGCACTGACCGAACGCCTCGGCATCTCCTGACCAGCCGTGCTCAACGCTGCGGGACCCCGGCCGCCGCCGGCCGGGGTCCCGCACCCGTCGGTGCTCAGCAGTCGGGGATGACGGTGCCGCTGTTGTCCTTGGCCTCGTCGTTGCCCCAACGGGAGAGGTAGTAGGCGGAGACGTACTGGTTCACCGGGCCGACGTCGGGGTCGGTCCTCAGCCACCAGTGGTTGTAGCTCGATCCGCTGCCGATCTGGCGGCCCCACACCTTGCAGTACACGTAGTTGGTGCCCGCGTTCAGGGTCCCGGTCTGCGTGGTGCTGGTCGGGGAGGCGTACACCGGGGCGTTCGCGAAGGTGTCGACCCAGTACTTCACGGACACCCCGGGCGCTCCGCCGCCGGTGTTGCTCACCGTGACGTTGCGGTAGTCGGCCGCTGTGTCCTCGGCGACCAGGCCGGGCTGTCCGTTGAGCAGCACCGGGAAGGACGAGCCGGTGAAGGTGCGCTGCTGGGCCTGGCTGCCGTCCAGGTAGAAGGTGTAGGCGGCGCCGGCCTTGACCACCTTGAGGGTGTGGTACTGGGTCGGGTCGAAACCGGTCGGCAGGCTGGAGTTCTGCCAGGACTGCTCGACGCCCTGCACCACGGCGTGCGTGGCGAGCACCCCGTTCCGCTGGTCGATGAAGACCTCGGCGTGGTTGTCACGGTCGGCGTAGGACGCGTAGACGCCGTACTTGGGATATGCCGAGGTGGTGCCGGTGGCCGTCTGGCGCACATCGGCCGAGACTGTGTAGTCCTCGTAGTTCGGGTTGCCGGCGTAGAAGAGCTGCGACCATGCGGCGCTGCCGCTCGGTGCGGTCAGGCCGGCGGCACTCGGACTGGTCACGGACCACGCCCCGGTCTGGCGGCCGTGGGTGCTGTCGCCCTCGGCCGCGTCGCCGAACGCGTCGGCCCAGCCCGAGGCGTAGGGGTCGGCGGAGGCCACCGAGCCGGGCTCGCCGGAGGGCACCTCGAGCGGCACCCCGTCGTCGACCGGGTAGCCCAGCAGCGGCGAGCCGTCCCGGGCGTCCCAGTACAGTCGCTGGGCGCGCAGCTCGCGCCCAGCGTCGCAGCCTGCGGTGCTGGAGTGCACCAGGAACCAGTCCTCGGTGCCGTCCGGCGAGGTGATGGGTTCGAAGGAGGCCGAACCGACGACGTCGCCGTGATACTTGAAGATCGGCCCGGTCTTGGTCCACGACGAGGAGCTGAGCAACGTACCACCGGTGTTGGTCAGCAGTCCGACGGCGTAGCTGCGGGTGCCGCAGAAGCTGGCGGAGAAGGTGATGTAGGTCCGGCCGCCGTGCTGGAAGGCCTCCGGCCCCTCGTTGACGGGGAAGTACCCCACCGTGCCGCTGCTCGGGCTGTCCGGGTTGTCCACGGTCTCCCACGGCCGGGTCGGCGCCGAGATCTGCACCCGGTCGCCGCTGATGTGCAGCGGGTCGCTCATCGGCGCAAGGTAGATGGCCTGCTGCCCGCCGGCCGACGTGGGCCATCCGGACCAGGCGATGTACAGCTTGCCGTCGCTGCCGGTGAACACCGTGGGGTCGATCGCCCACAGGTCGCTCGACTCGTGGAGCTGGCCATGCGCGTAGCCGGTGTCGGCCTCGGTGTACGAGCCCGTGGGGTCGTCCCCGGTGGCCTGGAGGACGAAGAGCCGGTGTGCGGATCCCACTCCGGCCGTGGTGGCGGTGTAGTAGATGTAGAAGTGGCCCTGTGCGTAGTGGATCTCGGGGGCCCAGACCTCGGCGGAGTTGGACTGCCCACCGGGTATCCGGAAGACGTCGTACTTGGCGGCCGAGGCGAAGCCGGAGATGGTGGCCGACTTCCACACGCACAGGTAGCCGGCGTCGCAGCCGTCCGTGCTGGTCATGTAGTAGTAGCCGCCGTACCGGATGACGTACGGGTCGCTCACGTGCTGTCGGATGGGGTTGGTGAAGGTCGCGGCGGCGGTGGCCGCGGCGGAGAGCGTCGGGCGGACGGCCTGAGCGGTCGTCGGCAGCAGCGCGACGACGAGCGCGACCAGTCCGGTCAAGGCACGCAGCAGTGGACTCCGCCGGCTTCGGAGGACTTCGACCATGGCTGGCTCCACAGAGGGAAAGGGTTGGGGCCGCCGGTACATGACGCGATACCGGCGGCCTGGGCGGGGGGCGCACGGTGGCCCACCGGCAGGAGCGGGTGCCGGCGGGTGCCCGCCGGCGGGGTCCGGGTGTTGTCGGCCGAACCCCCGTGGCGGTGGGTGTTCAGCAGTCGGGGATGACGGTGCCGTTGTTGTCCTTGGCCTCGTCGTTGCCCCAACGGGAGAGGTAGTAGGCGGAGACGTACTGGTTCACCGGGCCGACATCGGGGTCCGTCTTCAGCCACCAGTGGTTGTACGTCGTGGCGTCGCCGATCTGACGGCCCCACACCTTGCAGTACACATAGTTGGTGCCCGCCTTCAGGGTGCCGGTCTGCGTGGTGCTGGTCGCCGAGGCGTACACCGGCGCGTCGGCATACGTGTCGACGTAGTACTTCACGGGCGTCCCGGACGCTCCGCCACTGTTGTAGGCCTCCAGTTCACCGATGGACGTGAAGGTCCTCGTGCCGCCGGGGACCCCGATGATCCGCACGCCGTCGCCGGAGGTCGGCGTGAAGTCGAACTGATAGGTGTGGTTCTGCCCGGCGGAGGAGTCGTACGGGTAGGACGGCGAGGTGCGCAGGCCGGCGACGTCGGTCCAGGTGCCGTTGTCGCGGACCTGCACACGGAGATTCTGGGCGAACCAGCCGCCGTCGGGGAACATGTTGCCCGTGGTGTACACGACCCGGTCCAGCGTGTAGGTGCGTGGCCAGGTGTAGCCCCACCAGCTGGCGCTCTTGTTCTCGTCGTTCCAGTCGTCGTCGGACTGCGCACGATTGCCGTCGTTGTAGAACTGCACGTTGCCGTAGTGCGTGGCCCGCTCGATGCCCACGGTCCCCGGCTCGCGGGCGAGGTTGCGTGCCGGGTCGGCGGCGTTGGACGGGGTGGACGGCACGTCGGGTGTGAGGTCCATCCGGCGCAGCGAGAAGGTGTAGGCCCAGTTGTCGCCCGACGGATAGCCACCACCGCAGGGGCAGACGTTGGACTGCAACCACACCGACTTTCCGTCGGCGCTGATGTACTTCGAGGGGATCGTGGTGGCGTAGCCGCCGTGCTTGGTGTGGGTCCAGGGGTAGCCGCCGAAGTCCTTGGTCTCGAAGTGGCGCCAGGGGCCCCATGGGGTGGGCGACTCGTAGAACTCGAAGGTGTACTCGGTCCAGGAGGTGTAGAGGTAGCGGTTCAGCGGCTTGTCGTACACCACGCCGCCCTGGCTGATCACGCTGAGGTCACTGGCCCGGCCGGCGGTGTAGACGTTCTGGTAGATGTGGCGGTCGTCGTGGAGCACCGCGGTCCGCTGGTTGATGTCGGAGGACCAGGTGGGGTTGCCGGCGGAGTCGAAGCCGCTGACGAACTGCCAGGCGGAGCGGTCCTGTACGGAGGCGCGGGGCACCCGGGCGAGGTAGACGTCCACCGGGTCGGGGACGGAGTCGTTGAAGGAGTCCCGCCAGTTGTGGTCCAGGCCGTAGGCGTAGACGTAGCCGTCGGGGGCGTTGGCGTAGGCCTTGCCGTAGTCGAGGAACATGACCGTGCTGAACACCCCGTTGTCGAACATGGGGCGCGAGTGGTCCCAGGTCCAGGTGCGGCCGTGGTCCGTGGACTTGGCGATGGTGGCCACGGGGGCGTCGTTGAAGTCGAAGGCCAGGTCCTGCACCGCCAGGTACAGGGTGCCGTCCACGCAGGCCATGCCGGTGGGCTTGCGGGAGTGGTTGGCCGTCCACACCTGGCCGACGGCGTCGCCCTGGGCGAGGCTGGTGCCGCTGAGGCTGCCCGGGGTGCCGGAGATCCGGGCGACCCCGATGTCGCTGTAGGGCGCGTTGAAGCCCACGCCGTCCCCGTAGGCGCCGTAGACGTTGTCGTCGTCGGACCAGCAGTTCGGCCACAGGTCACCGTGGTTGACGTTGTCCCCGATGGCCGGGGCGCCGACGGTGGCCCCGGAGTCGATGCGCACGGTGGAGAAGAAGCTGCTCTCCGGTGGGGAGACCGCGGCCGGTGCGGAAGCGACCGCTGCGGGACGCGCGGTGGCGGGCGGCGTGGCCGCCGCTCCCACACCTAGGACCAGGAAGAGAGAGGCGGCGACACCGGCCACGGTGCGCCGTATTCGGCTGACTCTGAGCATGACTGGCTCCGGACGGTGAAGAAATCGATTTCACATGCGGTGGTGCATGCGCGGGGGTCGAGGATGCGGTGGGGAAGCTGAGTTCGCACGGGCGTCACTGCGGACGCGTGCCGCGCGAGGAAGCCGGCGTTGTCGCCGAGGACGAGCGGTCTGGCATCCGGGCCAGTTGGACAACGACCGCCGGCGAACGGCACGTCGGTGCTCAAACTGCGCGGCGGTACGTGTGCGCGCCGATCGCGGTCAGCAGTCCGGGATGACGGTGCCGTTGTTGTCCTTGGCCTCGTCGTTGCCCCAACGAGAGAGGTAGTAGGCCGAGATGTACTGACCCGCCGGGCCGACGTCCGGATCCGTCCTGAGCCACCAGTGGTTGTAGCTCGATCCGCTGCCGACCTGCCGGCCCCACGTCTTGCAGAACACGTAGTTGGTGCCCGCCTTCAGGGTGCCGGTCTGGACGGTGCTGGTCGGCGAGGCGTAGACCGGGGCGTCGGCGAAGGTGTCCACCCAGTACCTGGCGGGCTGGGTGGCATCGGCGGCGAGGCCGTCGATGCGGTAGTGCATGACCCGGTAGTTCTGGTCGTCGTACCACTGGCTGACGGCGATGTGGAAGTCGGCGAACGTCGAGCCGGGAATGATGAATCCGCCGTACGGGCTGGCCACGGCGTTACCGCTCTCGTTGCCGGGCGTCGTCGGCACGATCACCGTCTGCTCGGGTGTGGTGAACAGGTTGGAGGTCGGCTGGGGGAAGATCTGGGCGCGCATGGACAGCACGTCCATGTTGAGCCAGGTGAAGGCGTACTGGCCGCCCATCGCGCGGAGGCAGATCTCGCCCCACCTCCGGCGGGCGGTGATGGTCGTCGGGTAATTGCCCCACGCCCAGGCCCCGTTCGCGTAGCCCCACGGTTCGTAGGCGGGGGGCTTGCCGAGTTGGTCCTGGCGGACGCGGTGCAGGAGGAGGTCCGAGGCTATGTCACGGTTGAACGCGGTCGACAGGACATAGCAGTAGCCGTCGTCGGCCACCGCGTAGGTCTTCTGCTGGAACTGGCCATTGTACTGGTCACCCGGCCACTGGCACAGGTACTCCCATGTCTCGCCGTTGTCGGTGGAGCGCCAGAAGTCCGAGTGGTCCGTCTGGTAGATCACACCGCGCATGAGGTGCATGTACATCGTGTCCCCGACGGTGAACACGTCCGAGGGGATGGCGGTGGTGCCGCCTGTGTGCCCTTCGGGGACCAGGCCGTCCGCGTGGGCGCCGCCCACACTGCCGTCGATGGTCAGGGAGTCGAGGTCGCTCCTGCTGGAGCGCAGGCCGACGGGTGCGCGCCAGTCGGGGCCGCCCACGCCGGCACCGTCGAAGGTGTCCCCGCACACGAACAGCATGGACCCGTCGGGGCAGCGTGCGGGGATGCCGAGGTCGGTCCAGGGTGCGGCGAACGGGCCGGTCTCGACCGGGCCGGTCAGATTCTTGATCTTGCTTCCGGTGACGGCCGAGGCGACCGACGCGGCGCAGGTGGCCGCTCCGGCCGGCACCGCGGCCGTCAGCAGGCTCCCGCCTCCCACCGCGGTGCCGAGGAGGCCGGAGAGGACGGCCCGGCGGGTGGGGGACGTGCGGCGGGTACCGGCCGGCGCGGCCTGGAACGGGCTCGGCTCTTCGGCGGAGCTACGTGCTGGCTGGGTGTGCATGACGGCTCCTGTGGGGGTTCGAGTCTCCCGCTGCCCGGCTGGAAGAAATCGATATCACGGACACCGTAGAGGCAGAAGGGGAACGGCGACCATAGCGCGGGGCAAAGAAGTGACGCGCATTTACAACAGCACGCCAACACGGCTAGTCTCCCGCCGACTTCCCTTGACCTGCACGTCGGGAAGCCCCTGAGCAGCACGTCCATGTGTATCCCGTTTTGACCAAGGTCCACCTGCTCGCCCCCACACGACGCCGCCCGGCTTCGCTTCGCCCCCCGCGCCACTCGTGCTCGACCCCATGCCCCGAAGCCGTGACGCACCGCAGGCAGGCGACAGGCCACCCTGCCCCCAACATCGTCAAGTCCCCGCAGGCCGACCCTCGATGACCGCCGTACAGCTGCCGCGAGCGGTCACGGGCTCACGCAACACTGTCATGATCACGGCAAAAACGGAGGAATCCCATGCACCGGGCCAGACCAGGCCGCGCCAGACGCACCGCCGGCACCGCGCTGGCGCTGCTCCTGGCGGCGGCGTCCACCGCCATCAGCGCCCCCAGCGCCAGCGCCACGTCCGCTACCCAGGAGGTGTCCTACCGGGGCTACCACCTGAAGGTGCCGACAGGATGGCCGGTTTTCGACTTGGCCAAGGCGCCGGACACGTGCGTCCGCTTCGACATGCACGCCGTGTACCTCGGCCACCCCGGCTCGCAGGCAACCTGTCCCAGCCATCTGGTGGGGCGCACCGAGGCCCTGCTGGTCGAACCCCTGGACGGCACCGGCACCGCGGCCGTGGACCGCACCACCGGCCTCGCCCCACGGGGTACGGCATCCTATGTCCCGGCCACGACAAGCCCGTTGGGCGAGATCCGGCTGGCGGTGCCGTCCGCGGGGGTCATCGCCACCGCCTCCTACGGCACGGGCGAGGCCGCGGTCGAGCAGATCCTGCGCACCGGCCGCCTGGGCAGCGACGCCCGAGCCGGCGCCGTACCTCATGCCGAGAGCCCGGCCGTGGCGGCGCAGGACACCGCCGTCGCCGCGCAGCCCGGCGCCTTCACCGGCCAGGGCTTCGAGGCGTGCACCGCGCCCAGCACTTCGCAGATGAACGCCTGGGCAGCCTCCCCCTACCGGGCGGTGGGGGTCTACATAGGCGGCAACAGCCGGGGCTGCGCCCAGCCCAACCTCACCTCTTCCTGGATCGGCACCGTGACCGGCAACGGCTGGCACGTCATGCCTACCTACGTCGGCTCCCAGGCGCCGTGCACCAACTTCGGGCACCGTGTCTCCACCGATCCGGCGACCGCCCGCAGCCAGGGTGTCTCGGAGGCCGACGACGCCGTGGCCCAGGCACAGGCGATCGGCATCCCGGCCGACAGCGTCATCTACGACGACATGGAGGGCTACAACAACACCATCCCGTCGTGCAGCCTCGGAGTGCTGAACTTCCTCTCCGGGTGGACCGAGCAGCTGCACGCGCGGGGCTACCGCTCGGGCGTCTACTCCAGCGCCTCCTCCGGCATCAAGGACCTGGCCGGCCAGTACACCACGGGCGCCTACACCCTCCCGGACCACATCTGGTTCGCCTGGTGGAACAACGCCGCGGACACCGACGCCGGTTCCTACGTCCCGGCCGCCTACTGGGCCGACCACCAGCGCATCCACCAGTACGCCGGCGATGTGAGCGAGACCTGGGGCGGAGTGGCGATCAGCATCGACCGCGACTACCTCGACGTCGACGGTGGCGGCAGCGTCCCGCCCGCACCCACCAAGTACTGGGTCGACACCTTCGCGAACGCGCCGGTGTACGCCTCCCCGACCAGCACCACGCAGACCGGCACCCTGAACGCCGGCACCAACTACGTGTACTGCAAGGTGTGGGGCCGCCAGATCGGCGACGCCACCACGTACAACCACTGGTGGCTGAAGACCGACCCCGACATCGGCCCGGCGAACCAGTACGTCTCCGCCTACTACCTCTCCCGTTGGGGCAACGACGAGGCCAAGGACAACAACGGCACCGTCATCCCCGACTGCTGAGGCCCGTTCCGGATCCGGGTGCAGCAATACACCGCCCGCGCACGCAGGGCACACAACCCTTCGGCGCGCGACCCGGTCCACCGTCGCACTCACCCCCGCGGCCGGGCGCGCCGGCCCACTGCGCGCCGTTGAGCCGCAGCCGCCTTCCCCAAGCACCGCACCGACAAGGAGACCGGATGCGTTCGCCGCGTATCGCCCTGCTGAGCCTGGTGGCCATAGTCGCCGGGTTCCTCACCGCATCGCCCGCCCAGGCGGCGCCCCTGTTCAAGGCGCCGTTCCCCTGCGGCCAGACATGGACCTACTCGCATCACGACGGTGAGGTCCGCCTCGCCCTGGACTTCGTCAGGTCGGACGGAGGACAGACCAACGGCGCTCCGGTGCTCGCATCGGCCTCGGGCACGGCCCACCGCTACTCCCAGCCCAGCGGCGCCGGCAACTACATCGCCATCGACCACGGCGGCGGCTGGACGACGTACTACTTCCACCTCTCCGCCTACTCCGTGCCGGACGGAGCGTCCGTCGTGCAAGGACAGGAGATCGGCCTGACGGGCTCCACGGGCAACTCGACCGGGCCGCACATCCACTACGAGCAGCTCCTCAACGGCGTCGGACAGAACATCGTGATCAACGGCACGTCGCTGGCCCCCTATCCGAGCCAGTACAATGTCAAGAACCTGACCAGTGACAACGCCTGCGGCAGCGGGACACCCACCAAGTACTGGGTCGACACCTTCGCGAACGCGCCGGTGTACGCCTCCCCGACCAGCACCACACAGACCGGAACCCTGAACGCCGGCACCAACTACGTGTACTGCAAGGTGTGGGGCCGCCAGATCGGCGACGCCACCACGTACAACCACTGGTGGCTGAAGACCGACCCCGACATCGGCCCGGCGAACCAGTACGTCTCCGCCTACTACCTCTCCCGTTGGGGCAACGACGAGGCCAAGGACAACAACGGCACCGTCATCCCCGACTGCTGAGGCCCGTTCCGCACGGGACCCGGCCGACGGGCCAGGAGCGCGTCCCCCTATGCCGTCGAGGCCCTCATCCGGCGGAGACGGTGACGGGAGCAGCGACGGCTCGCCGGCCGGTTCCGGGTGGTCTGCCGGCGCCTCCGGCCGGGCGTCCGCGGACTCCGGGCGGAACATGGCCTCCTCGTCCGGGGTGCCCGGGGCCGCCTGGCAGACCACAAGCCGCCGGCCCCCGTCCGGGCGAGCCGCATGACCTAAGGGGCATCGATCCGACCTTCGGATGCAGCTGCGCAGGCTCGCGCCGGACGGGAGTGCGACGTCCTCCGGGCGCACCTGCGCCCGGGTCACTCGGCCGTCGCCCCGGAGGCGTCGTTGGCGCAGCGGAAGCCGAGGTTGCCGGAGGAGGACTCCGGGGTGTTGGAGGAGCGGGCGGCCACCCGGTAGCGGTTGCAGTAGGAGTCGTGGCACAGGTAGGAACCGCCGCGGGTGACGCGTGCCGTACCGGTGTCCGGGCCGTGCGGGTCCTCCAGGGGTGCCTCGGCGTAGTAGGAGGGGGAGAACCAGTCGGAGCACCATTCCCAGACGTTGCCGGCGAGGTTCCACAGTCCGAAGCCGTTGGGGCGGTAGGACTTGACCGGCGCGGTGGTCAGGTGCCCGTCCTCGGCCGTGTTGGTGTGGGGAAACCGTCCCTGCCAGATGTTGCAGCGCCATCGGCCGTCGGGGGTGAGCTCGTCGCCCCAGGGGTAGCGGCGTCCGGCCAGGCCGCCGCGTGCGGCGTACTCCCACTCCGCCTCGGTGGGCAGGCGCTTGCCGGCCCACTGCGCGTAGGCGGTCGCGTCGTTCCAGGAGACGTGGACGACGGGGTGGTTCTGCCGGCCGGTGATGTCGGAGCGTGCCCCCTCGGGACGGCGCCAGTGGGCGCCCCGGACGTTGATCCACCAAGGGGTTCCGGCGGCATGGCCGAAGACGTCGGCCGAGGGGGCGTCGACCACGAGGTGGAAGACGGCCGAGGACCCGTAGCGTTCAGCGTCGGTCACGTGACCGGTGGCCTTGACGAAGGTGGCGAACTGGGCGTTGGTGACGGTGGTCTCGTCGATGTGGAAGGGCTTGAGACGTACCGTGTGGACGGGTGTCTCGCCGTCGGCGGGGTAGCCCTCGCCGAAGGCGTCGCCCATCGCGAACTCCCCGCCCGGCAGGCGGACCTGTCCCCGCGTCGACTGCCGGCGGGCGGCGGCGCGCGGGGCCGGCTGCGCTGCCGGTGGGGCCAGCGCGAGGGCGGCCGGTGCGCCGGACGGGGTGCAGCAGGGGTGGTGATCGCGGGTCATGGGTCCCAGTCCTCGGTTGCGGGGCGGGTGGCCGTGCACGGGTCGCTCGGCGCCTGCGAGCCGTCGTCCGTGCACGGAGCCGGGTGGTTTCATCGGCGGACGTCCGCCGGCATCTGCGGTCCTCATGCGGTGCATCGGGCGTCCGCGCGATGCCGGCGCATCTGCTACTTCTGGTAGGTGGACTCGTCGAGGCCGCTCAGGGTCGGGTCGTGTCCCACCTCGCCGACGTCGTACATCGACGTCATCCAGTGGTAGAAGTTGTCGCCGCGCTTCCGCAGGAGGTCGTACAGACGGCGCATCATCCGCGAGCGGACCTCGGCCTGTTCGGGATGGTCGTAGACATTCTGCAGCTCGTCGGGGTCGGTCCGCAGGTCGTAGAGCTCGTTGACCGAGTCGGGGTTGACGACGAGCTTGTACCGGTCCTCGCGGAGCATGCGCTGCGGGTACGGGAAATGGTGGCCGTGGAATTCGCAGACGATGTCCTTCTCCCAGTCCACCGCCTCGCCGTGGACGAGCGGCAGCAGGCTGCGCGAGTCGACCGCGGGCTTCGGGTCGATGCCCGCCAGGTCGAGGATGGTCGCGGTGCAGTCGAGCAGGCTGACGAACTCGGACCGTACGACGCCGCCGGGCGCGCCCGGGACGCGGAGCAGGCCGGGTGTGCGGTAGATGTCCTCGTACATCGCGGGGCCCTTGTCGTGCAGCCGGTGGGAGCCGGTGAACTCGCCGTGGTCGCAGGTGAAGAACACTGCGGTGTCGTCCACGAGTCCGAGCCGCTGCATCGCTTCCATGACCCGGCCGATCTGCATGTCGATCAACGCCACGTAGCCCCAGTACACCGCGATGAGTTTGCGGGTCGTCTCGATCGGCATGGTGTCGAAGGTCCAGTGCGCGCTGTAGTTGCGCTGGACCGGGGGTTTGCCGTGGAAGGTCTCGGCGATGGACCGCGGCAGTTCCACGTCCGCCGGGTCGACCAGGTCGAAGTACTCGTCGGGAAGGATGTAGGGCAGGTGCGGTCCGAAGAAGTGCAGGGCGAGGAAGAACGGTTGCTCGCTCTGCCGGTGGTCCGCGGCGTACTTCTCGAGCTTCTCTATGGCGCGGGTGGCCAGGTAGTGCTCGAAAGTGGCCTCGACCGGCTGGTGCAGCCGGGCGGCGAGGAGGTTGCCCGGGCCGCCGTTGGGCAGGGTGCCGCGGATCCGGTCGCTGATCTCATAGGGCGGCAGGCCGCGTTCGTGGAGGTAGGCGAGGTAGTCCGGGTGGTCCACGGGGTTGTGCCAGCCGGGCAGTTCGGGGCCGTCGAAACCGTAGTCGGCCGCTGTCCGTCGGTTGCCGGCGTGCCACTTGCCGATGAGGCCGCAGTTGTAGCCGTGCTCGCGCAGTGCCCGGGAGAAGGTGAACTGGTCCTCGGCGAGGTCCTCGAGGTAGCCGACGTTGCGCTCGTGGTTGGCGAGCAGCTTGTGCCGGAAGGGTGCCTGGCCGGTCAGCAGGCTGGCCCGGGCGGGGGTGCAGATCGCGGTGGGGGTGTACCAGCGGTCGAAGCGGGTGCCGGTGGCGGCGAGTTCGTCGAGGGCCGGGGTGTGCGCGAGCGGGTTGCCGTAGGCGCCGAGAGTGTCCGCCCGGTGCTGGTCGGTCATGAGGAAGAGGATGTTCTGCCTCGCCGCGTCGGACGTGTGGGACGCGGTCACTCGCCGGCTCCGGTGAAGAGGTCGCCGGTGTAGTAGGTCTTCGGGTCGATCGGGTCCTTGAGTTTGCCCGCCTGGACGAAGTAGTCGTTCATTCCCTTCAGCCACTTGTCGATGGTGCCGTTCTTGGTCAGCTCGTCCAGCTTGGCGACGTCGAGCAGTTCGACGTGGGATGCGTCCGCCTTCACCTGGTCCTCGGGGATGCCGAGTTTGTCGGCGGTGAGCTTGATGGCCTCGTCCTTGTGTGCGGAGCGGTACGCGATCGCCTCCCGCAGTACGGCGAGGACCTTCTTCGCCTTCTGGGGCTGCTTGGCGACGAAGTTGTTGCCGGCGACGAAGGCCGTCGGGAAGGAGACCTTGTCGGCGAAGTCGGAGTTCTTCGCCAGTTCGACGAGGTTCGGCACCTGCTTCTTGATGGTCGCGGCGGCGGGGTACCAGAAGCCGGCGGCGTCGACCTTCTTCGAGGAGAACGCCGAGACGATGGTCGACGGGTCCATCGGCACGATCTTGACGTCCTGCTTCGTCATCCCCGCCTTCTCCAGGGCGAGGGTGAGGATCATGTCGCCGGAGGTGCCCTCGGGCACGGCGACGGTCTTGCCCTTGAGCTGCTGCATCGAGGTGATACCGGGCTGCGCGATGACGCGGTCGGCGTCGCCGAGGGTGTTGATCGCGACGACCTTGGCCTTGCCGGAGGCCGGCAGCCACATCGCACCGGGGCCGATGTAGCCGAGGTCGAGGTTGTCGGTGCCCAGCGCCTGGATCTGCAGGGGGCCGTTGGTGAACACCTTGCTCTCGGCCGAGAGGCCGTGCTTGGCCCACATCCCCTTGGCGTCGGCGATGGCGATCAGGCTGGTCCCGTTGAAGTCGCCGATGTAGCCGATGCGTACCTTCTCGCCCCCTTTGCCGGAGGAGGAGTCGCTGCCGCATGCCGTCAGAAGAGCGGCGGCGGCAAGGCCCGCGACGGCAGCGGCGAAACCTCTGCGGGAGGTCGTGAGTGGCATGGATGGGTCCTTCCGATCAGGTCGTCGTCGACGGCAGGGGGGCGGCCGTGCGGCCGTCCTGGTGGTAGACGGAGTGCCACACCCGGTTGCGCAGGGCGGCGAACTCGGTGCTCAAGCGGAAATCCTCGTCGCGGGCGTCGTCCCAGCCGACCTCGATGACGTCGTACACGCGTCCCGGCCGGGCGGCCATGACGATGACGCGGTTCGCGAGGAAGACGGCCTCGTCGACGTCGTGCGTGATGAACAGGACGGTCCGCTTGTCCTTGCTCCAGGTGTCCAGGAGCTGTTCCTGGAGCTTGACCCGGGTGAGGGCGTCCAGCGCGCCGAACGGTTCGTCCATCAGCAGGATCGAGGGGTTGACGGCGTAGGCGCGGGCGATGGCGCATCGCTGCCGCATGCCGCCGGAGAGCGTCTTCGGGAGCGCGTCGGCGAACTGCTCGAGCCCCACCAGGCCGATGAAGTGCTCGGCGCGCTCGCGCCGTTCGGCCTTGGGTACGCGCGCGGTCCGCAGGCCGAACTCGACGTTCTGCCGGACGGTGAGCCAGGGGAAGAGGGCGTACTGCTGGAAGATCACACCACGCTCGGGTCCCGGCCCGGACACCGGTACGCCGTCGACGAGGGCCCGGCCCGCCGTCGGCTCCTCCAGTCCGGCGAGGATGTTCATCAGGGTGCTCTTGCCGCAGCCCGAGGGGCCGACGACGGTGACGAACTCGTTGTCCGCGATGTCGAGGGAGAGGTCGTCGAGAGCGGTGAACGTGTCGCGTCCCAGAGCGAACGTCTTGGTGACGCCTTGGACGGATATCTTGGCCGCGGTGCTGGTCATCGGCGTTCCTGCCATCCGGTGAGCTTGCGTTCTGCGAGGAGCAGGATGCGGTCCATGAGCAGACCGAGGATCCCGATCGAGATGAGTCCGACGAAGATCGTCGGAAGGTCGTAGTAGAGCTCGGCGTTCTGCATCCGGTAGCCGAGGCCCTGCTGGGCGGCCACCAGCTCGGCGGCGACCAGGGTCGCCCATGCCGAGCCGAGGCCCACCCGCATGCCGACGAGGATGAACGGTGTGGAGGCCGGCACCACGACACGGGCGAAGATGGTCAAGTCCTTGGCGCCGAGCACCCGGGCGGCGCTGATCAGCGTGCGGTCGACGCTCACCACGCCCTGGAACGTCGAGATGACGCACGCGAGGAACGCCGCCAGGAAGATGACGAACACCTTCGGTGTCTCGTCGATGCCCATGACCACGACGGCCAGCGGGATGATCGCCAGGGGCGGGATGGTCCGGAAGAACTGGATCCACGGCTCGATCAGGCCGCGCAGCACGCGGTACCAGCCCATCAGGAAGCCGACCGGGACGGCCACGGCCGTACCCAGTGCGAAGCCGATGAGTACGCGGGTCAGGCTGGCGGCCACGTCCTTGCCGAGCGTGCCGTTGTCGATCAGTGTCCTGGCCCGCGCGACGACCTCCGGCGGTGTCGGCAGTTTGAAGCCCGCGGACGCCAGTGCCCACCAGATCGCGATGCCGAGGGCGACGGACACCGCGTTCAGGACGAGAGGCAGTCCGCGCCCACCCGACCGCGAACGCTGCGGTGCCCTCTCAGCGGCGCCCGCGGCGCCGGAGTCGGCGGATGTCCCGGATGTCTTCTCGGGTAGGGGGTTTCGCCGGCCGGCGCCCTGCTTGTCAAGGACGGACATGGGCGGCTCCTTCGGTGGTGGAGTTGCGTGCGCCGGAACCGCTCTTCAGATCGGCGGTTTCCGGATATCTCGCCAGGAGGGGTGAACTGTGGAAGACCGCGGCCAGGGCGCCGAGTGCGCCGTCGTCGTCCGAGAGCCGTGCCGCCTCGACGACGGGACCGGCCGACGCGATCGGGAAGAGCTCGCCGGCGAGAGTGGCGGCGACCTGCTCCACGATGACGGGCGCCAACCGGGCGATGTCGCCGCCGATGACCACCTTCGCCGGGTTGAGGGTCATCGTCGCTGCGCCGACGACGCGTCCCAGCGCCCCGGCCGCCTCCCGCAGCACCCGGTCCGCGACAGGGTGCGCGCCGGCCACGGCGGCCGCCAGGTCCTGGAGGTTCTCCAGGCGGAGGCCGAACTCCCAGCAGGCGGCGAGAATCCCGGGCACGGAGGCCACGGTCTCCAGACAGCCGCGTTTGCCGCACCGGCACGGCCGGCCCGCCGGTTCGACGGTGACGTGCCCCAACTCGCCGGCCAGTCCGGTCGAGCCGGTGACGAGCTGGCCGCCGACGACGAGCCCGCCGCCGACGCCGTCCGACAGACGTACGTACACCAGGTCGGCGACGCTGTCGGCGCCGGTGATCGCCTCGGCCAGGGCGGCCAGGCGGGTGTTGTTGTCGACGATCACCGGCGCGTCGAAGCGTTCGGCGAACGCCACGTCGACGCCCTCCGGGGCCGGGCGGAGCACGGTCCTCCCCGCGGCGGCGCGCGGCCAGGCCGTTCCCTCGGGTGCCGGGTACGGCCCCGGCACGCCGATGCCGATGCCCTGCAGTGCCCCGAAGTGCACGCCGGCCTCGGCACTCAGCCGGTCGACCAGCCCGAGTGCCAGCTCGGTCCGCGTCGGCCAGGTCGCCGTGTCGTCGTACCGGACCGAGTCGGAGGCCATGATCTCGTGCGAGGCGTCGGCGATGACGACGTGTACGCGCCGGTGGCCGAAGTCGACGCCCATGAACTGCGCCGACGCCGGGTCGAGCGCCAGCCGCTCGGCCGGTCGCCCGCTGCCAGCGCGACTGGAGGCATCGGTGTCCACGACGACGATGGCGCCTCGTTGAAGAAGGCTGCCTGTGATCTCGGACAGGGTGGTGCGGGACAGCCCGACGACCCGGGCGATCTCGCCTCGGCTCATGGCGCCGTTCTCCTGCAAGGCACGCATCACGCGCTCCTCATGGGTGCGCCTGACCAGTGCGTGCACTCCGGTGGGCATCTGCATGCCGGTCAAAGTAGGGTGGCTGAAAAATTCCGTCAACACTCCGACAGAAAAAGCCGGGGAGACAGTGGCTCACTCCCCCACGAGCGCATGGCGGTTGATCCCCCGTCACCGGCTTTCCTGCTACGGCCGACCCCCATGACACCCCGTTACACAATCGTGACACGCCTTGCCGGTCAGCCGACTTCATGCCGGACCTGCAGAAACGCCCTGGCGGGTGAAGGGGGCGACACTCAGGGCCCCTCAGATCATTTGTCCGGCCTGTTGACGGAAAAAAGGGCCGTTCACATGCTGTGTTGCGCCATACCAGCCATGGCCGGCCCCGGCACTCCGGAGCACGGGCACACCGGCTCGTACTCGAACCGCCGTGCAGACTCGGCCCCTTGCCGGAGCGGGCTCCACGACCTCGGCCGGATGTCCAGGACGACCACCGCTCCACCGACCTGGCCGCCCGCAGCGGCATGCGCCCAGTCGTCGAGGCGGAACGGACCAGGGGCGGCAGGTCCCCGTCGGCCGTCCTGCCGGTCAAGGCACCGGCGTACCGGACAACATAAGGAGAACGTGACTGATGACCAGCACCGAGAGCGGGTTGCACCGGCGGACCCTGTTGGCCGGTGTCGCCGGCCTGGGAGCGGCGGTGGCCCTGCCGGTGACCGCCGCGCAGGCAGCGCCCGGACCCGCGGACGGCACGCCGGTCGGACGCTACCCGTCCAACTGGGCCGACCCCGAGCCCTACGGCCTGGCCGACACCCGGCTCGACCTGTGGCCGCGTGATGACAACTCCTTCGTCCTCCCTCTCGAGTTGCGCCCTCGCGACCAGGAGCACGGCCAGGTATGGATGCGGGACACCTACGTCAACTGCTTTGTCGTCGACGGCCGTCCGCTCTACGTCGCCACGGGCACCACTCGTGTGCCCGGACTCGCGGCGGCCGCCCCCTGGAACGACGGCATCTTCGTGTGGGTGGCCCCCTCCCTCCACGGGCCGTGGAGACTGGCCGACACGACCGGCGTACGGCCCGGCGCGGAGCGGGGCAAGGTGTGGTCCCCCGAGTTCGTCGGTGAGAACCGGCCCGGACGGACCGTCGTCGCCCCTTGGCAGGAGTACTGGTACGACGACCAGTTCGGCAAGCGCGGCGAGGTCTGGGCCCCGGAACTGCACTACTTCCGCGGGACGTGGTACATCGTCGCGTGCATGGGCGACCACTCCCGCAAGGTCGGCTCGTTCCTGCTCGTGAGCGAGGGCGGGGTGGAGGGACCGTACCGGCTCGTCGAGGGCAACCGCGACAAGCCCTTCGGCGACTCGTTCATCGGCGGCCCGAAGTTCATCGAGCCCGGCGCCTACCACCACATCGACGGCAGCCTCTACGCCGAGGGCGACGACGCGTGGCTCGTGCTGCACAACGACCTGTACGCCAGGTTCCGCGACGACATGGAGGACATCGTCCCGACGACGAACCTCCCCAAGTTCCAGCAGGTGCCCTACGCGCCCGAGCCGTACCGCGAAGGCGTGTACGTCTTCAAGTACAAGGGCAAGTACTACCTCGTCCAGACCGCGTGGGACTGGGCGTCGGTCAATGCCGACGGCAGCACGCGGTACGCCTACGACACGCCGGGTGCGGGTCGCACGCAGTACCAGTACGACGCGGTCGTCGCCGTCTCGGACTCCTTCGAAGGGCCGTACTCCAAGCGGTGGACCGCGGGGGTCGGCATCGGCCACAACAACTTCTTCGCGGACCATCACGGCGGCCTGTGGTCGACGTTCTTCCGCAACCCGAACTTCGGCTACTGGTCGGATCCGTCACGCATCGACCACTCCGCCGTCCCCGGTGTCGTACGGCTGGAGTGGACCGGCCCCGGGCACGACCGGCTGTACGTCAAGCGCCAGAATCCTGGCCACACCGTCAGTGGGTGACCCCTCGGTGCGGCGGCCGATCCTGCCCGCGTGGAGGACCGGCCGCCGCAAGCGGGCACGAACCGGAGCCCCGACGGGCACCGCCTCGCCTCACCGCACGGACACACCCCTCACCTCGGCAGCAGCATCGCGACGACGACCAAAGCGAGGAGCGCCGCGTAGGCCCAGGCGTGGGTTCGGTCGGCGATCTTCGGTGGCCGGCGGCGCAGTACAGCGATCACGGGCAGTGCGCCGGCCAGAAGGGTCACAGCGGCCCGGAGGTCGACCGTCCCCGCCAGGTGCGCCTGTACGTGCTCGGTGACCGGAGTGGCCGAGCCGCCCAGAGAGACGGCGGCGGCCGGCAGCGCGATGGCGAAGGTGAGTGGATTGGCGAGTGCGGTCGCCACCCGCATCGGGTGCCCGGCCCGTCTCATCGCCGGAACCGTCATGACGCTGCCCCCCACTCCGAGGAAGGCCGCCACCGCACCGATCGGCGCACCGAAGGCGGTCGGCAGCCGCTTCGGCCCGCCGGTCGCCGTCTCCTGAGCACAGGGGCGCAGGAATCCTGGGCGCAGGAGCAGGTCGGCCAGGGTGAGGGCAACGTACACGACGAACGCCCACCTGACCGGCCCGAACGGCGCGTGAAGCGCGGCGAGCGCGCCGACCGAGGCCCCGCCGGCCAGCAGCACGACCAGCGCGCCGCTTCCCCGCAGCCGGACGAGGGTGTGGCGCGGAGTGACGGCCGTCGCGAATCCGGAGTTCACCACCATGACCACCGCGGAGGTGGCCGTCGCCACCCTCATCGCGTCCGGCCCGAGGCCGGTGTCCGCCCACATGACGACCGGGACGGCGACGAACCCGCCGCCGAATCCGAACAACACAGTGGTGAGTCCCGTGAGGACTCCGATACCGAGCAATGCGACAACATCCACACAGGCCACTCCACCACCTGCCGGGCAGTTCCCGCATGCGATGATCGGCGCCATTCCTTCGATACTCGGCCACTAGGGTGGGAGAGGTGAAGAACGTCTCCCTGGCTGATGTGGACCACGTGGAGCGGGCCGTCCTGCCGATCGGCACCGACTACGCGCCCGGTCATCTGCTGGACTGGCACGAGCACCGACGCGCGCAGTTCCTCTACGGCGCCACCGGGGTCATGGTCGTCGACACCGCCGACGGCTCCTGGACCGTTCCGCCCGAGCGCGCCCTCCTGATCCCCGCTGCGACCCGGCACCGGGTCCGGATGCTCCAAGTGAGCACCCGGAGCCTGTACATCGAGCCGACGGCCGTGCCGTGGTGGCCCGCGACCTGCACGGTCGTGGACGTACCGCCGCTGCTGCGCGAACTGCTGCTGGCCGCAGTCGAGTTCGAGGCCGGGTACGACCTGTCCGGACGCGAGGGACACATCGCGGCGCTCCTGCTCCACGAGATCGCCGCGCTCGCCCCGCTTCCGTTCCACATCGGCGTGCCCGCCTCCCCCGACCTCTCGGCACTCTGCCGCGGCTACCTGGCGGACCCGGACGTCACCGTCACCAATGCCGCGTGGGCCGCGCGGACGGCCATGAGTGAACGCGCCTTCACCCGGCGTTTTCGCAGGGAGACCGGCGAGAGCCCGGCCGGCTGGCGGGCCCGCGCACGACTCCTCGCGGCGCTCCCCCTGCTGCGTTCGGCCTCCGTCACCGAGGTCGCCGGCCGACTGCGCTACGCCTCGCCTGCGGCGTTCACCGCCGCCTTCACCCGCGCCTTCGGGGCACCGCCGTCACGGTTTCACCGCTCGTCGCCCTGACGATCCGCCGGGCCGGTCGCCGGCAGGATCTCCACCACTGGCCTGGTCACCACGAGGCGCGTGGCCGGCCGGCGCCCGCGGTTCTTCCGGCGCCCGCCCGGGCTGGACCGGTCGTCCTGCCAGGTCCAGCCGAGGGCGGGCGCCCACTGCGCACACCGCTCGACCTCCACGTATCGGCGACCTGACCCTGCATCAACTGCGCCAGGCCGACGACACTCGAAAACGTCGAACAGTCGGTACCGCTCTGGCTCAGTCCGTGCCGGATTCCATCGCGGCGCGGTCCAGCATCGTCTCCTCCTCGGCGGCCTCGCCGCGCGAGGCGATCACCTCGGCACCGCCCTCCGGCATGGCGCCGATCAGACCGGTCGAGGCCGCCTGCGCGGCACCGATCGGGGTGGGGTGCTCGGTGCCGACCATGCCCAGGCCCGCGTACTGCTCCAGCCGTGCGCGGGAGTCGGCGATGTCCAGGTTCCGCATGGTGAGCTGGCCGATCCGGTCCACCGGGCCGAACGCCGAGTCCTCGGTGCGCTCCATGGAGAGCTTGTCCGGGTGGTAGCTGAGCGCCGGGCCCCGGGTGTCGAGGATCGAGTAGTCCTCACCGCGCCGCAGCCGCAGGGTCACCTCACCGGTGATCGCCGCGCCGACCCAGCGCTGCAGCGACTCGCGCACCATCAGCGCCTGCGGGTCCAGCCAACGGCCCTCGTAGAGCAGCCGGCCGAGGCGGCGGCCCTCGGTGTGGTAGGCGGCCACCGTGTCCTCGTTGTGGATCGCGTTGACCAGGCGCTCGTAGGCGATGTGCAGCAGCGCCATGCCGGGCGCCTCGTAGATGCCGCGGCTCTTGGCCTCGATGATGCGGTTCTCGATCTGGTCGGACATGCCGAGCCCATGCCGGCCGCCGATGGCGTTGGCCTCCAGCACGAGGTCGACCGGGCTGGCGAACTCCTTGCCCTGGATGGTGACCGGGCGGCCCTGGTCGAAGCCGATGGTGACGTCTTCCGGCGCGATCTCCACCGACGGGTCCCAGAACCGCACGCCCATGATCGGGTCGACCGTCTCGATGCCGGTGTCGAGGTGCTCCAGGGTCTTGGCCTCGTGCGTGGCACCCCAGATGTTGGCGTCCGTGGAGTAAGCCTTCTCGGTGGGGTCCCGGTACGGCAGCCCGTGTGCGAGCAGCCACTCCGACATCTCCTTGCGACCGCCCAGCTCGGTCACGAAGTCGGCGTCCAGCCAGGGCTTGTAGATCCGCAGGTGAGGGTTGGCGAGGAGGCCGTAACGGTAGAACCGCTCGATGTCGTTGCCCTTGAAGGTGGAGCCGTCGCCCCAGATCTGCACCCCGTCCTCGAGCATCGCCCGCACCAGCAGGGTGCCGGTCACGGCGCGTCCCAGCGGCGTGGTGTTGAAGTACGGCCGCCCACCGGACTTGATGTGGAACGCGCCGCAGGCGAGCGCCGCCAGCCCTTCCTCGACCAGTGCGGCCTTGCAGTCGACGAGCCGGGCGATCTCGGCACCGTACGTGGTGGCACGCCCGGGCACGGATGCGATGTCGGGCTCGTCGTACTGACCGATGTCGGCGGTGTACGTGCACGGGACCGCGCCCCTGTCACGCATCCAGGCGACTGCGACCGACGTGTCGAGTCCACCGGAGAAGGCGATGCCGACGCGCTCGCCGACGGGGAGGGAAGTGAGGACCTTGGACATAGCAAGACTATGCATCGAAACGCATGATCATGCAACTATGGACGCTTCTTCCGTTGCCCGGGCAGCATCTCCGGCGGCTTCGTCCCGCTCTCCCGCGGTGCCGGACACCGCCCTCCCCGGCCCCGGACGGTTCCACCGGCCCGCCCGCGGCGCTGTCCCAGGGCGCGGTCCCCGGTCACCGTCCGGCGGCCGCCGCCTCCCGATGCCGCGCCCACGCCCGCTCGCGCAGGTCCGCACTGCGCAGTACGTCCGCGGCCGTGCACGCCAGTGCCTCGGTGACGGCCCGCAGCACCTCACGGGCCCGGGAGGACACCGCGGCCTCGGCGAACTCCGGGGTGTGGTCCGAGCCGTCCGCGCCCATGATGGCCACGAACGGATGGATGGTGGGCACGCGGGTGCTGACGTTGCCGACGTCCGAGGAGCCCAGGTACACGCCGGGAGCGGGCGGAGTGAGGGTGATGCCCGCCCGGCCCAGGTGCGCGGCGAAGCGCTCGGAGAGCACCGGGCTGTCCCGGAAGTGCTCGAACCGGACGGTGGCCCGCTCGACGATGACCCTCGTCCCGGTGGCCATGGCCACGCCCTCGGCGCAGGTACGCAGCTGCCCGCTCAGCTCGTCCAGCGCGGCGGTCGTGGCCGCGCGCAGGCCGAAGCGGCCCTCGGCGTACTCGGGGACGATGTTCGTGGCCGTACCGCCGTGCGTGACGATTCCCTGGACGTGCGAGGCTTCCGGCAGCCGGCGGCCGAGCGCGTACAGCACGTTGAACAGCTCGACGAGCGCCGCCAGCGCGTCGACGCCCTCCGTGGGATTGCCCGTCGGGTGCGCGGCCCGGCCGTGGAAGCCGACCCGGTACTGCTCTTGCGCGGTCAGCGGCGCCCAGGCCCAGTCGTGCACGCCCGGATGGAACATCAGCGCGGCGTCGACCTCGTCGAACACTCCCGCCTCCGCCTCCAGCGCCTTGCCGCCGCCGCCTTCCTCCGCGGGGGTGCCCACGGCCAGCACCGCGCCGTCGAGCCGCTCCCGCACCGAGTGCACGGCGAGCGCGGCACCCAGACCCGCGGCCGCGATCAGATTGTGTCCACAGGCGTGGCCCAGGCCGGGCAGGGCGTCGTACTCCAGCAGCAGGGCCACGGTCGGCCGTCCCAGGCCCGAGCGTGCGGTGAACGCGGTCGGCAGTCCCGCCACCTCACGCCGCACTTCCAGCCCGGCGCCTTCCAGCTCGCCCGCCAGCAGAGCCGCCGCACGGTGTTCGGCGAAGGCGTACTCCGGGTCGGCATGCAGGGTCGAGGCGATGCCCCAGATCGTGTCGGCGCGCTCCGCGACCGTCTCCCGGATTCGGGAGTGGAGGGCATCTGGCGCGAGGGAAGGGGGTTCGGGGGGCACGCGGCCTCCTGC
>NZ_MUBM01000182.1 GCF_002154505.1 Streptomyces carpinensis | reverse complement strand
CAGCTCGGTCCAGTTGGACAGCGGGAAGACCCGCACATGCTCGCCGGGCGCGTGCCGCCCGTTGTACAGGTTCCACAGCTCCGGGCGCTGGCGGCGCGGGTCCCACTGGGAGAACTCGTCGCGCAGCGAGAACACCCGCTCCTTGGCGCGGGCCTTCTCCTCGTCGCGGCGGCCGCCGCCGAAGACCGCGTCGAACTTCTCCGCCTGGATCTTCTCGGTCAGCGGCAGTGTCTGCAGCGGGTTGCGGGTGCCGTCCGGGCGCTCCTTGAGCACACCGCGGTCGATGTAGTCCTGCACGGAGGCGACGTGCAGCCGCAGCCCGTGCTTGTCGACCGTCCGGTCCCGGTACTCCAGGACCTCGGGGAAGTTGTGCCCGGTGTCCACGTGCAGCAGCGCGAACGGCACCGACGCCGGCGCGAACGCCTTCAGCGCGAGGTGCAGCATGAGGATGGAGTCCTTGCCCCCGGAGAACAGGATCACCGGGTTCTCGAACTCGCCCGCCACCTCCCGGAAGATGTGCACCGCCTCGGACTCCAGCGCGTCCAGGTGGGAGAGGGCGTACGGGCTGCCGGTGCCCTCCTCGACCTCGGCGACGGTCGTCGTCATGCTGCGCCCCTTTCGTTCTCCCCCAAGGACTTCGTCCAGGGAGTGCCACCATCTCCGCCCGCGCGGCGCAGAGGTGCGGCCTTCGTACTCGTCTGCGGCCCGGCGGCCGTGCGTGCGTCGCTCACAGGAGTCCCCTTTCGCTGAGCAGCACGTACACGGACGCCGCGGACTCCTGCACGGTCTGGTTCTGCGACTCGATCCGCAGGTCCGGCGACTCGGGCTCCTCGTACGGGTCGTCGACGCCCGTCAGTCCGGTCAGCTCGCCCGCGGCCTGCTTGGCGTACAGGCCCTTCACATCGCGTACGGAGCACACCTCGACCGGGGTCGCGACGTGCACCTCGACGTACGCCGTGCCGTGCTCCTCGTGCCGCTTGCGCACCGCGTCCCGGCTGTCCGTGTACGGCGCGATCACCGGGACCAGCGCGAGGACGCCGTTGCGGGCGAGCAGTTCGGCGACGAAGCCGATGCGCTGCACGTTGGTGTGCCGGTCCTCGCGGCTGAAGCCGAGGCCCGCCGAGATGAACTCGCGGATCTCGTCGCCGTCGAGCACCTCGACGCGGTGGCCCTCCTCGCGCAGCCGCCCAGCCAGCTCGTGCGCGATGGTGGTCTTGCCGGCACTCGGCAGACCCGTGAGCCAGACGGTGGCTCCGGTCTTCACGTGGTTCTCCTGAATGTGTGTCGTGGTCATCCGTGCAGCCCGCACTCGGTCTTGGCGCGGCCCGCCCAGCGTCCTGCGCGCGCGTCCTCGCCCTCGAGGACCCTGCGCGTGCACGGGGCGCAGCCGATGGAGGCATAGCCGTCCATCAGCAGCGGATTCGTGAGGACTCCGTGCTCGGCGACGTACGCTGCCACATCTTCCTGTGACCACCGTGCGATGGGGGAGATCTTCACCTTCTGCCGCTTCTCGTCCCAGCCGACCACCGGGGTGTTCGCCCGGGTCGGGGACTCGTCGCGGCGCAGCCCCGTCGCCCAGGCCTGGTAGCCCTTCAGCCCCTCCTCCAGCGGCTGCACCTTGCGCAGCCTGCAGCACAGGTCCGGGTCGCGGTCGTGGAGCTTCGGGCCGTACTCGGCGTCCTGCTCGGCGACCGTCTGCCGGGGCGTGAGGGTGATGACGTTGACGTCCATCACCGCCTCGACCGCGTCGCGGGTGCCGATGGTCTCCGGGAAGTGGTAGCCGGTGTCGAGGAACACCACGTCGACGCCGGGCATCGCACGGGAGGCGAGGTGGGCGACCACCGCGTCCTCCATGGAGGAGGTCACGCAGAACCGCTTGCCGAACGTCTCGGCCGCCCACCGGAGGATCTGAAGTGCCGAGGCGTCCTCCAGGTCACGTCCGGCCTGCTCGGCCAGCGCCTTCAACTCCTCTGCGGTGCGCTCTTGCTGAATCACCGTCATATCGGGTCGTCCCCTCCGTTGTCGGCCTGTCGAAGCCCTCCGGCGAGCAGCCCGAGGAACTTCAACTGGAAGGCCCGGTTGCACGCCGCGCATTCCCATGCGCCGTGGCCCTGCTCGCTCGGACGCAGGTCCTCCTCACCGCAGTAGGGGCAGTAGAAGGGCGCGGCACGCTCACTCACGACAGAGCCTCCCTCTGGATGGAGGCTCGGTTCGCCTCCGGGGCGCTGGACGCCGGTGCCGGCTCACTCGCGAAACTCACGACAGAGCTTCCTCGGAAGCGCGCGCCGCCCAGGTGGCGAAGCGCTCGCCGGCCTCTCGCTCGGCCTGGTAGCGCTTGAGGACCCGCTCGATGTAGTCGGGCAGCTCCGCGGAGGTCACCTTCAGGCCGCGCACCTTGCGGCCGAAGGACGGCTCCAGCCCGAGCGCGCCGCCGAGGTGGACCTGGTAGCCGCCGACCTGGTTGCCCTCGGCGTCGGTGACCAGCTGGCCCTTGAGACCGATGTCCGCGGTCTGGATGCGGGCGCAGGCGTTCGGGCAGCCGTTGATGTTGATGGTCAGCGGCTCGTCGAAGTCGGGCAGCCGGCGCTCGAGTTCGTCGATGAGGTCGCTGCCGCGCTCCTTGGTCTCCACGATGGCGAGCTTGCAGAACTCGATGCCCGTGCAGGCCATCGTGCCGCGCCGGAACGGCGAGGGATCGACCCGCAGGTCCAGCGCCTCCAGACCCTCGACCAGCGAGTCGACCCGGTCCTGTGGAACGTCCAGAATGATCATCTTCTGCTCGACGGTGGTGGACACCCGCCCCGAGCCGTGCTCCTCGGCCAGTGCGGCGACCTTGGTGAGCAGCGAGCCGTCCATCCGGCCGACACGCGGGGCGAAACCGACGTAGAAGCGGCCGTCCTTCTGGCGGTGCACACCGATGTGGTCGCGCCACTGCTGGGCGGGCATCTCGGGTGCCGGTCCGTCGATGAGCTTGCGGCCCAGGTACTCGTCCTCGACGACCTGACGGAACTTCTCCGCGCCCCAGTCGGCGATCAGGAACTTCAGCCGGGCCCGGTTGCGCAGCCGCCGGTAGCCGTAGTCGCGGAAGACGGAGGTGACGGCCTCCCACACCTCCGGTACGTCCGCCTCGGGCACCCAGGCGCCCAGCCGCACACCGAACTTGGGGTTGGTGGACAGACCGCCGCCGACCCACAGGTCGAAGCCGGGACCGTGCTCGGGGTGGACGACGCCGACGAAGGAGATGTCGTTGATCTCGTGGGCGACGTCCAGCAGCGGGGAGCCGGAGACGGCCGTCTTGTACTTGCGCGGCAGGTTGGAGAACCGGGGGTCGCCGATGTAGCGGCGGACGATCTCGTTCAGCGCGGCCGTGCCGTCGATGATCTCGTCCTCGGCCACGCCGGCGACGGGGGAGCCGAGCATGCCGCGCGGGCAGTCGCCGCACGCCTCGGTGGTGGACAGGCCTACCGACTCCAGGCGCTCCCAGATGGCCGGCACGTCCTCGATGCGCACCCAGTGGAACTGGATGTTCTGCCGGTCGGTGATGTCAGCGGTGCCGCGGGCGTACGTCTCGGAGACCTCGCCGATCGCGCGCAGCTGCTCGGTGGTGAGCCGGCCGCCCGTGATGCGGACGCGCATCATGAAGTACTCGTCCTCGAGCTCCTCGGGCTCCAGCACACCCGTGCGGCCGCCGTCGATCCCGGGGCGGCGCTGGGTGTAGAGACCCCACCAGCGGAAGCGTCCCCGCAGGTCGTTGGGGTCGATGGAGTGGAAGCCGCGCTTGGAGTAGATCGTCTCAATGCGTGTCCGCACATTGAGACCGTCGTCGTCCTTCTTGAGCTGTTCGTTGCCGTTGAGCGGGGTCAGGTGCCCCACGGCCCACTGTCCCTCGCCGCGGTGACGGCTCACCTTGCGGCGGGGCGCGACGGAGTTCTGCGAAGAGGCGGCCATGGTCGATACGTCCTTCGGGACAGCGTGGAATGCGGCTCTGACCTGCGCGGACGCAGGCGCATGGGCAAATGGGCAGGCATGCGCGTCGTTGCGCAGGGGCAGCGGAGGGGAAAATCAGGAAATCCGGTGGTACCGGCCCGTGGCGCAAGGCCACTGCGGGCGGGTCAGCTCGCCGGACAGATGGCGCTGGACATGCGGCCGAGGTCGACGTGCCGTCGACTCACCAAGGCGATTCCAGTTCCAGACATGACGGCAGCGTGGCACGGCGATCTGGACACAGTCCAGCTTTATCCGAGATGCGGACACCCTTGTCCCACGATGTGGAACAAGGGTGTCGTTGATCACACGGCCGGAAAGTGACCGGAAAGCGGTTGTGTCCGTCCAGGTCGGACCGGGTTCAGGCGGCGTACGCGCCCGGCCAGGGGCCCGGAGTCGCCACCTCCGGTTCCTCCTCGACCTTGGTGTCGAAGAGCCTGAAGCCGCGGCGCTGGTAGTTGTCCATCGCGTGCTCGCCGTCCTTGCTGCACGTGTGCAGCCACACCCGCTTGGTCGTCGCCAGCCCAGGCCAGCGGTCGGCGAGGTCCCAGGCGCGGCCGGCGCCGTACGACAGCAGGTGGCCGCCGATCCGCCGGCCGCGGAAGGCGGGGACCAGCCCGAAGTAGACGATCTCCACCACCCCGTCGTCCTGCGCCTCCAACTCGACGTAACCCGCCGGCGTTCCCCGGTCGTACGCCACCCATGTCTCGACGCCCGGACGCTCCAGGTGTTCCCGCCACTGGTCGTAGGTCCAGCCGAGCCGGTCCGTCCAGCGGATGTCGCCGCCGACCGACGCATACAGGAACCGGCTGAACTCGGGCGACGGTACCTCGGAGCGGACGATCCGGACATCCCCCTCGGGTGTGGCGGCCGGGAGGAGGTCGGTGGGGGCGGTCTGCTCCAGGGACCAGGTGGTCACGGCGATGTTCGTCATGCCGGTCAGGGAATCATCCGGCCAGGGCTTCTGTCGATCGGGCTTGTGGTCGAGCGGGGCCCTCCCGGCCTCCGTCCGCGCCCTAACGCATCTCCCGCTCGACCGAGGACAGCGGCAGTGCGAACAGTGTGCGTCCGGACAGCGACCAGAGCTCGCCGGTCGACTCCCAGTAGGACAGGGAGCCGGTGCCGTCGCCCCAGCAGCGGTGCGTGTCGTCGGACGATCCGCACTCCGTCGCCTGGGCGCCGTGCAGATCCTGCCGCCACAGCGTGCCGTGTGCGCCGTGCGCCCCGGCGGCCCGGCTCAGGTACCAGCGGTCGGGCCCGGTCGGGCCCGTGCGGCGCGACAGCACGCCCCGCACGCCGTCCGCCTTCGTCTCGTACGCCGCGTCGGCGGTCACCGTCCCGCTGGAGTCGGCGGCCAGCAGTCCGGAGCGGGCGGGGTCCGCGCTGAAGGAGTACCGCCACAGACGGGTGTGCCGTCCACTGCCCCTGCGCGACGTCTGGCTCGCGACCAGACTGGCCGGGGCGGAGGTGCGGTCGAGGGAGAGGCCGTTGGGACAGGGGGCCTTGGGGTCGGGCGAATCGGCGGAGGCCGTCGAACCGGTCGAGCCGGCTGGGCCTGTGAGATCGGGCGAATCGGTGGACTTGCCTGAACTGTGCTTGCCAGGCGTCCGGTTCGGATCGGTTACGCCGGTCGCGCCCGGCGTGGTGGTCGTGCCCGGCGTACCGGTCACGTCGTCGCACCGTCCCTCCGTGGGACGGTAGGCGGCGACCGCGGGCAGCACCCACCGGTAGCCGTGCGCCGACCAGCCGCCGGGCACCCGGCCGATCGCGTCGGTGGTGACGGTGGCGCGCTGGATGCGGCGCAGGTCGTAGACGTACAGCGCCTCGGGTTCGGTGCCGGAGGTGGTGACCAGCAGCTTGTCCTGGTACCAGACCATCCCCGACACGTGCGAGGCGAGCCCCCGGTAGTCGCGTCCGCCGTCGACGGGCACGGCCAGCAGGGCCCAGGTGTAGGTGAGGCGGTCCGGGTCGTCGGCGTTCACGAACGCCACCCTTGCCAGGTCGCGGTCGGCGCCGCCGCCCAGGTGGGTCCAGCCGGAGAGGATCACGCGGTGTGCGCCCCACCGGCCGTCGGCTTCGGCGTCCCCGGAGGTGGTCACGGACCTTGGCCGCCACTCGCGTGTGGCGGCGTCGGCGGTGTCCCAGCAGTAGGCGCGGGCGGCCGCCGGCTCGACGGGCAGCGCCTTCCTCTCCTCGGCCGTGCAGGCGTCCTCGGTGCGCAGCGTGTGGTCGGCGCTCCGCAGCACGGCGCCGACGCCGACCGGTCGGCCCATCGCCGAGGCGAGGCGGTCCAGGGACCGCTCGGGCACCGGCTGTTCCGTCAGCCGCAGTCTGTCCAGTTCGGCGGGGGAGGTGAGGGGTTTCAGGGCTCCGGGGTCGTCGGTGACCGTGGCCTGGGAGGCGCTGATCAGCGTGGCGGCGGCGGTCAGTGCGAGGCCGGCCCCGGCCAGCACGGCGCGCAACGCCCTGCCCCGCCTGCGCCGGCGGTGTCTGCCGCGCTGCTTCATCCAACCCCCCTTTTTTCAGGGCTCGGCCCGGCTCGGGACGCGCTCGCCGACCGGGCGGTTCAACTGCGCCGGGTGGTCCGAGCGTTGACCGAGGAGCGGATGGGGCGGCCCGCAGGCGATGCTACGGCAGTCGGGCGCGCCGCAGGACGAAGACCCCGCAAATATGCGGAAGATGCCACGCCGGGACTACTCGGGACGCGCCGACTCGGGCCACGTCGGCCCGGGTCAGGTCCGCTGTGGCCACGTCGGTTCAGAGCGCGGGAGACGACACCCCTGCCCGCCGCACCGCGGGAGCCGTCGAGTGCGGCAGCAGGTCGCGCGGATCCTCCGGGAGCAGTACCCGGACCTCGGCACCTTCGCGGAAGCGGTACGGCCGGTGTTCGAGAAGGGCCCCCAGATAGCGCCGTACCCGGGACATCTCGGCCCGGACGGTGACCGTGCGGGCCGGATCGCCGAACACCGCCTCGGCCAGGTCCGCCGCGCTCCGCCCGGCCGGGTGCACGGCGAGGAGATAGAGCAGCTCGGCGTGGCGGGGGCTGAGCTCGTGCGACCAGGAGCCCGCGCCCCCGGAGACGGCCACCGACCAGCGGCGCGTGCGGGTCAGGTCCAGCACGATCCGGGCGTCGCCGTGCGCGGTGGCCTCCTCGCCGGCCCGTACCAACCAGCCGCCCGCCAGCGGCTCCAGGGAGCACAGGCCGACCGCCGGCAGCCACCGGCGGCCCGGCGAGACCGACTTGGGCAGCGGGATCCGCGGGGTGTACGGCATTCCGGTCACCGCCGCAGTCCAACCGTCCTGGTCCACCACCGCCGCCCGGCCGCCCAGCCGGGCCAGCACCGGCGCGGCCACCGCGCGCAGCCGCTCCAACGCGCTCAGATGCAACTCCCGCAGCCGCGCCTCGGCCAGCTTGGCCACCGAGTCCACCCAGGCCAGCGTCGCCGGGTGCATGGTCTCCAGTGGCCCGCTGACGTCGACCACGCCGAGCAGCCGGCCGTCCCGGGGGTCGGTGACGGGGGCGCCGGTGCAGGTCCAGGTGGTGTGCGAACGCACGAAGTGCTCGGAGGCGAAGACCTGCACGGGCCGGCGCACCACCGCCGGGGTGCCGACCCCGTTGGTCCCCACCACGTCCTCCCGCCAGTCGGCGCCGAGTTCGAACCCGAGCCCGTCGGCCTTGCGCAGCACCGACGGATGACCCTCCCGCCACAGCACCCGACCGTCCTCGTCGGCGACGACCATGATGTGCTGGGCGACGTCCGCGACCGACAGCAGCCCCTTCCGCAGCACCGGCAGCACGTGCCGCAGCGGGGAGGCCTCGCGCCGCCGCTCCACCTCCTCGCGGGGCAGCAGCCCGGGGCTGAAGCCGTGTTCGGGGTCGACGCCGCTGCGCATCATGCGCTCCCAGGACTGTTCGATCACCGGACGGGGGGCCACGCTCGTGCGCTGTCCCGCCAGAGCCGCCGAGCGCACCTCGCTGAGCAGCCGCGCCGCACGCGCCGCGTCGACGGCGGCGATCCGGTTCACGTCCAACGGCGCATTCGCCACTGGGTCCTCCCGCCACAAGGGGCCACCGACCGTCGGGGCCACCGACCACAGGGGCCCCGCCCGCGGAGCCGCCGAGGACCGGTTTCCCCGGAGCGTTCCGGCCACGCGTCGGCGGCCTTCCCGACTGTCCGGTTCATAGTGCCGTCCGCCGATGACGGAAGGATCGGCTCCGGCCACACCCAGGGGTGGGTTGCAACCCCCTGCAACCCTGGTGAACAGCAGCGTGTTGATTGAAACTTGTTCAGCGTCGCGTGCGCGGCGCCGATGGCCTGCAACGGGCCGGCAGCGGGGGTGGTGCCGTGTCGGCGCAGCACCACCCCCGCGTGCTGTCCGGAAACCGCCGCACCCCGGGCGCCGGGAGTTTCCCGTGACGGTCGTCAGGACACCAAGGCCGGAGGCTTCCGGTGACCGCCGCCGGGACACCAGGATCAGACCTTGCCGGTGACCGCCGCCGGGACACCAGGATCAGACCTTGCCGGTGACCGCCGTCAGGAGACCGGACGCGCCCGCTCCACCACCGCCGCGAGGTCCAGCGTGTGCGGCAGAGTGCCGAAGGCCGCGCCGGCGTCGCCGCCCAGCCGTGAGGCGCAGAACGCGTCCGCGACCTCCGGCGGCGCATATCGCACCAGCAGCGCCCCCTGGAGCACCAGCGCCAGCCGCTCGACCAGGCGCCGGGCGCGGGCCTCGATGCCGTCCAGGTCGGCCAGTTCCGTGAGCAGGTTCTTGATCGCCGCGTCGAGGCGGTGGTCGGCGCCGCGCGCCCGGCCCACCTCCTGCAGATAGGCGTTGAGCGCCTGCGGCTCCCGCTGCAACGCCCGCAGCACGTCCAGTGCCTGGACGTTCCCGGCGCCCTCCCAGATGGAGTTCAGCGGCGACTCCCGCACCAGGCGGGGCATGCCGGACTCCTCCACGTACCCGTTGCCGCCCAGGCACTCGGCGGCCTCCACCGCGACCGGCGCGCACCGCTTGGTCACCCAGTACTTGGCGGCCGGCACCGCGATCCGCAACAGCGCCCGCTCCTGCTCGCTCCCGTCGTCGTAGGCCGCCGCGAGCCGCAGCGCCAGCGTGGTCGCCGCCTCCGACTCCAGTGCCAGGTCGGCCAGTACGTTGCGCATCAGCGGCTTGTCGACGAGCGGCCCGCCGAAGGCCTCGCGGTAGGTGCAGTGGTGCACCGCCTGCGCCACGGCCTGCCGCATCAGCCCCGCCGAGCCGAGCACGCAGTCCAGCCGGGTGGCCGCCACCATCTCGATGATGGTGCGCACACCGCGCCCCTCCTCGCCGACCCGGCGCGCCCACGTCCCGTCGAACTCGACCTCTGCGGAGGCGTTCGACCGGTTGCCCAGTTTGTCCTTGAGCCGCTGGATGAGGAACACGTTGCGGCCGCCGTCCGCCAGGACCCTCGGCACCAGGAAGCAGGTGAGGCCGTCCGGGGCCTGCGCCAGCACCAGGAACCCGTCCGACATCGGCGCCGAGCAGAACCACTTGTGCCCGGTCAGCTCGTAGGTCCCGGCCTCGGCGAGCGGCCGCGCGGAGGTGGTGTTGGCCCGTACGTCGCTGCCGCCCTGCTTCTCGGTCATGCCCATCCCGAACAACGCCCCGGCCTTCAGACGCGCGGGCCTCAGCCCACGGTCGTAGACCATCGACGTCAGGCGCGGCTCCCACTCGGCCGCCAGGTCCGGATCGGTGCGCAGCGCGGGCACCGCCGCGTGGGTCATCGACAGCGGGCAGCCGTTTCCGGCCTCCACCTGCGTCCACACCAGGAACCCGGCCGCCCGCCGCACATGCCCGGCCGGGCGCGTCCAGGCGGCCGTCAGCCCGGCCGAGACGCCCTTGCCGAGCAGCCGGTGCCACGCCGGGTGGAAGTCCACCTCGTCGATCCGGTGGCCGTAGCGGTCGTGGGTGCGCAGGCGCGGCGGGTTCTCGTTGGCCTGTGCGCCCCACTCCTGCAGTTGGGCCGAGCCCGCGGAGCACCCGAGCGCCGACAGCTCGCCGCGCACCTCGCCGAGCAGAGCGGGATCGACGTGCCGTTCGACCGCCTCGGCCAGGGCGCGGTCGGCGGCGAAGACGTCGTAGCCGACCAGCGGGGGCACCTGGTTGGTCACGGAGTGAGTGCTGGCTGCCATGAAACGGAACCTACCCCGCGGTACGCCGACGGTCACCACAAGGGCACCGAAGACCGGCCGCCGGCGGCCGGACCGACCGAACGGAGCGACCGGCTGCGCGCCGGACGGACCGCGCGGCCGGACGGGTCGCGCCGCCGGGCCGCCGGACCGATCGGGCCGCCGTACCCCGTGTCCTGCCTTGTGTGCTCCCCGGGGAGGTCTCCGGGGGATGCCCCGGCGGATGACAGGGTCACGGCTGGACAGGGATACCTTTAGGTCGTGCAGCATGCCAGTGATATCCCCGACAGGCCGTCCGGCCGCCTCCACCGGGCCCGCGCCCTCTACCGGAACGTCTCCAAACGCAAGACCGCCTGGCTGCTGCTGAAGGACACCGTCAACTCGTGCATGGAGTACCGGATCCTGGGCCTGGCCGCCGAGGCGGCGTTCTTCTCCCTGCTGTCGGTGCCGCCGCTGCTGCTCAGCCTGATCGGACTGCTCTTCTACGTCGACAGCTGGACCGGCGCCCACACCATCGCCAGTCTTGAGCGCAACATCCTCGACGCCTCCCGCACGGTCCTGTCCGACCAGGGTGTCAAGGAGATCACCCAGCCGATCCTGCGGGACGTCATGAAGGGCGGCAGACCCGACGTGATCTCCATCGGGTTCGTGTTCGCGCTGTGGTCGGGCTCGCGCGCGGTGAACGTCTTCATCGACACCATCACCGTGATGTACGGCCTGGACGGTGTGCGCGGCATCGTCAGGACCCGGCTGATGGCCTTCCTGCTGTTCGTCGTGGCACTGCTGATCGGCTCGGTCGCGCTGCCGCTGATGGTCGCGGGACCGGACGCCGTGGTGCGGATCGTGCCGTGGTCGACGACCGTAGTGCAGGTCCTGTACTGGCCCGTGGTCATCGTCCTGTCCATCGCGTTCCTGACCACGCTGTACCACGTCTCCGTGCCCGTGCGCTCGCCGTGGATCGAGGACGTGCCCGGTGCCCTGGTCGCCCTGGCCATGTGGGTGGTGTGCAGTCTCCTGCTGCGCATCTACCTCACCAGTGCCGTCGAGGGCCCCACCATCTACGGCTCACTGGCCGCGCCGGTCGCCGTGCTGCTGTGGATCGGCGTGTCCGCGTTCGCCGTGCTGGTCGGGGCCGCGGTCAACGCCGCCATCGACCGGGTCTGGCCGGCCGCCGCCACGGCCGCGGCCCGCGCCGCGAACGAGCGGGTGCGCGAGGCGCAGATCGCCGAGTACGTCGCCCGCGCCGCCGCCGCCCGCGACGCCGACCCAGACGGTGCCGACGACCCGGACATGCCCTCCGAGTTCCCGGAGCGCTGGTCGCGCTTCCTGCCCCCCGAGGACGTGACCGCCCGCCTGCGCGCCCACGCCAGGACCATCCAGGCCCGCAGCCCGCACAAGGAGAACCAGAACGGCTCGTCACCGCAGAAGTGGGAGAAGTGACGGCACGGGTTCGTCCGCGGTGATGCCGAAGGGCGCCGGATGATCCGGTCTCGGGTGGTTGGGAGGCGCCCGGGGGTGCCGTGATGCTGGAGGCTGCCGGCTGATCTCGGGCGGTGGCCGGTGTCCCGGGTGGTGCGGGACGGTGCCGGGGTGAACCAGCGCGGTCAGGTGAGGGCCCCTCGGGTCGCCGCCGGAAGGCCCCTGGTGAGCTCGAACGGACGGCCGGGAGGGTCCGGTGGGATCGTGGACGGCCCGAGGCGATTCCGAACGGGCGCGCCGACGGTCCGGTGAGTCGGGACGGGGTGAGAGGCTCACGGTGAGTCGGGACGGGGTGAGAGGCCCACGGTGAGTCGGGACGGGGTGAGAGGCCCACGGTGAGTCGGGACGGCGTGAGAGGCTCACGGTGAGGCCGGACGAGGCGAAAGGCCCACGGTGAGGCCGGACGGGTCGGGAGGCTCACGGTGAGCCGGGACGGTCCGGGGCGGTCCCCGATGGTTCAGCACGGTCCGGTGCGAACCCGGACGGCTGCGAGATGGCCCCGGGCACCAAGGGCGGTCTGGGACAGTCCCGGGCGTGCCGGGGTTGCCGCTGGGTCCGCGCGGACGTGGTGTCGGAGGGGCTGGGGCCGGGTTGCCGCTGGGCTCGGGCGGGCGGTGTCGGCCGGGCCGCGTTTGCCGTTGAGTCCGGGTGGGGGGTGGTACCGGACAGGCCGGGTGCCACCGGGCTCGGACTCGGACGGCCCCGGACAGCCTGGCGCTGTCACCAGGGTCGGATGGGTGCAGCCCCGGGCGGGCCGGAGTGTCATCGGGACTGGGCAAGGGCGGTCCGGTCCCGACAGACCAGGAGCAGTTCGGGCAGCCCGGAGTCACCACCGAGCCCGGAGGGTCCGGACCGGACCCGCCAGGGGGGCCACCGGTAACCCTGGGGAGGCCACGGACCCGGGCCGGACGGGGGCCACCCCGACCACCCTGCCGTCTGAGGACCGGCTCACTCCGCCGTCTGAGGACCGGTCCACCGCGCCGTCTGAGGACCGGTCCACTCCGCCGTCTGAGGACAGGCCCACCCCGCCGCCTGAGGACCGGCGCGCACTAGCCTCGTGTACGTGGTTGTCGAGACGCCCGCGTGGGCGGCCGGGGCCGGGTACGCGGAGCGCCCCTCCCGGCTGCCCGGTGCGGTGGTGTGGACGAATGTTCCGGCGGGGTCCGGGTCCGGCCCCGGGGTTCTGCCCGTGCTGCCCGACGGATGCATGGACCTGCTGTGGAGCGAGGGGCGGCTCCTGGTCGCCGGGCCGGACACGCGTGCGTACCACCCCGCGGGGCCACCCGCGCCCTGGGCCGGCCTGCGGTTCTTCCCCGGCACGGCCCCCGGCTACCTCGGCGTGCCCGCCCACGAGTTGCGCGACCGGCGTGTCGAGCTGGCCGAGCTGTGGCCCGCCGCGGAGGTGCGGCGCCTGAGCGCGCGCCTGGACTCGGCGCGGGACCCGGCCGTCGCGCTCGAAGAGGTGGCCCTGGAGCGGGCGGTCGCGACGGGGCCGCCCGACCCGCTGCTGCGGCACCTCGTCACGGCTCTGGACGCGGGCCGCCCGGTCGCCGCGACAGCCGACGAACTCGGCGTGGGAGCCCGTCAGTTGCACCGCCGCTCGCTGACCGCCTTCGGCTACGGTCCCAAGACGCTGGCCCGCGTCCTGCGCCTGCAGCGGGCGCTGGCACTCGCGCGCGCCGGCGTGCCGTTCGCCGATACCGCGGCCCGGGCCGGCTTCGCCGACCAGGCCCATCTCGCCCGAGACGTACGGCAGTTGACCGGGATACCGTTGGGCGGCCTACTCTCCCGCGGGTAGCGCGGCGAACAGGTCCACGCCGTTGCCGTCGGGGTCGTGCACGACCGCGTAGCGCATTCCCCAGAAGGCGTCCCACGGCTTGAGCTCGCCGTGGTATCCGGCGCCGACGAGGTCCTCGTACACGGCGTCCACGTCGGCAGGCGTGGCGCAGCGGAAGGCGAGCGCGACCCTGCCGCCCCCGGCGGGGGGCCGCCACCCGGGGTGGAAGGAGCGGACGGTCTCCTCGGTGTCCAGCGCGAGGGTGAGCCCGCCGGGCAACTCGGCCTCGACGTGCGGCTGTTCCTCGGCGCCCTCGGGGAAGACGAGCCCGAGGCGGCGGTAGAAGGCGAGTGAGGCGGCCAGGTCGGAGGCGACCAGGCCGACCACGGCGAATCGTGGAGTCATGCGGACACGGTAGGCAGCGCCCCGGCCGCCGGTCTTGAAGGAATCGGACACGCGGACCCCGTCCTCCGCGCGACCTGCGCGGTGGCATCAAGCGGGCGGCAGGACGCACCGATCAGTGACGTTTCGCAGGTGAAGCGGTCGCGCCGTTGGAGGAGGCAGCCTCATGCCCGTTCCCTTCAGGGACCCGGAACCGTTCGGGACGCCCGCAGTGACCAGGCACGGGCGCAGGACTCACCCCTGCTCACTGATGAGGGACGGTGGGTCGATCGGCCGACGCACGGGTGTTGTGGCCGTTGCCGGTCGACGGGACCGTGTACGCCCGAACAGCCCCATCCTGGCCTCCTGCGCCGGAATACCGAGCGCCCTTGTGGTGCTCTGGTGTTACCGGTGCTGGTGCACGAGCGCGGCGAAGGGCTGGTGGGCACATGACGGCAGACCAGGCGGAACCCGTGGTCAGAACCCCTCACGGGGCGGTACGCGGCCGATACGAGCACGGGGTGGCCGCCTTCCGGGGCATCCCCTACGCCGCGCCCCCGTTCGGCCCCCGCCGGTTCAGGCCGCCCGAGCCTCCCGAGCCGTGGGACGGCGTGCGGGACGCGGACTCCTTCGGGCCGACCGCGCCCAAGCCGCCGTACTCGGAGGCCTTCGCCCAGTACCTGTCCGACCCGGCCGTGCCCGGCGACGACTGCCTGAACCTGAACGTGTGGACGCCCGCGCCGGGCCCGGGCGCCCGGCTGCCCGTCCTGCTCTGGCTGCACGGCGGGGCGCTGACCCGCGGCTCGTCCGCCGTGCCCGTGTACGCCGGGCACTCCTTCGCCCGCGACGGGGTCGTCCTCGTCTCCGCGAACTACCGACTGGGTGTGGAGGGCTACGGACTGTTCCCGGACGCGCCCGCCAACCCAGGGTTACGCGACCAGCTCGCCGCGCTCAAGTGGGTCCACGACTCGATCGAGGCCTTCGGCGGCGACCCCGACCGGATCACCCTGTGCGGCCAGTCGGCCGGCGCCATCAGCGTCGGCGCGCTGATCGCCGCCCCGCAGGCCCAGGGCCTCTTCCGGCGTGCCGTCCTGCAGAGCGGTCCCCCGGAGGCCTCCGACCGGGACAAGGTGCGCCGTATGGTGCGCCGCATGGCGACCCGGCTGAAGGTGCCCGCCACCGCGGAGGCCTTCGCCGCCGTCGACCGTGACCTGCTGCTGCGTACCCAGGCCGAGGTCGGCCGCCTCAGCAGCCCGGTCCTCGGCGGCCCCGCCTTCGGCATCGTCGTCGACGGCGACCTCGTGCCCCGCGACCCGCTGCAGGCACTGATCGACGGGGAGGCGGCGCGCGACGCCGACCTGCTCATGGGCTGGACCCGTGACGAGTACCGGCTGTGGCTGGTGCCCGGAGGCCTCCTCGAACGCGTCGACCGGCTCGGTCCGGTCGCGCTGGCCGGCGCCATGGCCCGCTGCCACTGCGGACACGAGGTGGTCCGCGGCTACCGGTCCCTGCGGCCCCGGGCCGGCACCGCCGAGATCGTCGGCCAGCTGGTCACCGACCACCTGCTGCGCCGCCCGCTGCACCGCCTGGCCGACGCCCGCCCCGGCTCCGCTCACGTCTACGAGTTCGCCTGGCCCTCCCTCCTGCCCGACCTGGGCGCCTGCCACGCCCTGGAGCTCGGCTTCGTCTTCGACACCGGGGACGTGCCGGAGTCCCGCAGACTGGCGGGTGAGGGCGCCCCGCAGGAACTGGCCGACACCATGCACGCGGCCTGGGTCCGCTTCGCCACCGCGGGTGATCCCGGTTGGGAGGCCTGGGACCCGACCCACCCGGTGCGCGTCTTCGGCGACGGCCCGCCGCACACGCTGTACGGCCCACGGGACGCGGAACTCGCCCTGTGGGCGGCCGACACCGTCGCCGTCACCACGGCCGGCCCGGCTGCGGACGGAACGCCGCCGGTCGCGGTCGGCGCTTCCCCCGCCCGGAGCGCGGAACTGCGCGCGGTCATACGCCGACTGCGCCGCTCGGGCGGCGTCCGCGGCACCTGACGGGCGAAGGGGCACCGGGCTCTGCTGAAGGTGAGTCGGGTCGCTGCACGGTCGGGGGCAGGGCGCTGTCGCTGGGCTCTGCTGAAGGTCGAGGGGGGTTCCTGCACGGTCGGGGGCAGGGCGCTGTTGCCGGGCTCTGCTGAAGGTGAGCCGGGTCCCTGCCCGGCCCGGGTGATGGCGCCGTCGCTGGGCTCTGCTGAAGGCTGAGGCGGGTTCCTGCCTGGTCGGGGGGACGGGGCTGTCGCTGGGCTCTGTTGAAGGTTGAGTCGGGTCCCTGCCCGGTCGGAGGGTCATGGCGCTGTCGCTGGGCTCTGTTGAAGGTTGAGTCGGGTTGCTGCCCGGCCCGGGTCACGGCGCCGTCGCCGGGCTCCCCCAAGGTCGAGCCGGGTCCCCGCCCGCCGAAGGGTCACGGCGCCGTCATCGGGCTCCGCTGAAGGCTGAGCCGGGTCCACGGCCGCCGGGGAGGGGCACGGCGCCGGCGCCGGGCTCTACAGGCCGCGCCGGGTCCCCGCTCGCCGGGAGGTCACGGCGCCGTCAGAGCGCGGGCCACCTCCGTGATGGCCGCCGGGCCCACCCGGCAGCAGCCGCCGATCAGGTGGGCGCCGTGGGCGCGCCAGCGTGCGACCCGGTCGGCCGTGAAGGTGGGACGGCCGTTCCAGGCGCGGGCCCCGGCGTCCCAGGCCTCGCCGCTGTTGGGGTAGACGACGACCGGTTTGCCGGTCACCCGGGCGGCCGTCGCCACGGCGGCGTCCGCGTCCTCGGGCGCGCAGCAGTTCACGCCCACCGCGATCACCTCCTCGGCGTCGGCGACCAGGGCGAACGCCTCCTCCAGGGGCTGGCCGGCGCGGGTGCGCGGACCGTCGGCCGTGTACGACAGCCATGCCGGGACGCCCAGCCCGCGCACGGCCCGCACCAGGGCCTCGGCCTCGTCCGTGTCCGGGACCGTCTCCAGGGCCAGCACGTCGGGCCGGGCCGCGGCCAGCACCTCGAGGCGGGGCCGGTGGAAGCGCTCCAGCTCCTCGACGGTGAGCCCGTACCGGCCCCGGTACTCCGAGCCGTCCGCGAGCATCGCGCCGTAGGGCCCGGCCGACGCGGCCACCCACAGCGGCCGTACGACGCCCTTCTCGCGTGCCCGCCGCACCGCGGCCCGTGCCAGCACCACACTCGACGCCATGAGCCCGGCGGCCCGCTCCCGGCCGATGCCGCGCCGCGCGAACCCCTCGAAGGTGGCCTGGTAACTCGCGGTGATCGCCACGTCCGCGCCCGCCTCGAAGTAGGCGAGGTGTGCCTCGGTGATCGCCTCCGGCCGCTCGGCCAGCAGCCGCGCCGACCACAGTTCGTCGCTCAGATCGTGCCCGGCCGACTCCAGCTGGTTGGACATTCCGCCGTCGAGCACCACCGTCCCCGCGGCGAGGGTTTCGGCGAGGCTGGGGGAGGGGTCCGTGCGCATACCATGACGCTAGACCCTGTGGCCGGGGCTCGGTACGGCGGCCGCGGCAACCGCCACGGGCCGACCGGGTCGTCGCGGGCCGTATCCGTCGACGGTTCTCGCCCCGCCGGACCCGTTGACCTGCTCGTGGCTCGCCCTTACGTTTTCCGTTCGTAATCACAGATGTCGTCCGTGATTTCGAACAGTTGCAACAAGCGTGTCCCCTCACCATGTCCGCCCCTCACGACCCCACCCGAGAGGCAGTCCCCATGAGCCGCGACCACGACGACCTGCCCCAAGTCCCCGGCCGCAGAACGCTGCTGAAGAGCGCCGCCCTGGCCGCGGGCGCCCTGGCCGCCGGCCCCGGGGTGGCCAGGGCGGCCGCCACCGGCCCGAAGCCGGCCCCGTACGTGAATCCTCTGGTCCGTCAGCGCGCTGACCCGCACATCCACCGCCACACCGACGGCCACTACTACTTCACGGCCACCGTCCCCGAGTACGACCGGATCGTCCTGCGCCGCTCCCGCACCATCGGCGGCCTGGCCACCGCCCCCGAGTCCGTCATCTGGCGGGCGCACCCCACCGGTGACATGGGTTCGCACATCTGGGCGCCGGAACTGCACCGCATCGGCGGCAAGTGGTACGTCTACGTCGCCGCGGCCCCCGCGGAAAGCGTGTGGGACATCCGCATCTGGGCTCTGGAGAACGCCCACCCCGACCCCTTCAAGGGCACCTGGACCGAGAAGGGCCGGATCAGGACCGCCTGGGAGACCTTCTCCCTGGACGCCACCACCTTCACCCACCGCGGCACCCGCTACCTGGCGTGGGCGCAGCACGAACCCGGCATGGACAACAACACCGCGCTGTGGCTGTCCAGGATGGAGAATCCCTGGACCCTGACCGGGCCTCAGATACGCCTCTCCACCCCGGAGTACGACTGGGAATGCGTCGGTTACAAGGTCAACGAAGGCCCCTACGCCCTCCAGCGCAACGGCCGCGTCTTCCTCACCTACTCGGCGTCCGCCACCGACCACCACTACTGCATCGGCATGCTCACCGCCGACGCGGGCAGCGACCTGATGGACCCGGCGAGTTGGGCCAAGTCCCCAACACCCGTCTTCACCAGCAACGACACCACGAGACAGTACGGCCCCGGCCACAACTGCTTCACCGTCGCCGAGGACGGCCACACCGACGTGCTCGTCTACCACGCCCGCCAGTACAAGGAGATCACCGGCGACCCGCTGAACGATCCCAACCGCCACACCCGGGTCCAGACCTTCGGCTGGAAGCGCGACGGCACCCCCGACTTCGGCGTACCCGTCGCCGACACACCGCCAGGGAGCGCGTGACATCGGCCGCCGTCACGCCGGGACGAACCCCTGGGGCACCCCGACCGGAACCGGGGTGCCCCAGGCCGGCCGGGCCTCTCGGCAGGGGAAGACACCGCCTGGCCCCTCGGCGAGAAATGACCGCGCCGACCACGTACGCGCCTGACAGAATCCCCGCATGACTTCAGCGATCCGCCACACGACGATCGACTGCGCCGACGCCTACGCCCTGGCCGGCTTCTGGTCGCAGGTCCTGGACCTGCCCGTGCACGAGGACGGCAAGCCGGGCGACGAGGAGGCGCTGATCGAGGGCGCGGGGCTCCTCTTCGTCACCGTGCCGGAGGCCAAGACGGCGAAGAACCGCGTCCACCTCGACCTCCAGCCGCAGGACCGCACCCGCGACGAGGAGGTCGAGCGCCTGCTCGCACTCGGCGCCACGCAGGTCGACGACCGCCGCAACCCGGACGGCACGGGCTGGGTGGTCCTCGCGGATCCGGAGGGCAACGAGTTCTGCGTGGAGCGCAGCGCGGCCGAACGGGCGGGCTGAGGAAGGGCGTTGGGCCAACAGCCCACGTATGCGGACCGGCAGCCCACGTCTCCGCGCAGGCGTGCGCGGGCACTTGGGCCCGTACCGGCCACTGGACCTGCCCGACACTTCGGCCGGTGCCGAAGCAACCCGCCCCTAGCGTGGGCCGCATGATCGAGACCGCCCACGACACGCCCGCCGCATCCGTGACCGCCATGGTCGACCACGTGCTCGCCCTGGCCGCCACCTGGACGGCCTGGGACGGCGCACCCGCCCACGTCGACGACCGCGTCTACACCCCGCACAAGGCGATCCGCCGCGTCGCCGACCACATGATCGACCACCTGGCGGAGCTGGAGGCGCGGCTGGCCGGTGAGGAGCCCCGCCCCGACCACTGGCACGCCTCCGCGATCACGACAGAGGCCGACCTGGCACCCTTCACCCAGCAGGATCTGGACGAGGCCCGCAGCCGCCTCACCCGGCTGGCCCGGATCTGGGCGAACCGCCTGGACGCGCTCAGCGCCGAGCAACTCGACCACTCGCCGGGCGAGGGCTGGAGCTTCCGCGAACTCGCCCGGCACCTCGCCGGATCCACGTACTACGCCGACGCCCTGGGCGACCTGTCCTGACCGCCCTCACCGGGAAGCGAGCACGTCGATCAGCCGGTCAGCGAACGCCTCCGGCTGCTCGACGGCCCCGATGTGCCCGCCCGGGAACTCGACGAAGCCGCCGCCGTACCGCTCGGCGAGGACCGCGGCCGTCCGGTGGAGGAGCCCGCCCCGGGAGTCGGCGCCGGCGGCGAGGGAGAGTCGCACCGCCGCGGGAGCCGGGTGCGGCACGTACGAGGTGAACTGCCGCAGTACGTGGGCCAGGAAGAGGGCCATCGGCGAGGACGACTCCTCCTCGTCGGTCAGAGGCCGGCCCTCGGGGTCGCCGTCCTGCACGGTCCGCTCCTGCAGCACGGCGACCAGCCGCGCCGCGGCGGCCTGTGGCCCCGCCGCGCGATAGGTGTCGTACACCTCCCGGAAGCGGTCCCGCTGCCGTGCCCCGTCCGGCAATGCCGCCACGCACGGGGGTTCGTGGGCGACGACGTGCCGCAGCCGCTCGGGGTGCCGGGCCACCAGGTCCAGTGCGGCGATGCCGCCGGAGCTGGTGCCGAGGACGCAGGCCGACTCGCCGTCGGGGAGCACCTGGTCGAGCACCCTGCGCGCCCCGTCGCTCCACTCCTCCACCCGCTGGTCGGCGACGGGCAGCCCGAGCCGGCCGTGGGCGAGGCCGAGCGGGTCGTAGGTGACGACGGTGAACCGCCGGGCGAGGCGCCGTGTCATCGGTTCCAGCCCCATGGGGTGCCCGGCCCCACCCGGGACGAGGAGCAGCACGGGCCCGGTGCCGCACACGTCGTAGTACGGGTCGGTCATGTCAGCGATCCTCTCGCGGCCAGTGGGTGAGTGCCGTGTGCAGGGCGTCGACGGCCTTGTCCCACGACGCGTCCACGTCCCTCGGCGCGTTGAAGCCGCCGGTGGCCTCCAGGGCGCAGTAGCCGTGGAAGGTGCTGCGCAGCAGACGGACGGCGTCGGTGAGGTCGGGTTCGTCCAGGCCGTAGGCGCGCAGCATGCCGTAGGTGATCTCGGCGGTGCGGCGCATGACGGGGGAGTCGGCGACGAGGGCCTGGTCGATCCGGATCCGGGTGGCCGCGTAGCGGCCGGGGTGGCTGTGGGCGTACTCCCGGTAGGCGCCGGCGAACGCGGCCAGGGCGTCCTTCCCGGCCCGCCCGGCCACGGCGGTGGCGATCCGGTCGATCATCTCCCCGCCGGCGAACAGGGCGAGCCGGGTGCGCAGTTCCCGGAGGTTCCTGACGTGCGAGTACAGGCTCGCGTCCGTCACCCCGAAACCCCGCGCCAGCGCGGACAGGCTGACGTTCTCGAACCCCGCCTCGTCGGCGAGCTCGGCAGCGGCCACGACGAGCCGCTCCACACTGACACCGGCACGAGCCATGGGCGCCTTTCCGGACCTGGAAACCTAGGGCCTCTAGGTTACAGCCTAGTGATGGCCCCAGGAGGGTCCTTCAGGACGCGGACGGCATGTAGCTCACTCTCATGGCCCCGGCCCCGTGGGGCCCTTGGTTCGGTGCCCGCCGGCGCTCAGTCGGTGAGCAGGTCCCGTACGAAGGCGTTGGTGAACTTCCCCGCCGGGTCCAGCTCGCGCACCAGCGCCTGGAAGTCGTCCAGACGCGGATACCGCCCGCGCAGCGCGGCGGCCGGCACGGCGAACACCTTTCCCCAGTGGGGGCGCGGGTCGAAGGCGTCCAGCGCCTGCTCCAGCCGCCGCACCACCGGCAGCACCGCCGCCGTGTCCTCGATCCAGGTGAAGTGCAGCGCTACCGTGTCCCGGCCGTGGCTCGGGCTCAGCCACTGCTCGTCGGCGGCGACCGTACGCACCTCGCAGGTCTGCAGGACCGGGGCGACCGTCTCCCGGATCCGGTCGACGGCGTGCAGCGCGTCCATGGCGAAGGAGCGCGGCAGCAGGTACTCCGACTGGAGTTCGGCGCCGCTGCTCGGGGTGAACTCCGCCCGGAAGTGCGGCAGCCGCTCGTGCCAGGGACCCGCCACGCCGAACTGCCGTGTGCAGTTCTCCGCGGGCATCCCGGGTACCGGGTGGAGGGCGACCTTGGCGGGCACCGCCCAGGGGAACGCGGGCAGCGGCTGGTCGGTGCGCCGCTTGAGCCACACCTGCCGGAAGCCCTCGTCTCTGAAGTCGGTGAACAGGCTGACGCTGTACGCGGCGCCCGCCACCGTCTCGAAGTCCAGTCCGTTCAGGGGGAGTTCGGTGAAAAGGTGCTGCTCCACCTCATAGGCCGGCTCCAGGTCCAGCGTGAGTGCCGTGACCACGCCGAGCGCGCCGAGGGAGGTCACCGCGCCGCCGAACCGTGCGTCGCCCTTGTGGATCCGTACGGTCGAGCCGTCCGCCGTGACCAGCTCGACCTCGCGTACCGCCGCCGCGAGCGGCCCGTTGGTCACCCCCGAACCGTGGGTGCCGGTCGCCACCGAACCGGCCACCGAGATGTGCGGCAGGGACGCCATGTTGGGCAGGGCCAGCCCGTGTGCGTGCACCCGGCGGGCCAGCTCCGCGTACCGGACCCCGCCGCCGACCCGGACCGTGCCGGCCGTCGTGTCGACGTCCACCTCGGCCGGCAGCGCGTCCAGGGACAGCAGCACGCCGCCCGCGCCCGGGTCGGCGATCTCGTTGAAGGAGTGGCCGCTGCCCAGGGCGCGCACCTTCGTGCTCCCCTTCACCACCGCCCGCAGCGCCTCGACCGAGTCCGGCCGGTGCACCTCCGCAGCGGTGTAGGTGATGTTGCCCGCCCAGTTGGTCACGGTCCCGGTCATCCTGTCGTCCCTCCCCATGGGGTCGTGGCCCGCCCGTACGCCGAGGGAACCTACCTGACGGTCGGCGGCCCCACCGACTTTTGTCAAGGCGCCATACTAATTCTTTGGCCCGCATCACCGCCCCGTTGTCCGCGTTCCCGCGCCCGGGAGGGGACCCGGCACGCTCGCTCCCCGAGCGGGGGCATACCGTGAGGAGTCGTACGCACCGAGCCAGGAGGAGAGACCGGATGGGCAGCCGTACCGCGCTGGTCGAGGATCTGATGGAGCGCTTTCCGCATGTGCCGCGGGAGGCCGTCTTCAAGGAGGACCTGCTGCGGGGCGGGGTGGCCTTCGACCCCTCCGCGCTCAGCGACAACGAAGGCGGTGACGTCAAGCCGAAGTCGTACTTCATCTTCTCCTTCGACCACGGCACCCTGCCCGAGCTGGGCGAGGCCGCCCTCAGGCGCCCGCCCGAGGAGATCGTCCTCACCGGTGGGCCGTACGACCTGCGGCGCACCGTCGTCTCCGTTCGGGTGAATCCCACCTCGCCCTACCGGGTGGCCGCCGACGAGGAGGGGCTGCTCGGGCTCTACCTCGACGGGAAGCGGATCGCCGACGTGGGCGTGCCGCCCATGCCGGAGTACTACCGCCACACCCTCACCAACGGGAAGTCCGTCATGGAGGTGGCCCCCACCATCCAGTGGGGCTACCTGATCTACCTGACCGTCTTCCGGGTCTGCCAGTACTTCGGCGCCAAGGAGGAGTGCCAGTACTGCGACATCAACCACAACTGGCGCCAGCACAAGGCCGCCGGCCGGCCCTACACGGGCGTGAAGGACGTGGAAGAGGTCCTCGAGGCACTGGAGATCATCGACCGCTACGACACCCAGAAGGCGTCCACCGCCTACACCCTCACCGGCGGCGCCATCACCAAGACCGTCGCCGGCCGGGACGAGGCCGACTTCTACGGCCACTACGCCAAGGCCATCGAGGAGCGCTTCCCGGGCCGGTGGATCGGCAAGGTCGTGGCCCAGGCGCTGCCCAAGGCGGACGTGCAGCGCTTCAAGGACTACGGCGTGCAGATCTACCACCCCAACTTCGAGGTGTGGGACCGCCGGCTGTTCGAGCTGTACTGCCCCGGCAAGGAGCGCTACGTCGGCCGCGACGAGTGGCACCGCCGCATCCTGGACTCCGCGGACGTCTTCGGTGCGCGCAACGTGATCCCCAACTTCGTGGCGGGCGTGGAGATGGCCGAGCCGTTCGGCTTCACCACGGTCGACGAGGCCATCGCCTCCACCACCGAGGGCCTGCGCTTCTTCATGTCGCACGGCATCACGCCCCGCTTCACCACCTGGTGCCCGGAGCCCACCACCCCGCTGGGCAAGGCCAACCCGCAGGGCGCGCCGCTGGAGTACCACATCCGGCTGCTGGAGGCCTACCGCGCCACGATGGACGACTTCGGCCTCTCCTCGCCCCCCGGCTACGGCCCGCCCGGACCCGGCCACGCCGTCTTCTCCGTCAGCTCCTTCATGGACAGCCTGCCGGCGGACGACTCGGCGCAGAAGGAGACGGTGGGGGAAAGCGCGTAGGAAGGGGGCGCGACGGACGGGTGCGGTGTAGGTTTCCGGGCACCCTGAGTCGGGGGCGGCGCCGAGCCGTACTACGGAGCGGAGTCGGGGACGGCGGTGCGCGTCACGGCATCTGAATACGCGGCTTGTCAGTTGTGTCCCAAACGTGCAAAGCTCTGCCCCTGCCGCGAGGCTGCCCCCAACTCCGCCGTGAACGCGGTCAGTTGACCTCGCCCGTGGATGCAGGAGACGCATGTCCGAGCAGCCGAGCCCCAGGGACGCCACCGAGGCGGCGCTGTCGTCCGAATGCTGGGACGCGGTGCTCTCCTACGCCGACCTGTGCACGGCCGGTACCGCCGCGGCACGGGAACTGGCCGCGGAGGCGTTCGCCCTCGGCCTGCGCGAGGTGCGCGCCGCCGACGCTGGCGCCTCCCGGGGCCGCCGTACGCCCAGGCTGCCCGCGATCCCGCTGATGCTGACCGCGGTGCGGACCACGGCGGCGGCCTGGGAGGCCGGGGGACTCGGTCACCGGCTCGACCCGGACCTGCGGCTGTGGCTCAACTCCGACCGGGCCGCCCGCTACGCCGGCCCGCCGCTGCACCGCCCGCCGGCGCTGCGCGGCCTAAGGGACCTGCCGGAAGCCGACGCCGCGCTGCTGTGGCTGGCCGAGGTGGAGGCGCTGCCACTGGCCGTCGTGGCCCGCCGGCTGGGACTCGACCCGGCGACGGTGTCCGAGGAACTGGACGAGGTCAGGTCCCTGTTCCGGGACCGCTGCCACCGCAACCACCTCGACACACCGATGGACGCGGAGTGCCGCCGGTACGCCCGGCTGCTGGACGCGGTCACCCGCTCCGCGCCCGCGGCCGAGGAACCCGAGGACCTCTCCCGGCACCTCGCCACGTGCGTGCGGTGCGCGGAGGCCGCCGGCTGCCTCCGGCCGCACGGCGGCGCCCTGCCCGCCGCCCTGGCCGGCGGCGTGATCGGCTGGGGCGGACCGGCCTACCTGGAGCGCCGCCGCCGGGCCGCCGAGGTGCGCCTCGGCCCGAGGCGCACCGCGGCCGACACCGAGAGCGGGGATCCGCGGGAGGCCGGCAGAGGCCGGGCGCGGGCGGTGCGCGGCGGCCTGCTCGCCGCCGCGGTCGCGCTGTCGGCGCTGGCGCTGACCGTCTCGCTGATGCCGTTCGGCGACTCGACCAGCGACTCCGCGCACGGCGAGGGCGGCCGCCGGCAGGTCGCCGATCGCGGATTCGCCCTGCCCTCCGCCGACCTCTCACCGCACTCGGACTCCGGCTCGCCCTCGGCCGCCGCCTCGGCGTCCGCGTCCCGGCGGCCCGCCCCGAGCAGCACGCCGACCGGCTCCGGCCACGACAACCCCGACCCGGAACCCCAGGGCACCACGTCGCCCACGGCCGGAACCGGCACCGACGGCGGCCCGGGCCCGGGCGACACGCCCGGCCCGGCCACGAGCGCGCCGCCGACCTGCCAAATCCACTACGACCTGGCCGACCAGTGGGCCGACGGCTTCCAGGCCCATGTCACCGTCACCACCACCCGGGCCCTCGCCACCTGGCGGGCCGCCTGGACCTTCCGCGACGGCCAGCACATCACCCAGATGTGGGACGCCACCCTCGCCCAGGACGGCTCCCGCGTCACCGCCACCGCCGCCGACTACAACCGGGCCGTCCCCGCGGGCGGCACCCTCTCCTTCGGCTTCATCGCCTCCTGGCACGACAGCAACCCCGCACCGGACGACTTCACGCTGAACGGCCACAGCTGCGCCACGGTCTGACACGGCACCGGGACGGCGGTCGGGTCAACCGCGCACCGGACCCGGACGTGTCCTCCCAACCGGCCTGCGGAGTGCGGCACTCGGGCCGACGTGGTGTGGCGCCACGGAAAATCGGTGGCACCCCGGTGTGCGCCGCCCTAAGCTGAACCCCACTGCGCGCGGCGGCCGTCGGCTGCCGCCGCCGACTGAGCCGACTCGGACGAGGAACGGGAGGTGTGACCGATGGCTGTCTTTGCGACGGGCGCTGCCCACGACCAGAAGAGCATCCACATCCACTCCACCTCCGTGGCCTGCGGCTGACCCTTCCCACACCGTGTGCACCCGCGTGCGCACGCAGCCGGGGCCACCCTTGTGAAGGGTTTGACTTGTCTCACTCCACCTCTTCCTCCTCGGTTCCGACCTCGTCCTCCACCTCGGTTCCGTCGCACCCGCTCTCCGGCCACGGCTGGGACGAGGGCTGGGCGGACCTGTTCGCCCCGTACGCCGAGCAGGGGCTCCTGGCCGGCCGGGTGGTCCGGGTCGACCGCGGGCAGTGCGACGTCGCCACCGCCGACGGCGTGCTGCGCGCGGACACCGCGTTCGTCACCCCGCCGGACCCGATGCGCGTCGTGTGCACCGGCGACTGGGTCGCCGTCGAGCCCGCCGGCAACCCCCGCTACGTGCGGACGTATCTGCCGCGCCGTACCGCCTTCGTGCGTTCCACCTCCTCCAAGCGGTCCGAGGGGCAGATCCTCGCCGCCAACGTCGACCACGCGATCGTCGCCGTCTCCCTGGCCGCCGAACTCGACCTCGGCCGCATCGAGCGGTTCCTGGCCCTGGCCTGGGAGTCGGGCGCCCAGCCGATGGTCGTGCTGACCAAGGCCGACCTCGTCCCGGACGCGGTGGGGCTGTCGTACCTCGTCCAGGACGTGGAGACGGCGGCGCCGGGGGTGACGGTGCTGCCGGTCAGCGCCGTGACGGGGGACGGCCTCGACGTGCTCGTCGCCGCGGTCTCCCAGGGGACCTCCGTGCTGCTCGGGCAGTCCGGGGCCGGCAAGTCGACCCTCGCCAACGCGCTGCTCGGCGAGGACGTGATGGACGTCCAGGCCAACCGGGACGCCGACGGCAAGGGCCGGCACACGACCACCACCCGCAACCTGCTCGCGC
>NZ_MUBM01000181.1 GCF_002154505.1 Streptomyces carpinensis | reverse complement strand
CCGCCGTGCGCGGAAGAGGTCGCGCAGCAGGGCGATCTCGGCTCCGTGGTGCAGCAGTTCCTGGTTCACCCACCAGACGACGTCGATGAACACGTCCTCCGGGTCGCTGCCGTGGGGGTAGGTGCTGTGTCCCACCTTGTCGAGCGCGGTGTCGTCGGTGCACAGCAGGGCCTGGCGCCATGCCGCGGCTCCGGCGTCGAAAGCCGCGACCGCGCCCGCCGCGTCTCCGCTGACGCGGTAGTCGTCCCTGGTCAGCGTGTGGCTGCCGGCCACGTGGTCGGCCCGCAGGGTCAGCATCTCACTGAGATGGGTCAGCCGCCATGCCAGGGTGGTGAAGGGCGGCGGCGAGGGGTGCGGGGCGGGTGCGGCGTCGCGTCCCCAGTCGCCCGTGCCGGTCAGGAGGGTCGCGCGCGGCCCGGGGCCCTCCGAGTGCCGCCGGACCGACCAGCAGCCGGGTACCGGCTCCCAGAGGTACTCGTCGTCGGTCATGGGGCCGACCTCGACGTCGGTGCCGTTGCCGCTGTCCACGACCGGCCCCGTCATACGGTCCATGAGGCGCCGGCGCGCGAAGTCGAACTGCTCCAGCAGCGGGGCCAGGCGGCTGGGTGTCACGCGGTGCTCCTGTCGACGGGGTGAGGGCCCACTGGGGACCGGACCGGGCGGCCGACCCGCCACGCTGCCACAGCCGGTGCCGCGCCGCTCCTCCTTTTCCCGTGGGCGTGCGGCGGGCCCGTCGCGGGGCCCGCCGCACGCCGTCGCCGGGTCGTGTGGTGCGGCCCGGCCGTTCATCGCGTCCCGGCCGTTCATCGCGTCCCGGTCAGGGGAACCGTGTGACCTTGGAGGGCACGGTGTCCGTTCCCGAGGTGGGTGCGCCGGTGTCGTTGACGACATGGGCGTACTGACCCTTGCCGCCCAGCGAGATCACGAGCACGTCGTGCAGGACGACGCCCGTCCTGACGGGCACCTGGAAGCCGTGGGCCTGGACGATCGTCGGATCGGCCGTGTAGTTGCAGTAGCTGCCCAGGCCCCACGCCTCGTGCGTGGTGACCGAGTCGGCGACCTTGTAGGCCGCGTAGCCGACGATGCCGTCGTGGGTGATGGCGGCGGCGTTCGGGGCGTCATAGGCCTTCTCGTTCTGGAAGAAGATCGTCCGGCCGCGCTCTCCGTTCCAGTAGACGTCGTACTTGTTGTAGTGCTCGACGAACAGGCCGGTGGCGAGCACGTCGTCGCCGTTGACGCGCAGGCCGTAGTCGGCCCGGTTGGTGTCCCAGCCGACGCCGCTGCCGTGGTCGGCGCGCCACAGCCAGGTGTGGTCGATGACGACGTCGTCGCTGTTGACCACGACCGAGTTGGTGGCCAGGCCGGGTCCGGCGCCGCCGATGCGGACGAACACGTCCTGCATGGTGGTGGGGTCGGCGGAGTGGTCGGCGGACGAGCCGGCCGGTCCGATCTGCAGCAGTGTGTCGGAGCTGACGGGACCGGCGTCGATCAGGAACCCGGCGAGCCGGACGCCGTCGACGTCGGCCACGTGCATGGCGTCGACGCCGTTGTCGGGTACGAGGGTGGCCAGCCCGAGGCCGAGGACCACGGTGTCGGGCCGGGTGACCTGGATGGTCCGCTCGAGGTGGTAGATGCCCGGCGTGAACAGCAGGTTGAGCCCCTGGGCCAAGGCCTGGTTGATGGTCGCCGCGGTCGCTCCCGGCTTGACCACGTAGAACTGGTCGAGCGGGATCGAGGTGCCCGCGTTCGCCGGCCAGGACACTCCGCGCGCGCCCGTGCGCTTGGCGGGCACGAACACCTTGTAGGCGCTGCCGTCCAGGTACAGGAAGGGCTTCTCGCGGGAGACCGGTGTGGTGTCGAGCGTGGTGTACGGGCCGGAGTCGAAGTTGGTCGCCGGGGCGCCCTGTACACCGCTGAACGTCATGTTCCACACGCCGTTGGTCCAGCCGCCGACGGAGCTGTCACGGGTGTACCACTGCTGCTGGGAGTACGGGCCGACGGTGCCGTCGATCTTCGAGTCGGCGATGTAGCCGCCGGAGGCCCAGCCGTAGCCGTTCGGGGCGAGGTTGAGGCCGCCCTGGACGTGGATCCGGCGGAAGGGTGCCGCCTGTGCCACGGCCCACCGGTCGGTGCCGCTCACCGGCCGGATGGCGAGGTTCTCCGCCGAACGCCAGAAGTTCTGCGTGGCGTTGCCGTTGAACCAGCCCGCGTCGACGGTGACGTCCCCGTTGATCTGTGTGTCGTCGGGGTTCAGGCCCAGCCCGGAGACGGAGGTGTAGAAGCCGATCTGGGCGTTGACGCCGTTGTAGGTGCCCGGTTTGAGCAGGAACTGGTAGCGGCCGGTGCCGAACTGGGCGGACTCCTGCTGGGCGAAGACCTGGTCGAACTTCTGCTGGAGGCCGGGGGTGGAGGGGTCGACCACGATGACGTTCGGTCCGAGGTCGCCGCCGCCCTGGACCGGCGGGGTGGAGCCGGAGGATCCGGTGTGCACGGCGACCTCCCACAGGGAGTATCCGTAGCCGGTCGCCCGCACGGTGCCGTAGACGCGGAGGTACCGGCCGGAGCCGCTGACGTCGTAGGAGGCGGTGCCACCGGTGGCGCCGGTGACGCTCCTCAGCGTGGTCCAGCTGCGGCCGTCGGCGGAGGCCTGGATCTGGAACTCCTTGGCGTAGGCGGCCTCCCAGGTCAGGTCCACCCCGCACAGGTCCTGGACCGAGCCGAGGTCCACCTGAACCCACTGCGGGTCGGAGGCCGCACTGGACCAGCGGGTGCCCGGGTCGCCGTCGAAGGCGGCGGAGGCGGGGGTGCCGGCGTTCTCGGTCGAGGAGGCCGAGGCGGGCCTTCCCCTGGCGGCGTCGGCGGTGCCGCACGAGGAGGGCGTGGATCCTCCGGTGGTGCCGAAGACCTGGAACTCCCAGAGGGAGTAGCCCCACTGGGTGGCGCGGTGGATGCCGTACATCCTGACGTATCGGCCCTGGCCGGAGACGTCCAGAGTGTCGGTGCCGCCGTCGCCGCCGGTCACGGACTTCAGGTCGGTCCAGTTGCTGCCGTCCGCGGAGATCTGGACCTTGTAGTCCTTGCCGTAGGCGGTCTCCCAGTCGAGGACGACCTTGGTGACGGAGGCGGTCGCGCCCAGGTCGACCTGGAGCCACTGGGTGTCACTGGCGGCCGACGACCAGCGGGTGCCGGTGTCGCCGTCGACGGCGTACGCCGCCGGGGTGCCGCCGTTCTCGTCGGAGGACGACGTCGCGGTCCTGCCCTGGGACAGCGGTGCCTCCGCCGCGGTGGCGGCGGGGG
>NZ_MUBM01000180.1 GCF_002154505.1 Streptomyces carpinensis | reverse complement strand
TGCGTCACAAGCCCGCTCCGCCCACCGGTCTGGCCTGGCGCATCATCGGCACCGGGCATCGGGACCCGCGCTGGCTGCCCTACCTGCAGCCGTACGGCGCGGACGACGCCCTGGCCCGGATCGACGGCATCTCCGCCTGACGATCCGGGTCTTCGCGTACTGCGCGCGGTTCGTGCGGTGTGCGTACGGGCGTCACACGCGGCAGCGCAGGCGCGTACGCGCGCACTCGTGGGCCTCCGTACGCCCACGTATGCGCGCACCGCCGTGCCGCCACCGGCACCGCCCGCGCCACCGCGTACGGCCATGCCGCGCTACGCGTACCGCAGCTGGCCGGGCCGTACCGAGCGGCGCAGCAGGGGCAGTGAGGCCGCCGCGGCCAGCAGGCAGGCGGCGTACACACCGGCCGGGACCAGGAGCGCCGCGTACGGCACGGACCAGCCGGCGGAGCCGTCGGGCCCCGTGCGGGCGTAGCCGATGCCGATCGCCAGCCCTCCCAGGCCCGCCACGAGGACGGCCGGGGCCAGCGGCAGCGCGGTCTCCAGCAGCAGTGCCCGGCCGAGCACCGGCCGCGGCACCCCGGCGGCGACCTGGGCGGCCAGGCCCCGGCGCCGGGTGGCGAGGGACTCGGCGGCGCCGACGGCGAGCGCGGTGAGGACGATCACGAGGGCGAGGCCGATCGCCACGGCGGTCAGGTTCACGCCGGTGGTGTAGAAGGCGATGTCCGTCCCGAGTTCATGCCTGCGGCGCATCTCCTCCAGTTCGGCCAGCAGCACCTGCCGCACCCCCACGAACCCGGTTCCGACGACGGTCACCAGCAGCACCGCCGCATGCGCACGGGCCGCCGCCCACGGGTCGTCCCGCAGCCGTTCGGCCGCGATCAGCACCGCGGGGGTGCCGGTCCGGGCCGCGAGCAGCCGGCCGGTCAGCCCGGAGAAGGTGCCCGTGAGCCACACCGCGCCCACACCGACCGCCAGCACCGCCGCGAACACGACGAGCGGCCCGCTGGCGTCGTCCGATCCGGCCGTACCTGTGGACGTACTGGCCACCGCGAGCACCGTCGCCGCGACCACGACCAGCAGCGCGCCCAGGAACGCCGGCCCCACACCCCGCCCCGAGCGGGGCCGGTTCCGCCGCACCCAGCCGAGCGGCGAGGCCACCACCCGGCGCAGCGCCAGCAGCCCGGCCGCCGTGCCCAGCACCGGCACGCCCGCCGCCACGAGCACCGTTCCGGCCCAGGCCGGCACGGACGGCCGGGGCCACTCGGCCGGCAGGACCGGCACCGCGACCGCGGTGGCGAGCACCGAGCCCAGCAGACAGGCCAGGCCCGTCTCCAGCGCGGTGATCCGCCGGACCCGGCCCGGCTCCGCGCCCGCCAGCCGCAGCGCGGCCGCGCGCCGGTCCCGGTGCACCGCGCCGATCCGGGTGCACTGGCCGAGGAAGCCGAGCACCGGAACCAGCAGGAGCAGCAGCGCCACGATCACCCCGGAGCGCTCGCCGGGATGGTCCAGCAGCCCGTGGCCGAAGGCGGAGGAGCGGCTTCCGCGCACCGAGGCCAGGGCTGCCGCGGCGAGACCGAGCCCCGTCGCGCACATCGCCCCTACCGCCGTGAGCGCGATCCGCCACCACTCCTGCCGGTCGGAGCCCCGCACGAGCAGCCAGGCCAGCCGCAGATCGGTCCTCACGCGCATACCTCCAGCCCGGCCGTCACGCCGTCCTGCAGCCGCACCTCACGGTCGGCGTACGCCGCCACCTGGGCGTCGTGCGTGACCACCAGCACCGCGGCGCCCGTCTCCCGGGCCGTGTGCACCAGCGCCGTCATCACCTGCTCGCTCGCCAGCGAGTCCAGGGCCCCCGTCGGCTCGTCCGCGAAGACGACCCTCGGGCCGGTCACCAGCGCCCGCGCCAGCGCCACCCGCTGTGCCTGGCCGCCGCTCAGCTCCCCGGGCCGCAGCCCTGGCCGTTCCCCTGCGCCGAACCGTTCCAGCCAGCCTGCCGCCCGCTCCTGGGCCGCCTCCCGTGCGGTCCCGGCCAGCATCAAGGGCAGTGCCACGTTGTCCAGGGCCGTCAGCTCCGGAATCAGCTGGCCGAACTGGAACACCACGCCGAAGTCGGTGCGGCGCAGCTCGCTCAGCCGCCGCTCAGGCAGGGCGTCGACGCGTTCCCCGGCGTACGTCACCGCACCCCCGTCCGGCCGGACGATGCCCGCCAGGCAGTGCAGCAGCGTCGACTTCCCGCTGCCGCTCGCGCCGGTCACGGCGACGATCTCGCCCGCGGCCAGCTCCAGGCGGGCCCCGCGCAGCGCCGGGGTGCTGCCGTGCGCCTTGACGAGGTCACGGGCCACCAGAAGGGGCACCGGTCGGTTGCTCATGCTCGGTCGACCTCCACGGTCACAGCGGTCAGAGTGGTGAGCCGGGCCTGGGTGGTGGTCATCCAGCGCAGGTCGGCGTCGAGGTGGTTGAGGGCGTAGTCCGCGGCCAGCACGGTCCCCAGTTCGGCGCTCGGAGCGGTCTTGAGCGCCGTCAGCTCGCGCATCCGATCCATGTGCGCGGCGCGCTGCGCGAGCAGATGGGCGGCCGGGTCGCCGCCGGTGAGGATCGCGACGACGACCTTGGCGAAGATCTCGTTCGTCACGAACGGCGCGGGCGGCGTGACCTGCCCGGCCCAGTCGGTCGCTTCTCGGGAGCCGTCCGCGGTGAGGCGGTACAGCGTCCGTTCCGGCCCGCCGTCGGCGTCGGTGCCGGCCACCTCAGCGAGACCGTCGCGGACCAGTCGTTGCAGGGTCGTGTACACCTGCCCGTAGGCGAGCGGACGGGCCTGGGGGAAGTGGTCGTCGTGGCGTCGCTTGAGGTCGTAGCCATGGCTCGGCCCTTTGGCGAGCAGGGCCAGCAGAATGTGGCGGGTGCTCATGGGGCCTCAGTATGCACTGAATACATGTACTGAGTGAATAGTGATCGAAGAAATCCCTGGAACGAGTCGGGACGGGCCGCTTGCCGGGCGGCGGGTGCCCTGTGCCGTGGGACGCGTGCGCCTCAGTCCGCCACCGCGTAGGCCTCCACCGACCACAGGGAGTAGCCGTACCGGGTGGCCCGCTTCTCGCCCTGCACGCGGACGAAGCGCACGTCCCGCTCGTCCATCCGCACCGCCTCCCGGCCGCCCCGGCCGTCCGCCACGGAGGCGGCGGTGCGCCAGCGGCGGCCGTCCGCGGAGACCTGGATCCGGTACGCGGAGGCGTACGCGTCCTGCCAGCGCAGGACCACCTGGCCCAGCCGTACCGGACGGGCCAGCTCCACCTGCCACCAGGCGCCGTCGTCGACGGGGGAGGACCAGCGGGTGCCGGGATCGCCGTCGTTGGCGGCGGACGCCGGGAAGTCGGGCGTCTCGTCGCCGGACGAACGGGCGGTTCCGGTCCGGGCCACATCGGGTCGGGCGGAGCGGGGGAAGGCGCGGACCGTGAGCGTGCGGGTCACCCCGGCGAAGGTGACGCGGACGTCGTACGACCGGGAGGGCGCGGCCGGTGGCACGGTCACCTCGAGGGGGACGTCCACCTCGGTGCCGCGCGGAAGCGTCAGCGCGGGGGCCGGGACGCGGACCTGGATGCCCTCGGGGGCCTGCACCGTGACCCTTCCCGCCACGTCCGCCGGCCGGCCGGAGGTCAGCCGGGCGGTCAGCCGCTCGGTGCCGCCGATCTCCGCGTCCGTCCGGGTGCGCGACAGCTCCAGGGCGGCGGCGGGTGTGTCGGCGAACCACGGGACCACGTGCCGGATCCGGGAGGGCGCGGGGCCGGTGACGCGGACGGCGTCGACGGGCGCACCGGCCGCCGGGGGTGCGACGGCCGGCGGGCGCGTCCACGCGCCCGAGACCGGACCCGAGGACGAAGGCCGGGGCGGCCAGAGGGCCGGCGGGTGTGTCGAGGTGCCGGGGGGTGCGGTGCCTCCCGCTGCCGGAAGCCGCCCGGCATACAGCTCCGTCGCACCCCTGTCCGCCAGCGCTCCGATGCGCTGCCAGCCCCTTCCGGGGACGTGTACCTCGACGGCCCCGCTGGTCCCGGGGTCCGTCAGCACGGTGACGGCGGTGAGGGGACGGGCGCGTGGCAGACGCACGACCGCGGCCCCGTCCGCCGTGCCACCGGGGGAGCCGGAGCCGGCAGAGCCCGGGGAGCCGTGGCCGCCGGTTCCGGCGGCCCCCTCCCGGGTCAGGCCCGCCCAGGCCTCGTACGCCCGCCCTGCCCGCTCGAGGAAGGGATCCAGGACGCCCTTGCCGACGGTCACGCCGCCGCGCCCGGCCTCGTCCCGCACCCGGCCGAGCGTGCGGTACGCGGCCCAGGCGCCCGCCGCGTCGCCCGCGCGCTGGGCGCGCAGCATGTCGAGCGCGGCCGTGCCCGCCTCGCCGTACCGGGCCAGCTGCGCCGACCAGGGGGCGACTTCCGCGGCCAGACCGTGGTCGGCCGCGAGGGCGCGGGGTGTGTCGCTCAGTTCGGCGAAGGCGGCGCGCAGCCGTTTCTCGGCGGCCTCGTTCGCCGCGCGGTCCGTCGTCGTGCGCGCCTGCCACAGGGCCGCGATCAGGGGCCGCAGATACGCCGACTCGGTGCCGCCGAGGACCGAGGAGGCGTCGTTCCCGGCCAGCACCGACAGCGCCCGCGCGCGCCGCGCGTCGCCCGCGGCCAGGTCGGCGATCGCCGCCCGCCAGGACTCCTCGGGGCGGTAGTCGCGCGGGTTCCAGGCGTAGTCGGCCGCGGTGAACAGCGGGATGCGGGACGCCTCGGCCTGCTGCATGGCGTTGGCGAGGAGGGCGACCGAGCCGTTCGCGACCGCCGGTTCCCGGCCGGTGTAGGGGCCGAGGAAGATGCGGTCCTCGGCGTAGTCGTTCACCGGGTAGTTGTCCATGGTCACGAGCGGATGGCCGAACGCCTCGCGGGCCTCGGCCAGTTCGCCGCCCGTGATGGTCCGGGGCACCACGCCCACCCCCGTCCAGGCCACCTGCACGGACTCGTCCAGCGCGCCGGCCAGCGCCCGCCGGTAGGGGGTACCGCCCTCCTCGTAGTACTCGGTCGGCATCAGCGACAGCGGCACGGCGCCTGGGTGGCGCTCGGCCAGGTGGCGGGTCACCGCGTTCGCGACCAGCGCCTGGGCCCGTGCCGCCGCCTCGGGCCCGGACCCGAACCGGTCCGGGTCCGCGCCGCAGTGCCACTCGCTGTAGCTGACGTCCTGGAACTGCAGCTGGAAGGCCCTGAAGCCCAGAGCCCACATCGCGTCCAGCTTGCGCGTCAGCGCCCGGATGTCGGCGTCGGAGGCGAAGCACAGGGACTGGCCGGGCGCCACTGCCCAGCCGAGCGTGACGTGGTTGCGGCGCGCCCGTTCGGCCAGCTCGCGGAAGGCCGCCCGCTGCGCCGCCGGGTACGGCTCGCGCCACCGCTCCTGGCGGTAGAGGTCGTCGCCGGGGGCGTACAGGTAGCGGTTCTGCTTGGTCCGGCCCATGAAGTCCAGCTGCGCGAGCCGCTGTTCGTGCGTCCACGGGGTGCCGTAGAAGCCCTCGGTGGTGCCGCGCACGGCGGTGCCGGGCCAGTCCCGGACGGAGACGCCGGGGATGGTGCCGTCGGGGCGTGTCAGCTGCCGCAGCGTCTGCACGGCGTGGAACAGGCCGTCCTCGCCGGCGCCGGTGAGGGTCACGGCGGCGCGGCTCGCGGTGGAGGTGCGGTCTCGCTCGTGGCCGACGGTGAGCAGGTAGCCGCCGGAGGGCAGTGCGCGGTGCGGATCGCCGTGCGGCCGCTCGGTGCGGGCCCGGACCACCAGGGCGCCCGTGGGGACCCGGTCCCCGTCGGTGAGGTCCGTGACCGTCCGGGCCCCGGCGCCGCGCAGCAGCGCGCGCAGTGCTTCGAGGGCGTACGGGTCGGCCGTCGCGTCGGCGGCCAGGGCGACCCGGTCGGTGACCGTGACCGCGCCGCCGGTCGTCCGCAGGGACTGCGGGCGGGGGTGGACAGCCACGGCCGGGGAGGCGGAGACGGGGGAGGTGCCGGTGTCCGGAGCGGGGCTGGTGCCCGGGACCGGTGGCGCCGCCACGGCCGCCGGCGCGGCCGTCAGCGTCCCGGCGACGACGGCGAACGCCAGTGCGACCGCCCCCTTTCCGTGCCGAACCTGCACGGCCCCTCCTTCGTCGCTCGGCTTTCCCACGGCGGTGTCGAGGAGCAACGAGCCCACCACTCGGTGGGACGGGTGTCAATGAGAGTGGCCGCTGTGCCGAGTTTGCCCCACCCTGGAGGAAGCGGAATGTGACCAGCGGCATGTCGTTCGGCGTTGTACGTCTGCCGTCGCGTGCACTGGGTAGGGCTGCGGTAATCCGCTCTTTGCCGCATTCGACGAGGAGGCCCCCGTGGCCGCACCCGCACACCTTCTGCTCTCGGCCCTGACCGATACGGCCCTGACCGATACGGCCC
>NZ_MUBM01000018.1 GCF_002154505.1 Streptomyces carpinensis | reverse complement strand
TGAAGCTCTCCCCTCCCTTCGCAAGCTCAGGAAGGGGATTCCGGTCTACCTTGCGGCGACTGGCTTGACGGTTTTACGCGCCCTACGACCGCGCCTTCCGGCGGCCGGGACCTCCACGATGACGTGGCCGATCCGGTACAGGTGCAAGATGTTCCGGGCTGCGTTCCAGTCGGCGTTGCACTCGAAGCCGCAGTCGGGGTTCTTGCAAACGAACGTGGCCTGGTCTTCCCGGCTGCCGGGTACGGTGAAGCCGCATGCGGAGCAGCGCCGTGAGGTGTTCGGGGCGGGCACCTTGTGCAAAGCTCCCCCGTACCGGGCGGTCTTGTAGGTCAGCATCGTGACCGTGCGCCCCCATGCCTCTTGTGCGATGGAGCGGTAGCAGTACATCGAGCGACAGCAGCGCCCCGTGAGCTGAGCTGAATACTGCGGACCCGTGCCTATCGTGCGCGTCAGAGCAGTTCCGAGATGGCCCTCACCACCGCCCTGAAGGGCGGCGCACTGGCCAAGATCAAAGGTAGAGGGCGGCGACGCCGCCGGAGAGTCCGGTTCGGACCTGGTGGCTGAGGTCGTCGGCGAGGATCTCGGGAGAGCCGGCGGCGATGCCGTCCACGGCCGCTCGGGCGACGTCCGCCGGGTCGGTCTTGGGCTCGGTGACATGGCGGGCCATGTCGCTGTCCATGTAGCCGACGTGGAGTCCGGAGACGGTGATGCCGCGGGGTGCGAGCTGCTGGCGCACCGTGTTGGTCATGCTCCACTGCGCGGACTTGGCGGCGGCGTAGGCGCCGACGGCCGGGAAACTGATCCACGACAGCACCGAGAGGATGTTGAGGATCGATCCGCCGCCCTGGGCCTCGATCACCGGGGCGAAGGCCCGGATCACGCGCAGGGTGCCCAGGTAGTGGGTCTCCATCTCCAGGCGGATGGCGTCGAAGTCGCCGGTCAGCGGATCGGCCCCGGTGGAGCTGCCCGCGTTGTTGATGAGCACATTGACGTCGCGGGCCTCCTCGGCGGCCGCGGCGATCGATGCGGGATCGGTGACATCGAGCCGGATCGCCTTCACACCGGGCAGGTCGATCTGCTCCGGCCGGCGGGCTGCCGCGTACACGGTGGCGCCGCGTGCGGTCAGTTCCTGGGCGAGTGCCCTGCCGAGCCCGCGGTTGGCTCCGGTGACCAGGGCGGTTGCGGTGGTTATGTCCATGATTTCTCCCTCGGACTGCATGCCGTAGCTGACTTATGTTTACTGAAGCCAGCTACGCTAACCCCTGACTATGCTGGAAGCAAGTCAGCCGAGTCAGTCGGAAAGGGGAGATGATGAGTGATCTGCTGACGGAGCGGGACGCCTGGTCCATGGCCAACTGCTCCATCGCGCGGACTCTGGAGATCGTCGGCACCAGGGCGGCGCTGCTGATCATGCGCGAGGCGTTCTTCGGCACACGCCGCTTCGACGACTTCGCCAAGCGGGTGGGCATCGGCGAACCCGCCGCCTCGGCGCGCCTGAAGGAACTGACCGCCGCCGGCCTCCTGGAGCGCGTCCCCTACCAGGAGCCAGGCCAGCGGACCCGGTACGCCTACCAACTGACCGACAAGGGCCGGGACTTCCTGCCCGTCCTCGTGGCGCTGCGGCAGTGGGGCGACACCTGGGCCGCGGACGAACAGGGGCCCGCCGTGGTCGTGCGCCACAAGGATTGCGGCGCCGCGGTGCACGCGGTACTCCGCTGCGACGACGGCCACGACGTACAGCTCGGGGACTCGTTCGTCGACGCCGGCCCGGGTCTCATTCGCGTCGGCCCGGACCGCCCCGAACCCGGCGGAGAGTGAAACACCCGGCAGGACGATTGCGCCGAGCACGATCGCCGGCCGACCGCGCCGGCCTCCTTGTCCGGCGGGACGCGATCCAGCGGGAAGGAATCCGCCCTCGCCGTCGCCGACCGGCATGCCACGCCGGCACACACGCCTCCCGAGGAGCCGCCGTCGTGCCCGAAACAACGAAGAAGTCCCTGATCACCGGCGCGACCGGCAGGACGGGAGCGGGCACGGCCAGGTCGCGTGCGTTCGTCGGACGAAGCTCATGGCCGCCGGACCGTATCCGACACCCTTCAGCCGGTGCTGGCTGCGGCGGTGTGCTCGAGGATCGCGGGGATGATCGTCGCCCAGTCGGCGCGCTCGACCCCGTGGCCCGCGTCCTCCAGGACCAACAGCCTTCCTCCGGGGATCTGTTCCGCCAGCGCCTCACCGTGCGGGAGCGGGAACATCGGATCGGCGGTCCCGTGGATCACCAGCGTGGGCACGGCGATCGAGGACAGGGGCCCTTGTGAGAGCTCGCCTTCCGCAAGCGAGTCGTGGTTGCGGGCCGCGGTGAAATCGTGCGCGCGCTCGACGTCGCGACGGACAAGGCCGCGGGCGGCGGTCTCGTCGAACGGACGCCGGCCCCCCGCGAGCACGCGCGCGTAGGCGACCTGATGCTCGATCGCCGATTCGGCATCCGACCAGTCGACGTGTGCGGCCGAGACGAACCGCGAGAACTCCTCGGTCGGCGGCGGAAGCGCGCGGTCGCCGGGCACAGCGCAAGACGTGCTGATCAGGACGAGCGAGAGGACACAACCGGCGTGATCGAGCGCGAGCAGTTGCGCGAGTGCCCCTCCGGCCGAGACCCCCACGACGTGCGCGGCTGGGATCTCATAGGCGTCGAGCACACGGGCGGCGTCACCGACCAGGTCCGCGCCGGTGTATCCGGGACGGCCCGGCGCATAGGTGGCCGATCGGCCGGTGTCGCGGTGGTCGTAACGGATCACGAAGCGCCCGCCCTCGGCGAGCATCCGGCAGAAGTCCTCCTCCCACCAGAGCATCGAAGCCCCGGTACCCATGATGAGCAGGATGGGCGGACCCGACGGGTCGCCGAAGGACTCGGTGCACAGTTCGATGCCATCCGCCTCGATGACGCGCTCGGTCATCGCCGCTTCTCCTTTCCTGCCGGCGTGTGATGCCGTCCGGGCCAAGGGCTGACCCGCAAATGGTCTCCCGGAGCGCAGCTGCGAGCCGGGGTGTCTGAGCGCGTGAGTCGACGTTTCGGTTGATGGCCGGCGTGTGCCAGGGGGACGTCGAAGTCCCAGGAGGGCCCGCCCGCATGTCAACTTGGGTTGACACGCCCATCCTGTCAACCTAAGTTGACAGGATGGGGAATCAAGTCCTGCTTGCCTGCGGAATGGCCGCCGGCCCTCTTTTCACCATCGCGTACCTGCTGGAAGGCGCCGGCCGGCCGGACTACACACCGTTCCGCCATCCCGTCAGTTCGCTCGCCCTCGGCCGCACCGGGTGGGCGCAGACCGTCAACTTCCTCTGCGCGGGCTCGCTGTCGCTGATCTTCGCCGTGGGCCTTTGGCGTGTTGGGCCTTCCCGCTGGGGTGCGGTGCTGATCGGCGTATGGGCGGTGGGCCTGCTGGGCGCAGGTGCCTGCCGGACGGATCCAGTGGGCGGTTACCCTCCCGGCACCCCCGACCAGCTCCCGCACCCCACCCGCACCGGGGCTCTGCATGACCTGTGCTCCCTCATCGGATTCCTCGCCCTCACCGCGGCCTGTTTCGTATGTGCATGGTCCAACTCGCCCGGGTGGGCCGTCTACTCGATCGCCAGCGGGGTGCTCTTCGCATCCACGATGGCGCTGGCCGGCATTGCGTTCGGCCGGCATCAACGCTGGGTCGGCTTCGGCGGACTGATCCAGCGCATCTCACTCACTATCGGCTGGACCTGGCAGACGCTGCTCGCCGTGCACCTCCTGCACACCTGACGGCTCCCCCCAGACCCCTGACCAAGGGTGAGGAGATCTCGCGAGGGCGGCTGCGGTCAGGGCTTGCCTCGGAGCCGTCCTGGACAGGCCCCTTCACCGGGCTGAGCCCGCACCGCTTCAGCCAGGACCCGCTCCCAGGAACGGGCGCGGGCAAGACGCCCCGCCTTTCTGGCGCATCGGTGACCCCGCCCGCACGCCTCCTGCCGTGCCGCCCGCCTCAGGCCCGGGGGAGGGGGCCGAATGGGCCTGGGGGAGACCGTGCGGCCCATACCCGCAGGGTGGTGACAGGAAGACGCTGGCAGTCTGGCAGTGACGAGCAGACCGAAGCGCAGGAGGTGCGCACCATGCTTGCGCCTGTCATCGCCGGAGTCGACGGATCGGCCGAGAGCCTCGCCGCCGCGGAGTGGGCCGCCCGCGAGGCGGAACTTCGTGGCCGGCCGCTGCGCCTGGTGCACGCCTGGAACTGGCATCCCGGCCAGGAAGAGGGCGAGCCCGTGAACGCCGCGCAGCGGCATTCGGCGCGCCGCGCCTTGGGGCAGGCCGAGGAGCGCATCCGCGGTGCCGTACCCGGCGTGCGTCTCACCGGTGAGCAGGTCGAGGGCCCGGCGACCGCGGCTTTGCTGAAGGTGGCCGAGCAGGCCGCGGTGCTGGTGCTGGGCTCGCGCGGTCTGAGCGGCTTCACCGGACTTCTGGTCGGCTCGGTCGCCCAGGGGGTGGTCGCCGAGGCCCTGCGTCCCGTCGTCCTCGTACGAACAGGGGAGGAGGCCGGCGACGAGCACCTCCCGGCCGGCGACGGCAGCCCGTCCACCGGCACCGGCTACCGCGAGGTGGTGCTCGGCATCGACCTCGCCGATGCCTGCGACGAGGTGATCGAGTTCGCGTTCGAGGCGGCCCGGCTGCGGCACGCCCGGCTGCGTGCCGTGTACGCCTGGCAGCCGCCTTCCGCGATCGGTCTCGGCCCCGGCGACATCGGTCTGGTCAGCGAGCCGCGGCGGGCCGAGGAGTGGCAGGAGTTCCTGTCCGCCGTGCTGAAGGCGTGGCGTGACAAGTACCCCGAGACCGAGGTCGTGGAGACCGTCGTGGAGGGCAAGGCCTCCACCGCGCTGGTCCGGGCCGCCTCCGCGGCGAGCGTCCTCGTCGTCGGCCGCCGCATGTCCGAGCGGCCGACGGTTGCGCGCATCGGCCCTGTCACCCAGGCCGCCGTCCATCACGTCGGCTGCCCGCTGGCCGTCGTGCCCCACGATTGAGAGGCCGAAAAGCGCGGCACCGAGTGGCACCGCTCGGCGCCATCCGAAGCCGCCCGGTGTCATTCCACGCCCCCGACCGCATGAGCATGCCTGGCGCCGCACTGACTCAGATCGCCCCCCTTCATCGGGCGTCCACGACCACAAAACGCACCGCGAAGAGCCAAAAACTACAGGTGGGAATGAGGGTGCCGTCGACGACCCACAGTTCACGTCGGTCGGTGGGGGGCGGGCCCAGGAGCTTGGCGAGCGGCTCGGCGAGGCAGGCTAGGACGCGGTGGGCGGCGGCGTGGGAGCTGCCGAACAGGGAGCCGAGTTGCTGCATGGTGAGGTTCGTGCGGTACGCGAGCACGACCAGGAGGACCGGGTCGGCGAATGGCAGGGCTCAGGGCCGGCCGCGGCCGGTGTCCGGTTTGATTTCCCACAGCTGTTGAACCATGTGCTGCATCTGCGGGCCGGTCAGGCCGGTCCAGGCGCGGAGGTCGGCCGAGTGCAACGGGCAAGACGCAGACGCATGAGAGCGATCATAAAGCCCGAAGTTCCGCTGTAGCGGAGGGCGTTGTCAGTGGGGTCTTGTAGCTTTGGCGTTGGTTGCCGCACCGGTCAAACTGCGGACAGGTCCCTGATGTCGTGAGCGGAAAAAGGGAGGGAGGTCGGCGATGAGCGCCGAGCTGTATGAGTCTGCGTCTGCCTTTGATGCTGCTCCTCATGCCCGCAGGTTCCGCGGGAAGAACAAGAAGAAACGCTGGAGGCGGGCCAAGGACGCCGAGCTTGCGGTGATCCGCCTGCCGCTCGACGTCCACGACCCGGGCACCCGGCACCGGACCGAAGATCTGTACTCCGCGATGTGGTCCGTCAAACGGGCCCTGCAGCGCGACGCCCGCGACGCGGTCGACGCGTACTGGGCCGGTGACGTCCGCCGGGCCACGGACCCGCAGGCCTGGCGGCTGAAGCTGGGTCTGTCCAGGGATGGGATGGAACGCCGCGCCTACCGGCACATGGAAAACTCCCGACACCTCGCCCACCACGTCACCAAAGCTTTGGTGATGCACCAGGCCGACGAGGTGTTCGAAACGTCGGTGAGCCGGCATCTGTTCGCAGACGCTTCCGGCCGCCGGCACGGCCGGCCGAAGGTTGGCCGGTGGTGGGACTACACCCGCATTCCCGGCCGCGCCCGCTCCCACACCGCCGTCCGCAAATGGGAGACGTTCCGGCTGCACGGCACGCTGGCCGGGCACCTGGACGCCTACCGGCACCGCACCCTCGACCGCACGGTCACCACCCCGGAGCAGGCCGCCGCTCTGCCTCCCGAGGTGCGGGTGCTCGAGCAGCCGCACCAGATGCCTACGCCCGCACGGCCCACGGGGCGTGTGACGACGGGTGAGGTGACGGCGAAGGGCACGCCGAAGACGCGGACCGCGACCTGGTGGGACCACACCGGGCCGCTGGCGGTCGTGTTCACCGGCGGCGCCGACTCCAGCCGCGGCGACCTCGTCCTACCCGTCCGGCTGCCGTCCGGATCCGGACGCTGGCCACGCCTTGTGCACTTCCTGAACAACCCCGACACCTGGCACAAGATCGACCTCGTGCGCCGCCGCGACACCTCCGCACCCGGCGGATGGGCGTACGAGGCCCAGCTGATGGTCCTGGCCGGCGGCTACGCCTCCCCCGCCACGAAAGCCCGACGCCAGGCGACGGCCGCGCTCGAGCGGGCCGGCGGCATCGACGGCAACGTCTCCAACCTGTCCGTCGTCTCCTTCCCCGCCACCTTCGACCCCGCCGACGGCGGCGTCGAAGCCACCCGCATCGAGCCGTCCGACGAAGAACTGGCCTCCCTGGCCAAAGCCCGGCGGAAGGAACGCGGTCGCAGAAGGGCCTTGGACCGTTCCCGCCGGGCCTCCAACCCCGCCCAGTACCGGCCGTCGAAACGCCAGCAGGCCTGCGCCGACCGACGGCAGGCCGCAGGTCTGCCTGCGCGAACCGTCGCAGTGCCTCGTGGTGCGAGGGCGGCGAACAAGGCCGGGATACCGAAGCAGGCCTACCGGCGCGACACCTTGTCGGCCGGCTACCAGCTGAACCGGGCACGGCTCGCCGAAGCCGCCGCCACTGCCGCCGCGGCCAAAGACCACCGCGCCCGCCATATCGCCGCAGACATCACCGCCGACCACGGGGCGAACCTCGTCGTCGAGGACTGCGACATCCGCACCTGGTACCGCCGGTGGGGCAAGGCCCTCCAGGCCACCACCCCCGGCCGGCTCATAGCGGCCATCGGCCGCGAGTGCGAGAAGGCCGGCGGGCGCATGCTGCGCGCCTCCACCTTCACCACCAAACTCTCCCAGACCTGCTTCTGCGGCGCGACGGTTACCAAAACCCTCGCCGACCGCATCCACGCCTGCCTGTCGTGCGGACTCATCGGCGACCGGGACACGGTCTCCGGCGCCCTCTGCGCCCACGTCCGCCTCACCGACCCCGACGATCCCAACACCGGACGCCTGGACCAAGCCCAGGCGCGCCACACACAGATCTTGTTCCATGAAGGGCTGCAAGAAGCCCTGTCGAGTCAACCGCAGCGCGGTGCCCGCCCCGCCCGGGGCCGCACCCACGCGGCAGCCCATACCCGAGGACACCCCGGCCGAGGGCCTCTGCTCGACGCAATGCCACCACCCGGTACCGGACCAACCCTGAATGAGACCCGACCCGCACGCAAGCGGCACAAGGCCCACGTCGGAGCGACCGGCTGCACGGACAGCACACCACCCAGGCGTGCCAGCTCCGTACAGACATCGGGTGGACATCACAGCATTACGTGATGACTCTTAGGGTGCGGGAATGATCTCGCAGAGCTACCTCACCGAACTGTTCTCGCTCGACGGCCGGGTCGCCGTGGTGACGGGCGGCAGTTCCGGCATCGGCCGAGCCATCGCCGGAGCTCTTGCGCGAGCGGGGGCGAGCGTGGTGATCGTGGCGCGCAGGGAGCCGGAACTGACCGCCGCTGTCGAGGAGCTGACGTCGGACGGCTGCCGGGCGGCCTGGGTGAGCGCCGACCTGGGCACCCGCGACGGGGTGCGCGCAGCGGCGGAGCAGGCAGCCGAGGTGTTCGGCGAGCCCGACATCCTCGTCAACAGCGCCGGGATCAACCTGCGGCCGCCGATGGGAGAGCTGGGCGAGGAGGTCTGGGATGCCACGATGGCGGTGAACCTGGAGGCGCCCTACCTGCTGGGCCAGCGGTTCGGGCCAGGCATGGCCGAACGGGGCTTCGGACGGATCATCCACGTCACCTCCCAGCAGGCGCACCGGGCGTTCGTTCAGAGCGGCGCCTACGGGGTCTCCAAGGGAGCGCTGGAGTCCCTGGCCCGCTCGCAGGCCGAGGCCTGGTCGCCGCACGGCGTCACCTGCAACACGCTGGTGCCCGGCTTCGTCATGACCCCGCTCAATACGCGGCTGTCGTCCGACCCGGAGAAGGTGGCGGCGCTGGCCGCGCGCACGATGGTCGGGCGCAACGGCCTGGCCGAGGACTTCGCCGGCGCGGCGGTGTTCCTGGCCGGCCGCGCTTCCGGCTACATCACCGGGCAGGCGATCTTCGTCGACGGCGGGCTCTCCGTTCACTGAGCCCGACACCGCGGGCGGGGGAGGGAAGGGCTACCGGCATCATTCGCAGTGCCTCGGGCTTCAGCCCGAGGGTGAAGCGAATCTTTAGGCCGCTCTGACCTCGGCCGTGGGCACGGATCTGCACGGTTGTCGCGTACCCATGGCGGCCGTCAGCTCGGCCGGTTCTGCTGCTCGATGTACTGCCGAACGATCGACAGTGGGGCGCCTCCGGCCGATCCGGCGAAGTACGAGCCGGACCACAAGCGTTGCGCATGCCAGTAGTGCCGTACGAGGTCGGGGAACTCCTGCCGCAGCCGCCGAGAGGAGACACCCTTGAGCGAGTTGACCAGCTTGGATATCGCCACCTTGGGCGGGAAGTTCACGAGCAGGTGGACATGGTTGTTCTCGCCGTTGAACTCCACCAGCTCGGTTTCGAAGTCCTCACACACGGCCCGCATGATCTCCTCCATGCGCCGCAGGTGGACGTCACGGAAGACCTTGTGACGGTACTTGGTCACGAAAACCAAGTGCGCGTGAAGGGCGAACGCGCAGTGTCGGCCAGTTCTGATGTTGCCGTACTCAGGCATAAACCAGTATGTACGGTGATTGATATGCAGTTGAGGTACAGCTTCCGCCTGTACCCGAACGGGCCCCAGCGCAGCGCGCTGGCCAGGGCGTTCGGGTGCGCCCGCGTCGTGTTCAATGACGCGTTGCGCATCCGCAAGGACGCCCACGAGCAGGGGAAGCCGTACCCGAAGATCGGGGACCTGTCCAAGCAGGTCATCACCGAGGCCAAGAAGACCGAGGAGCGGTCCTGGCTCGGCGAAGTCTCCGCCGTCGTCTTGCAGCAGTCCCTTCGGGACCTGGACACTGCGTACTTTCAACTTCTTCGCCTCCCTCAACGGCACCCGCAACGGGCCGAAGTTCGCCGAGCCCCGGTTCAAGTCCAAGCAGGACAACCGACAGTCCGTACGATTCACCGCGAACGCCCGCTGGTCGATCACGACCGGCGGTGACCTGCGCTTGCCGAAGATCGGCGACGTGCGGGTGAAATGGTCCCGGTCGCTGCCGTCCACGCCGTCCGCGGTGACCGTGATCAAGGACGCCGGCGGAAGGTACTTCTGTTCGTTCGTCGTGGAGAGCGAACCCGAGACCCTTGTGCCGGTCGCACGCGAGGTCGGTATAGACCTCGGCCTGGGGCACTTCGCGGTCCTCTCGGACGGGACGAAGATCGACAGTCCGCGCTTCCTGCGCCGGGCTGAAAAGCGCCTCAAGCGTGCTCAGCAGACCCTCAGCCGTAAGGCGAAGGGATCGAAGAACAGGGAGAAGGCCAGGCTTCGCGTCGCCCGTGCTCACGCACGGGTGGCCGATGCGCGGCGCGATTTCCACCACCAGCTCTCCACCAGGCTGATCCGCGAAAGCCAAGCGGTCGCAGTGGAAGACCTGGCGGTCAAGGGCCTCGCCCGCACCAACCTGGCCAAGTCCGTGCACGACGTCGGATGGTCCGCGTTCGTCGCGATGCTGGAGTACAAGGCCGCCAAGTTCGGCCGCTCCTTCCACCGCATCGGCCGGTTCGAGCCCACCTCTCAGGTCTGCTCGGCCTGTGGCGTCAAGGACGACCCCAAGCCCCTCCACGTCCGTATATGGGCGTGTGGCGCGTGCGGGGCCGTCCTCGATCGAGACATCAACGCGGCGGTCAACGTCGCCAAGGCGGCCGGACTGGCCGTGACAGCCCGTGGAGCGCAGGTAAGACCGGTACCCGTACCGGCGCAGCGCGTTGAAGCAGGAACCCACCGAGACGGTCAGCCGACCGTGGTAGGAATCCCCGCCCTTTAGGACGGTGGAGCGGAAGTCAAGCCCTGTCCCCTCTCGTCCGGCTCGGTCGCGGTACGGCCCGCCGGCCGCGCAATCTCATCGTCGCCACGCTGGGCACGTCCGACATCACGGGTCACGCTGCTGGGTGGGGTTCACCACGTACGCGGACGGCATCGAGGTTCACGCCGTCGGTTGGGTGGGCTGAGCGCGACGAAGCCGCCCGCCTGGACTCCCCCGTGGCGGGCGGCTCGTGCCGAAGGTGCAGAGGTCAAGGTCGGCGACGGCGACATACGCATCCTGGGCCGCTGGACGACACCGGCGAGAGGCCGGCGGCGGGATTCGAACCCGCGTCACGCTCTTGACAGGAGAAGTAGCCGCTGCCTGCGCACCTGCACATGGAGGACGGTAGCGGGCGAGGGCCGCCGGGCGCACGTGGTTTTCCGAGGGGCATCGTCTGCCCAAGGGTCGGTCAAAACGCCGACAGACGACCCCTTCGGGGGCTTACCGGCCGGTTCGAGGGTTCGCGTCTGGTCCAGGCCGCCGCGTTCTGTGGTCCGAAGGTTGCCAGGGGACTCGGATTCCCCCAGACGGACTCCAACCCCGCGAAGGAGCACAAGCCCGACGACGGCGTGGCGATCATGAAGTGCTCGGCCGATGACCTGAGCGGCTTCCCGCAGGTCGAGCCGGCGGTCGAGAACCACAGCTCGAAGGCCAGTGACCACATCGTCTCGATCGATTTCACCGGCGCTTCCGGTGTCCGCTCCAGCGAGGGCACGGCGGCGCTGAACAACCTGGCCGCGGGCCAGAAGGCGAACGAGAAGGCGGTGGGCCTGTCGAAGGCACCCAGCGGCCTCAAGTGCCGTGTGACGAAGGTGACTCGGTATGCGTCCTGACCGATGGGTGAGGTGAGCGGGGTCCCCGCCGGGGCCTGCGTCCGGGGCCGGCCGGCCCGGCAGTCCTCCGGCCTGCATCGCCCGCGAGGTAGATCGCGGCCTTGTGGTGTTCCGGCGGCGGATCTTGATGAGTGCGCGGGCGCCGGGGAGACAGCGCGGCCGGCTGCCGCGGATGGCGAGGCTTCGAGGCCGGGGGCCTCGGTCCAGGAGGTGAGCCATTCCCGTACGAGGGTGACGTCGGTCGTTTCGGGGCCCAGCGTCGACGGGGCGGTCAGCTCGCGGCCGGCGAGCAGGGTCTCCAGCCGGGCGCGTCTCTCGGGCGTACGGCGTCTGCAGCAGCTCGTGCCTGTCCGCCTGCAGGACGTCGAGGCGGCGAAATGGGCGGGCATCTCCTGGGCGAGCCGGGCGGCGGTCCGGCCACTGGAGGCAGCGTGGCGTCGCAGGGCCTCGAAGGTCAGCTGTTCGCCGGCCAGACGACCAGCTCACCGTCGAGGACCAGGCCGTCGGGCAGGGCGGTAGCCGCGCGGACGAGATCGGGAATCGGGTCTGGATGAGGTTGCCTCGGCGGGACTGCAGCGGCACGGGCCCGGGGCCGCGTGAAGGGCCCGTTAGCTGATCTGTTCGGCCAGGGCGAGGATGATGCCTGAGGGGCCGCGGAGGTAGCAGAGGCGGTAGATGTCCTTGTACTGCGCTACCTCGCCGATTAGTTCGGCGCCGTGGGGGCGCAGGCGGGCGATGGTGTCGTCGATGTCGTCGACGGCGAACATGACCCGGTGCAGGCCCAGCGTGTTCGGCGGCGGGTTGTGCGGTCCGTCGCCGATCGCCGCGGGGGTGTGGTACTGCGCGAGCTCCAGCTTGCCGTGGCCGTCCGGGGTCCGCATCATCGCGATGTCGCTGCGGACTCCGTCGAGTCCGACGGCCTGATCCGCGAAGAGGCCCTCGATCTGCGCCTTGCCTTCGACCTCCATGCCCAGTTCGGTGAAGAAGGCGACGGCGGCGTCCAGGTCTTCGACAACGATGCCGACGTTGTCCATCCGCTGAAGCGTCATGGCGGTTCTCCCTCTGCGTTGCGCGGCCCTTTGCGGCCACCGGTATACCGAGGACGGAGCGGGCGGCCCATTCTCGACATCCGTGAACGGGCTGAGTTCCGCAGGCCGCTTCCGGCCCCGCCCTGGGGTGCCCCAATCGCCGAACGAGAACTCGCCATACACGACACAAACAGTCGAGGAAGCCCTCTATCGGGCACCCGGATGGGACACCCCGGAGAGTCCGGAGAACCGTCCCGTTCCGGCTGGAACACCGGGTCGCCGGGGAGTGCGCCGGGCGGGGGCAGGCTGTCGCCGGCCTGGGCCGGCATCGGCTCCACCGGCGGACGAAGAAGCATCCCGCGCCCTGGACGGTCAGCTGGGGTGGGCGGCGGCCTTCAGTTTCCAGCCGCTGCCGCTGCACCCCTCGTGCATCGGCGGGAAGCGGTGCCCTTTGACGTCCGTGCTCCACTGGTGCTGTCCGCAGTCGCACTCGTAGATCCCCGACTCGGGGACGATCTCGCCGGGGTGGTAGGTCCGTTCGCTGCTGTTGCTCATGTGTCCGGTCTAAGGGCACGGCCGGCGTCCCGCGACCTGGGGCAGACCGCGCCCCCGGTGGGCCGAGCCAGCGGACCGGCCGGCTCCTCGCGCGGCGACGCGGCGACCGAGCCACTCACTCACACCGACCACAGGGTGATCAATTCGGTTCCCGAGGGAGTCGCGTCCTTGAACCGCCTTACCGTGATCGGCCGGTCAGTCCCGGGGGGACGTCTTGACGCGTGATCGGCAAGACGTTCCCCCGAGGCGTCGGCCGGCTGCCTGCGGGCCACGGACAGCCGGACGGCGCGCCCGCCACCCGGCGACCCCGACCACGGCGGACCCGGCGTCGACGGCAGAGGCGGCCACGTCGGGCGCCGGGTGCAAGCATGGGATACATGCGTGCGAAGCGGAATGCAGGGGAAAGACGTCCGGCCGTGCAGGCGAGCCACGCACTCCTGGTGATCCCGCTCGGTCTGATCGTTGTGATCGTGATCGCGGACGTCCTGACCGACAAGAACTCCCAGCTGGGTCCTTTGTTGATCGTCGCTCCTGCCGTCACCTCGTCCTTCGCCGGCCCGCGCCTTACGGGACTCATGGGTGTCCTGGCCGTGGCGGGCCAAGTCATCGGCCCCGTCATCGAGGGCACCGGCATCACTCCGGGGCTCCAGATTCAGTTGATCGGTATTGCGGTGGTCTCCGGGTTCGTGGTCGCTCTGCGCTCCGTGCGTGATCTGCGCGAGCGGCAGCTCGCACAGACACGCTCCGTCGCAGCGGCTGCACAGGAGGTCCTGATAAGACCGCTTCCCCGGCGTTGTGGGTCGCTGCGCATGGCCACCGACTACATTGCCGCGGAGAGGGGGGCGCAGATCGGCGGCGACCTGTACGCGGCCACCCGTGCCAACGGCGCGACCCGGTTGATCATCGGTGACGTCCGGGGCAAGGGGCTGGCCGCCGTCAAGGACACCTCCCTGCTGCTCGGTGCCTTCCACGGCTGCGCCTATCGCAATCTGTCGCTGCTGCACCTGGTGATGGACCTGGGAAACGCCATGCACTGGAGCTGGGCCGCCGCCGGCGACGATGACCCCGAGGCGGGCGAGTCCTTCGTGACCGCGCTGCTCCTGGACTTCCACGACGGCCACGGTCAGGTGGAGACGATCAGCTGCGGCCACCCCCCGCCGCTGCTGCTGCGCAACGGCCACGTCCGCACCCTGGAAGCGAGCAGTCCCGGCATCCCGCTGGGCATCACCGCACCCTCGGAAGACCAGTACGCGGTCGAGACCTTCGTCTTCGAGGCCGGTGACGTCCTGCTCCTCTACACCGACGGCGTCATAGAGGCTCCCGACCCGAACGGCACCTTCTACCCGCTCACCAAACGGATCGCGGCCTGGGACGGCACAGGCGGCCCCGAACACCTCGTCCGGTACGTCCACGAAGACCTGCTGAACCACACCCACGGACCCCTCGGTGACGATGCCGCCCTCATCGCCATCCAACGCCTCCCCTGACGGGGCGGAGCGATGGGGCATGCTCCGCGCCTGCCCTCGTTCCGATGGGCCGGCACGCGGGGTGATGGGGGACCGGTGACGCACCGGCACCACGGTGGAGCTGATGGTCAGCGCCGAGTCCGGGTATCTGGCCAGTGCACCCGGACTTCGGCCGATGGCACAGGACACCGGCCACCGGGAGGGGCGAGGCCCGCCATCCGGACGTGGCCAGAAAAACAAACTCACAGCCCAATGGTGGGCATGGAGTACGCGGCCTTTCCTCATGTCTGGCGCAGCTCTCAGCCGACTGGCGCCGCGCCTGCGAGGCCCTGGCCGCGCGGCACCCGGCCCGGAACCACCGTGCCGCGCCGGCCGGCTGCAGTGCTGTCCGTCCGGCTGTGGCGTACCCGTACCGGACCGGGCGGGCCCGCATGCCACACGTCGGACACCACCTTGAGCCGGATCAGGCGGTGATCGAGTGCCGGCACCCAGCCGCGTTCACCGATTAGCGGCCAGCACTGCGGCGAGGCCTTCTTGCAGGTCCTTGACGAAGTACTCGGGAACCTCCAGCGATGGGAAATGTCCCCCGCTTTCGGGCGACCTCCATCGGACGATCTGTCGGTACCGCTCCTGTGCCCAGGGGCGCGGACACTTCTCGATGTCGCGGGGATACATACTGATTGCTGACGGGATGTCGACCCGAAGTTCCGGGTCCAGCGAGTTGTGGCTTTCGTAGTAAATGCGGGCCGCCGATGCGCCGGTCCGCGTCAGCCAATACAGGGTGACGTCGTCAAGAATCCTGTCTCTGGAAATCGTCTCGAACGGGCTATCTTCGGTGTCTGACCACTCGGCGAACTTGTCAAGGATCCAGGCAAGAAGCCCGACCGGTGAGTCGACGAGCGAGTAGCCGATGGTCTGCGGTCGGGTCGCCTGCTGCTTCGCGTACGCCGCGCGGTGGCCCCAGAAATCGCGAGTTTCCTCGGTCCACTTGCGCTCGACCTCTGTCAGCCCGTCCGTTGTCAACCCGGGAGGCGCCTCCGCGAACAATGTGTGGATGCCGAGAACGTGCGCCGGGAACCTGCCGGCGAGAACCGTGGTGATATTACCTCCCCAGTCGCCGCCGTGGGCTACGAACTTGCTGTAGCCGAGCCTTCCCATCAGTTCCACCCAGGCGGCCGCGATCTTTTCGGTTCCCCATCCGGTGGTGGCCGGCTTGTCGCTGTAACCAAAGCCTGGTAGCGACGGAACCACGACGTGGAACGCTGGCGCGTCAGCATCTTTCGGATCTGCCAGCTCGTCTACTACATCGATGAACTCAGCAATGCTGCCTGGCCAGCCGTGCGTCAAGATCAGAGGAGTGGCATCTGTGCGCGCGGATCGGCGGTGCAGGAAGTGGATTCCCAGATCATCAATGGTCGTGCGGAACTGGCCGATCCGGTTAATGCGTTCTTCGAACGACCGCCAGTTGTACCCGGTGCGCCAGTAGTTCACGACATCGATGAGGTCGGCGAGAGGAACGCCCTGTTCCCATCGGCGAGGGTCGGGCGCGGCGCGATAGACCGTCTCGGCCTCCGGTAGCCGCGCCGCGGCCAGTCGCGCGCGCAGATCGTCGAGGTCAGCGTCAGTTGCGTGGGCTTCAAATGCTTGCACGTCGCTGGTTGGACGGGGCATGAGACCTCCTGGCCATCGCGGAACCGGCTACGGCCTTAGCGAACCGTCTAAGGCGGTTCTAGCATGCCTCCATCCCGGCGAGCAACCAGCTAAGGTGGTTCCATGCATGCTGGGTTCCCTGACTTTCGCCTCGGCAACGTGCTAGCGACCAGCTTCACGGCGACCCTGACGGAGCGTCGTGGCGACGCTGTGGAGCGCATTCCCACGCCGCAGCGACTCGTCGACTGGCTGGCAGTGAACGGCCTAGTACTCCAGCTGTAGATC